>JBJXEX010000125.1:0-64458 GCA_046156195.1 Planctomycetaceae bacterium | reverse complement strand
TTGGATTCATGGGGGAGCGCTCATCGTCGGCAGCCGCTCGCAGGTGCCCAAGCAGATTCTGGAGCTGTGTACTCGCGAGCGATTCGTGTTCGTGTCGCTCGATTATCGGTTGGCTCCGGAAGTGAAGCTGCCGGAGATCGCGGCCGACGTGCAGGACGCCTTCCGCTGGCTGCACGAGCAAGGTCCGAAACTGTTCGGAGCCGACACGCGCCGCCTCGTCGTGACGGGGGGCTCGGCGGGCGGGTTCCTCACGATGCTGTCGGGAGCGATCGTCACGCCCAAGCCGACGGCGCTCGTGGCCTATTGGGGCTACGGCGACATCGACGGCGAGTGGACTCGGTCGAAGTCCACCCATCACGGAGCCCCCGTGCCTCGCGACGAAGCGTTGGCCGCCGTCAACAAGAACGGAAAAGTGCTCACGAATACCGACGATCCCGCCGAGGCGAAGGCTCGCGGTGGCTACTATCGCTACCTGCGCCAAACCGGCGGCTGGTCGCTCGGAGTCACCGGTGTCGATGTGGAGAAAGAGTGGCACGACGCTCCGCGTCGTGAATCGCGACGCGGAGCGTCGCGCCACAATCCGCTGGACCGCTTCTGCCCGGTCAAACAAATCACGCGCGACTACCCGCCGATCCTGATGATCCACGGCACCAAGGACACCGACGTCCCGTATTTCTGCTCGACCGACATGGCTCGCGAACTGACCAAGCAGGGCGTGAAGCACGAACTCTTCACGATCGAAGGAGCCGAACACGGCCTCCGCGACGGCGACCCCAAGAAGGTCGCCGAAGCCAACGCGCGAGCGCTGGAGTTCATCCGCGAGCAGTTGGCGAAGTGAAACAATTCGTCCGTAGCCGAAGTCGTGAGACTTCGATCCGAACTCTCACGAGTCCGGCTACTTCGGAAAGAGACATCGAGCCGGTTTCTAAACCGGCGGAATGCCGAGCTGACGGCAAATCAATTTGGCCAAGTAGTCGTCAATCTCGGTGTGTCGTGGGACTGTGGATTGCCTGGAATGGTCCGCTAGATTGATCCACTTGGAATGCTTCGCACCTTCCGTGAGCAACTCGCAACCGTTCTTTCGCAGATGTTTGAGCAATTGTGTCCGCTTCACAATTCGATGACCTCGCGGACCAGTTCACCTTTGGGTTCTGGCAACATTGACGGGTCAACGGGTTCCAGCATCAATGCAATCGCGTCGCGCAAATTCTCGCGAGCCTCTTCCAGCGACGCCCCCTGAGTGAGAGCTCCCGGAATGTCATCCGACCAAGCAACCCACCATTTGTCTCGGTGCAGATAACTGGCACGATAGGCGGGCATAGCTGAGTCTCCTGAGATTGTTTTTTCGATTCCTCGTCGCAGAAGCATTCTTTGAGCGTCGCCAGAAAGCGTCAACCTGAAAGGTTCTCGACGGTTTCCGCACGCCGCGGATCTACCTCAATGACACGAAGCCACAAAGGGACCGGGGGGCTTTCGCTTTCAGCAATTGTTTTCTGCCTTTGTGTGTTAGTGGTTCTGTCGCTTGGCACTACGAAGTGAGACTCGCAGAATGCCGATTCTGCTCGCTATTCGTTCCCTGCCGACTGGAGCCTTGCCGTGAAGTGGATCGCTGGTTGTCTGATGCTGGTGGGGCTCGCTGCGCTCGACCCACCCTATGATCCTGCTCGTGAACTGGCGGCGATCACGAAGACGGGGCCACAAGGGAAAGGATCCCAGGCGGCGAAGGTGGCTCGTGATGAGTTGGCCAAGCACGGAGTTGAAGTGCTGCCGTCATTGCTCGTGGCGATGGATACCTCGAATGCGGTCGCGGCGAATTGGTATCGGACGGTCTATGAAGAGATCGTGGCTCGCGAGTTGGCACGCGAGGGGACAAAGTGGCCGGTCGAGTTTTTCCACGAATACATCAGCGACGCAAAGCGCGTCGGTCGGCCGAGGCGGCTGGTGTTGGGGTTGCTCGACAAGCTGGAACCGGAGTTTCGCGAGAAGTGGCTACCGACTCGGCTAGACGATGCCGAGTTTCGATACGAAGCCGTCGGACTCGCGCTGACGGCGGGGGATCGAGCGGTGAAGGACAATGACCTAGCCGTCGCGAAGGCCGAGTTCCGCAAGGCGTTTGATGCGGCTCGCGACAGCACGCAGGTCACGCAGGCGGCGACGAAACTGAGATCACTGGATGAGCCGGCGGATGCGATCTCGCATCTCGGATTGATCGTGGATTGGTGGTTAGTCGGTCCATTCGACGCTCCAGCCAAAACGGGATTCGCTGCGGTCTTTGAGCCGGAAAAGAAAGTCGATCTGCAAGCCAAGTATCCTGGCCAGGGCGGTGCGGAGATCGCGTGGAAGAGACATCACGAGACCGACACGCTCGGCCAACTGGATCTCAACAAACAACTGGGGACGACGCGAGAGGCAGTTGGTTACGCATACGCTGAGATCGATGTCCCGCGCGAGCAAGCGGCTCAGGTGCGTTGCGGAGCGGACGACAATTGCTCGGTGTGGCTGAATGGCGAGAAGGTGTTCGGTCGCGATCAATGGCTGAACGGCACCCGCTTCGACCGCTTCATCACACCGATCCAATTGAAGGCCGGTCGCAACACGCTGCTGGTCAAAGTCTGCCAAGGGCCACAGCACAAAGACCCCGAAGTCCCCAACAACTGGTCGGTGCAACTGCGTCTGTGCGATGAACAGGGCCGAGGGATCGATTTCAAGCCGATCGAAACCGAGAAATAACCACGACGCCACAGTGAAACAAGAAGTTGGCTTGTGCCTGTGCTTCAATTTTTCCTTCGCGTTCTTCGCGTCCTTCTGTTCAAAATATCGAAGACAGAGATTGAACAGAAGAGCGCGAAGAGCGAGAAGAGAATAGCCAGAAGAACTGTCGAGGAAATGATGTTTCGCTGCGTGATTCGAATCTGTTGCTGCGCTTCGTTGTTGGTTTTGTTTCTGTTGGCGTGTGGTCGCTCTGATGCCGAGAACTGGCCCGGTTGGCGCGGGCCGAATCGCAACGGCGTGACGAGCGACACCGGTGTGCCGACGACTTGGTCGGCGACGGAGAACGTGTTGTGGAAGATGCCGCTGCCGGGGATTGGAACGTCGAACCCGGTCGTGTGGGGCGACAAGGTTTTTGTGACGGCATCGGAGGGGCGCGATCAGGGCGAGTTGCATGTGATCTGCTTTGATCGCGACACCGGCCGCGAGCGTTGGCATCAGCGTCTGTGGGGGACTGCTCCGACGTTGTTCTACGGACGCAGCGGAATGGCGAGTCCCTCGCCGGTGACGGACGGCAAACGGCTGTTCGCGTTCTTTGGAACCGGCGATGTGTTTTGTTTTGATCTCGACGGCGGCCTGTTGTGGCAGCGAGCGATCGCCGACGAGTACGGCCCGTTCGAGAATCGTTTCGCAGCAGCGAGTTCGCCTCTGCTGTTTGAGGACAAGCTCATCGTGCAATGCGACCACTACGGAGCTTCGTATGTGATCGCGCTCGATCAGCAGACGGGCGCGAACCGCTGGAAGTCGGATCGTCCCGAAGTTTGGTTGAGCTGGTCATCACCGCAACTTGTGCCGAGCGGCGATCGGGTCGAGTTGGTGCTGAGCGGTTCGGAGAAGTTGGACGGTTACGATCCGCGGACCGGCAGCCGCTTGTGGACGATTCGGGGGCTTGCTCGCGAATGTGTCCCGACACCGGTGGTCGGGCACGGGATGTTGTTCGTCGTCAGCGGTCCCAACGGAACGCACATCGCCATCAAGCCGGGAGGGAGCGGCGACATTACCGACTCGCACGTCGTTTGGAAGAACGATAAGGGGACGTCGTTCGTCCCGTCGGCCATCTTGGTCGGCGAGCGGTACTACCTCGCCGACGACAAAGGGATCGGCTCATGCTTGGACGCTCACACGGGCAAGCTGATTTGGAAGAAACGCTTCGGCGACAAGTTCACTGCGTCGCCGGTCGCAGCCGACGGCAAGCTCTTCTTCACGAATGAAGCGGGGAGCACGCTGGTGCTCGATGCCACGCAGGCCAGCTACGAGGAAGTCTCTCGCAGCGACATCGGCGAAGAGGTGTATGCGTCGCCCGCGATCTCGCAGGGAAAGTTCTTTCTGCGCACCGCGAAGAATTTGGTGTGCGTCGGGGGCAAGTGATTTCGTTCACCCAAAAATCTTTCCGCCCAGATATCCCGCCGCACTTCCCAGCGACTCTTCCAACCGCAGCAATTGGTTGTACTTGGCGAGCCGCTCGCTGCGGGCGACCGAACCGACTTTCAATTGCCCCGCACCGGTTGCGACCACGAGATCAGCGATCGTCGCGTCCTCGGTCTCGCCGCTGCGAGCCGACACGACTGGCCAATAGCCGTTGTCGATGGCCAGCTTCAACGTCTCCAAGGTCTCGCTGAGCGTGCCGATTTGATTCAGCTTGATGAGCACGCTGTTGGCCACCCCGCGCTCGATCCCCTCGCGCAGACGAGCCACATTCGTCACGAATAGATCGTCACCGATGAGCTGCACCCGCTCGCCGAGCCGCTCGGTGATCAGTTGCCAGCCGTCCCAATCATCTTCGGCCAGTGGGTCTTCAAGGCTGATGATCGGATACCGCGCGACCCAATCGTCCAAGAGATCGACCATCTGCTCGGCGGTCAGCGGCGATGACGAAACGCTCGGCAACCGATAGCGGCCCTCTTCAAAGAAGTGCGTGCTGGCGACATCCAGTCCAATCGCGACATCGTCACCCGGCTTCAAGCCCGCCGCTTCAATCGCCGCAACGACAAGTTCAATCGCCTCTTCGTTCGTCCGCAGCTTCGGGCCGTAGCCCCCTTCGTCGCCGATCAAGATCCCTTCGTGTCCTCGCTCGGTGAGCACACGGCCGAGCCGCCGATAAACCGTGACGATCCACTCGAACGCTTGCGAGTACGACGTCGCTCCAACCGGGAGGATCAAGAAGTCCTGAAACTCCAACTGCCGTCCCGCGTGCAGACCTCCGGAGATCATGTTGACCATCGGTAACGGTAACAGCATTCGCGTACCGAGTTCGTGAAGCACGTTTCCAACGTGCCCGGCGTTCGTCGGCACGTTGGAAACGTGCCCCACGACGCCGCTCCAAATCTCGCGAAACCGCGCGACCGGCGACAACCCGCGTGCTTCCGCCGACGCATACGCCACCGCCAACGATGCGCCGAGAATCGCATTCGCCCCCAGCCGCGACTTCTGCGACGTGCCATCGAGTTCAATCAGTCGCCGATCAATCTCCGCTTGATCATCCGCATCGAGTCCGATCAGCGCCGTTGCGATCTCCGAGCAAACATTCCGCACCGCTTGCCGGACTCCCAAGCCATCCAATCGCGAAGCGTCACGATCCCGCAATTCAACGGCTTCAAATCGTCCGGTGCTCGCGCCACTGGGAACCATCGCGCGTCCCGGCCGAGCACCCGCGCAGGTCACTTCGACTTCGACGGTCGGCTTGCCTCGGCTATCAAACACTTCGCGGGCGTGAACTCGTTCAATGCGGCTGGTCATCTCGATCTGTCTCCGGCAACTAGGCTCAACCTTCGACAAGCGGAGCAATATGCAGCGTGTAGCCGATCCGGCGAAGCGATTCTTCCAGCGTGTTGATTGCCAGATGTTTTCGCTTGGAAAGCACATGGCTCAACATGTCTTCTGTGAGGCCGGTGGCTTCGCAGAACTCGCGGCGAGTCTGGAATCGTTCTCCAATCAGCGATTCCAGTTCATCCCGATAGTCGGGCACCCGAGCCTGCCCATTTGCAATCGCCAAGCGGCTATCGAGGTCTTGTGCCACTCGATAGCCCGCCGTCTGGCGAATCTGCGGACGAGTCAATCCAAGCGGCGAGTAAAACTCGCTGACCTTGGGCATCCACAAATTGCTGAAACTCGACCAGTCCTTGGCCTTTTTGGCGGCGGATCGCAGATCGGAGATCAGCTTTTGTTCGCCGGCAGGCAATTCGTCGAGAGTCAATTCGCGACCTTTCAGGTCTTGATAAACGCTAGGTTGTTTCATGATTCGCAGCCTCAATGAATTCGACCGCTCCAGCCGCGCTGAGATAGATGCACTTCTGTTGGAACTTCACACAAGCCGCCACCAACAAATCTCTCAGTTCGTCGATCCGGTCATCGGCAACCGCCACAATAAACTTGCGAGACTCATCAGCCACGCGCTCCTGGGTGTCGGGGTCTCGATAGAACCCGTCATACAACCCCGGAGCAATCGTGCGACCGGCAAACCGGTCAAACAACTCATCGTCCAACCACTCCCAAGCGTCGGTCGAATGCAGTTCTCCGTCAGAGAGATTCGCATCCCGGCGAATCGGAACAAAAAAGGAACACTCGATGACTCGATCTTGGATCATGACCAACCTCGTTAGCTGTCGGTTTCATTGGTCGGTCCTCCCTGACCGAGAGCTCAGAATCGTCATGACGCTAAGCCCACCACATGATCTCTTACCCGCCCGCGAGGCGCGAAAGCACGTCATGCGTGATCGCGTCTACAAGCCACCCCAGAGACTAAAGAAGGGCATTTGCTCGTCGGTTGGCGGAACTGATATCGCGAACTTGACCATTGGTCAAGAAGGCTTGCAAAACCTGCGCGAGATTCCCCACCCGGATCACTGCACGACGAAGTTCACCATCCGCCCCGACACAAAGACAACTTCGACAATCCGCTTGCGTCGGCTATCAAACACCTCGCGGGCGTGAACTCGTTCAATGCGGCTGGTCATCTCGTTTTCGCCGTTTTAGTTAGGGAGTGTCGTCGTCGATGTTCTCAATCGCATCGAACAGGTCTGCCAGCCGAAACGTGAAACCAGGCAGCACCGGCGATGCGTCGATGGCCTCGTCCTCCGAGTATCCCCGCACGGTTTGCAACGATTGATGAACATAAACCCGGCGAGTCTCCGGGTAGATCACCCAGACTTGCCGCACGCCCGTCGCGAAATAATCGACGAGCTTCGCTTCAATTTCGTCGGCAAGATTGGTGGCACTCACGAATTCGATGGCCAAGTCGGGCACGACATCCCAAGCGGAAGTGCGACGGATTCGATTCTGCCGACAACGTGATCTCGAAACGAATGCGACATCGGGCTTACGTTGCAAAAGTGGCTCGGATCGCAAGGAAAACAGGACTTCGACCGCAACCAAGCCGAGCCGTTTGGACGTGGCAAAGGTTGTCATCAAGTGCGACAAGACGGACGCGAGCAGGTTTTCATAGGCACCCATCGGTTTGACCTCTCGACGCTCGCCGTTGATGACTTCGTACCAGTCTTCAGCATCCAGCGCACGATTTGATTGATTGGTGATTTCCAGGGTGGCAGACATTTTGATCTCTCCCTCGGCCAAGCAAACTCGAGGCTCATCCTATCGGCCCTCAATGAATCGCAACAACAACCGATTGGTGCCGACGATTACTTCACAACGAAGTTCACCATCCGCCCCGGCACATAGACGACTTTCACGACCGTCTTGCCTTCAAGCTGTGAGACGATGCTGTCTTCTCGCCGAGCTGCCGCTTCGATGGTGGCTTGATCGGCCTTCGCATCAACAGTGATCTTCGCTCGCAGCTTGCCGTTGATTTGGACGGGGACGTCGATCACCGCGTCCTCGACCAGCTTTGGATCGAACACCGGCCACGGTTCGTAGGCCAGCGTCGTGGTGCCACCGAGTAACTGCCACAACTCTTCGGCGAGGTGCGGGGCCAGTGGGCTGAGCAGCAGGACGAACGGCTTCAGGATCGAGACCGGGCGGATGGTCCAGTTCGTGACTTCGTTCATGAACTCCATCAGCCGGCTGATCGCCGTGTTACAGCCGAGTGTTTCGATGTCGTAGGTCACGGCTTTGATCGTCTTGTGCAGCAGACGCAGTTGCGGTTCGGTCGGCGCGATGTCTTGCACGGCGGGGTTGAGCCGCACGTCGTCGAGCTTCTCGTCGGTGATCGTTCGCCACACGCGCGACAAGAAGCGGAAGACACCCTCGACCCCTTGCATCGACCACGGCTTCACCGCTTCGAGCGGCCCCATGAACATCTCGTAGAGTCGCAGTGAATCGGCACCATAGTTCTCGACGACACTGTCCGGGTTGATGACGTTGCCGCGCGACTTCGACATCTTGTAGGCGCGGCTTTCGATCCGGATGTCCGGGCGATCCGCTAGCACGAATGAGTCGCCAGATTTTTTGACCGCATCGGGAGACAGCTTCACGGTCGCGAGCTTCTCGCCGGTCGCTTTGAGGATCGCGTTGCCGTCGTCGTCATTGGTGACTTCCGCAGCCGACACCCAAATGAGAGTCGAGGGCTGCTCTGTAGCCGAAGTCGTGAGACTTCGGTCCGAACTCTCACGAGTTCGGCTACCGTCGATTGCTCCCTCACCCCTCACATACACCGTGAACTCGACCTCGCCCAGGATCATGCCTTGATTGACCAACCGTTGAAACGGTTCGGCGGTGTGAACGTGTCCGCGATCGAAGAGCACCTTGTGCCAGAAGCGCGAGTACAACAGATGCAGCACGGCATGCTCGGCCCCGCCGACATAGAGGTCGATCGGCAACCATTGTTTTTCGAGTTGCGGGGCGATGAAGGCGGCGGGATTTTTGTTGTCCACGAACCGCAAGTAGTACCAACACGAGCCGGCCCATTGCGGCATCGTGTTGGTCTCGCGTTTCAGCTTCGTGCCGTCGGGAGCGGTTTTGAACAGCCACGACTCCGGAGCTTTCGACAACATCGGCTCCGGCGTGCCGGTCGGTTTGAAGTCCGCCATTTCCGGCAACGTGATCGGCAACGCCGACTCGGCATCGACTCGCAGCAGTCCCGTGGGCTGACCGTTGGCATCCAGCTCATGCCACAGCGGAAACGGTTCGCCCCAATACCGCTGCCGGCTGAAGAGCCAGTCTCGCAAGCGATAGTTGACCGCCTTGCGACCGAGGCCCTTCGCGGCAAGATCGGCGGTGATCTTCGATTTGAATTCGGCCGTCGAGAGACCGTCGTACTTGCCGGAGTTGATCGCGGTGCCATGCTCGGAATAGGCCGTGTTGACCCAACTTCCGGGAGACTTGGAGTATTCTTTTTCAAGGCTCCGATCAACCTGATCGGGCGCGGACGTAATTTCCTGCGGAAGTTTCATGCCCAACCGTGATGATAAATGTTGTACAAAAGCGAGTGCGTCCCGCAAATCGGCACCAGATTTTTTCAAATCCAACTCGGAATGGCTTCTGATCCAGTCAGACGGTGCCTGGACAACGGCCGTGATCGGCAATCCGAATGTCTTGGCGAACTCCCAGTCCCGCTCGTCATGAGCCGGCACGGCCATGATGGCTCCGGTGCCGTAGCTGATGAGGACGTAGTCGGCGATCCAGACGGGAACCTTCTCGCCGTTGACCGGGTTGATCGCGTAGCCGCCGGTGAAGACACCGCTCTTCGTCTTCGCGAGTTCCGTGCGGTCGAGGTCGCTCTTGAACGAGGCTTGCTGACGGTATTCATCGACCGCCGCGCGTTGCTCTGGAGTCGTCAGCCGATCGACCGCCGGATGCTCCGGCGCGAGGACCATGTAGGTCGCGCCGAACAACGTATCGGGACGAGTCGTGTAGATGCGGAGCACGTCATTGCCAGGCTCACTTGGGAAGCCGGCTTGAGCGCGGGAGGCGAGCCAGTCGTTTAACCGCACGCCGCAGGCACGCGAGTCATCGGTCGTTGAGCCGAGTGGATCGCTCGACGCGCGTGCCAGCGGCGTGCGGTTAAACGAGTCACCAATCCAGAAATCGACCTCGGCCCCTTCGCTCCTACCGATCCAATTGCGTTGCATCAGCTTGATCGACTCCGGCCAGTTGAGGTTGTCCAACTCCGTCGCGAGTCGGTCGCCGTAAGCGGTGATGCGAAGCAGCCACTGGCGCAGCGGGATTCGTTCGACGGGGTGGCTGCCCCGTTCGCTCTTGCCGTCGACGACCTCTTCGTTGGCGAGGACCGTGCCGAGCGCGGGGCACCAGTTGACCGGGGCTTCGTGCTGGTACGCGAGCCGATGCGAATCCTGGTAGCGTCGCACCGCGGCTTCGCCGTTCGCGGTGATGTCGGCCGGGATCGGCAACTCGGAGATTGGCCGCCCTCGGCCGATCCGTTGGACTCCGTCAGGCCCGGTCCATTCACAACTCGCGTCGTACCAAGTGTCGAAGAGAGTCAAAAAAATCCACTGAGTCCAACGAAAATAATCGGGGTCAGTCGTGGCCAGCTCGCGGTTCCAGTCGTAGCTGAAGCCGAGCGATTTCAACTGCCGCTTGAACGTCTCGATGTTCTTGGCGGTCGTGACGGCCGGATGCGTGCCGGTCTTGATTGCGTATTCCTCGGCGGGGAGTCCGAACGCATCCCAGCCCATCGGATGCAGGACTTGCTTCCCCTTCATGCGGTTGTACCGGCAGACGATATCGGTCGCCGTGTAGCCTTCGGGATGCCCGACGTGCAGACCGGCTCCCGACGGGTACGGGAACATGTCGAGCACATACATTTTTTCTTTGGCCGGATCGAACGGGCCGGTCGCGAAGGTTTGATGTTCTTCCCAGTAGGCTTGCCACTTGGGTTCGAGTCGTTTGGCGTCGTAGCGAGGCATGAGCGGGTCTCAGATTTCAAATGTCAAAATCATCTCGTTCCCACGCGGAGCATGGGTCCGAGTTTCAAAGGGGCGGGAGTGTAGGTGGGGCATCAGATCGGCACCAATGGAGTGCGGTGTTGACCGATGGAAGCCAGCACTTAGCGAGATTTGCAACATGCGAGACGGGCCGGCGTACGAGGGCTGAATTTGCGATTCATCATTCTGCCCACTCATCATTCTGCAAAAACGGTCAAGCAGAATGATGGGCGGGCAGAATGATGTGAAAGCGGATTCGATCTCGTTCCCACCATGTCGGCGCGAGGTTGATTGGTTCGCGGACTTGCTTTCGTCATGTCGCCTCGGCACTCTCACCGAGTCAATTTGGACTCACTCTCACGTCGTCAACAGGAAGCTTGAAATGTCGAATGTCTCCAATGATCCCGCCGTGCTTTCCGTGGCTAAGTATGTGTTGGACATGATCAGCGATGGCATGTGTGTCGGACTCGGTTCTGGTCGTGCGTCGGCCGCGTTCATCGCGAAACTCGGTGAGCGTGTGCAGGCAGGTTTGAAAATCACGGGGGTGCCGACCTCCAACGCTTCGGACAAGCAGGCTCAGGAACTGGGCATTCCGCTTGTGCCGCTGACCGAAGATCTGGTGCTGGATCTCACTGTCGATGGGGCGGATGAAGTGGCCCCGAACCTCGATCTTGTCAAAGGCTGGGGAGGCGCGCTGGTTCGCGAACGGATCGTCGCGGCTGCCTCGAAGCGACAGATCATTCTCGTCGGTGAGGAGAAGTTGGTGCGGACGCTTGGTGAACGGGGACGCATTCCCGTCGAGGTCATTCCGCTCGCTCACGGCTATGTCGTGCGGAAGTTGAAAGCGCTGGGCCTGACGCCGACGACTCGACCGGTTGTGGGCGGGACGGAAGCATCCCTCACCGACAACGGCAATCTGACGCTCGACTGTGCGCTCGCCGAACCGTTGCTTGATGGAGCGGCAGCACGGGCTTTGGAAAACGCGGTGCTCGCGATCGCGGGAGTCGTCGATACCGGACTATTCCTCGGCACGGCCGAGCGAGTTCTCATCGGTTATGCCGACGGCCGCGTGGACGTTCGCGAGACGGGGAATTCGTTCTGAATCAACCGACCCCGCTGACCTTGCGTCAGCGGTTTACGGGTTTCTGCGCTACTCGCCGGTGAATGATCAAGTGAAGTTTCGTAGCGCAAAAACCCGCGAGCCACTGAGGCAAGCTCAGTGGGGGGCTTGCTTGAGGATTAGCTCATCAATTCGCTGACGACTTTCGATCCGAATGGAGCCAGCGGAACCGGTCGCACTCCGGCGAGGTTCTCGGTTTTCGGATCGAGCGACAGGGCGTGATAGATCGTCGCGAAGAAGTCTCCTTCGGTGACCGGTTTGTCTTTGACATCGACGCCGTCGATATCGGACTCGCCATAGACGACTCCGCCCTTGATGCCGCAGCCAGCGAGCGCGGTTGTCCAACAGCGGACGTAGTGATCGCGACCGGCGCGGTTGTTGATCTTCGGAGTTCGTCCGATCTCGCCGGTCCAGACGACGAGCGTTTTCTCCAATAGCCCGCGTTGTTGCAGATCGACCAGCAGGCCGGCCCAGGCATGTTCCATCGGTGGGGCCAGCCCTTTGTGCCAGGCAAAATTGTCGGCGTGTGAGTCGTAGCTGCTCTGCCCGACTTCGATGAACGGCACGCCCGACTCGACCAACTTTCGAGCCAACATGCAGCGGCGGCCAAACGCGCTGTCGCCGTACAGTTCGCGCTGCTGTTCCCATTCGGCGTCGATCTTGAAGACCTCGCGAGCTTTGTTGAGTCGCCGCGCAGCTTCGTAGGACTCGCGGTGCATCCGCACGAGATCGCTCTTGCGGGTGCGGAGGAATTCGTCATCGAGAAATGATCGCAGCTCATGCCGCCGCAGCTCGTGAGCGGGATCGTGTGGCGAGGCCGAGAAGGTCGGCAACTCGCCGCGTGAACCGACCGAGAACGACAGATACTTCGGACCGAGGAACCCCGCGCCGGCGTCTCCTTGCGTCGAGACCTTCACGAAGTTCGGCAGGTCAGAGTCCTCGCGGCCGTGATACTTGGCGACGATCGCGCCGACCTCCGGGAAGCGGACGTTGGCGCTCGGCCGATAGCCGGTGTGCATCAGATAGATGCCGCCGGGATGATCAACTTCCGAAGTTCGCATCGAGCGGATGACGGCGATCTTGTCCATTTGCTGAGCCATCTTCGGCATCAGTTCGCAGATTTGAGTCCCGGCCACGTTGGTCGAGATCGGTCGAAACAGGCCTCCGGTCGGGCGTCCCGTTTTCAAATCGAACGTCTCGAATTGGGAAATTCCTCCGTTCATCCAGAGCAGGATGCAATGCTTCTGCTCGCGTTTGATTTGCTCGGCCAGCGCGGCCGAACTGGTCAAGCCGCCGAAGTTCATCACGACACCTCCGGCCGCGGTGGCCAGCGTCCCTTTGAAGAGCGCTCGTCGAGTGAGATGTTCGCTGCGTGAGCAAAGTGGAGACATGAGAAACTCCTGTGACCAACGTCCGCCGAAGCCGTTGTGAATTTTCCAGTCGCGAAGCGGCGTGAGTTTCCAGACAAGAAATTGCTTTCGCAATCTTGCTGACCTGTCTTCAGCGGCAGATTCGGCCGCTCGGTGGCGTTTGGAATTTTGCTGTGCGCCGCATAATCGCCACAGTTCGGCCAGCTTCGCGCCGATCTATTGGGTAGCCCGCCAACGTCCGCCGCGACGGATCGCCGCTCCGCGTGATGATCTGAACGCTTCACACGGTCCCGAGCACTGGCAAATCGGTCACTCGAAGGAACGCCCCATGTCGAACGCAGTGCGAGTCATCTACATCATCGGAGCGGGTCGGAGCGGCTCGACGTTGTTGGACACGGTCTTGGCGAATCATCCCGACGTGGTCGGTGTCGGCGAGTTGGTCAACTTGCACAGCGCGGGGTGGACGTCGAACGAAGTCTGCGCGTGCGGACAACTCGGCACCGAGTGCGGCTTTTGGACACGAGTTCGCGACGCTTGGCTGCGGCGAGTGCCAGAGGCGACCGTCGCGGGATATGTCGCTCTGCAAAAGCGGATCGAGTTTTATTCGAGACTCGGTCTGATGCAGATCGCTCGGATGTTGCGGCAGCGGATCTCGCCGACGACCGAGTTTCAGGAATACCTCCGCCAGACAGAAGCGTTGTATCAGGCGATCGCGGAGGTCAGTGGCAAGTCGGTCGTGGTGGATTCGTCGAAGCATCCGCTCAGAGGAGCGTTGCTGGCACATCTACCGAGTCTCGACCTGCGGTTGGTGCATCTGGTGCGTGATGCTCGTGCGGTGACGTGGTCGCGCAAGAAAGCGTTGGATGCCAATAAGCAGTCGGGCGTGCAGACGGCGATCAAGCCGCGACCGGCTTGGTATTCGGTGGCGTATTGGGCGTTCGTCAACGTGCTGTCGCTTATCGTCTGCCTGTTTCGACGTCGGCAATCGCTGCGGATGCGCTACGAAGACTTCGTGGCCGATCCGCAAGCTCAACTGGATCGAGTCGGTCGCGTGTGCGGTTTGGATTATTCGACGACCGCTCAAGCCTTGCTGACGGGGGAGTCGCTGAAGGTCGAACATCCCATCGCTGGGAATCGCATGAGGATGAAGGGGAGCGTGACACTGAAGCCCGATTGGGAATGGCGTGAGCGTCTGCCGGCTCGCGACCGCGCGGTCTGCTGGCTGTGCGCGGGGTGGCTGCTGTTGGCGTTTGGTTATGGGCGGAGCAATGCACGATCGCAGATGACGCGGTTGAAGAATCCGTCGTGGTTCGCGAGTGTATGGGAGATGTTCTCACGCTCGACGGCGAAGTCCGCGCGGTAAGGCGATCGAGGGGCTACGACGGCAGCGTTTCCAGCAACACCGCGCCGGCGGATGGCTCGATGACGATGGCACCGCAGGCGGCAGGGATCAGCAGTGACTCGCCGGCGAGCAACGCTTCGCGGCCTGAGTCGGATTCGATCAGCGCGTGCCCTGCGAGCAACGACAGGATCCGACAGCAATCAGTTTCGGGCAATCGAAAGCGAGCTCCCGTCAGCGTGTGACGACGCCAAATAAAGTGCTCGGTGTGGATCAACTTTTCGCTGAGATCGCCCTGACCGATTGGCGAGCGGGGCGGCACGAGCGGCTCGACTGGTCCCAGCGAGAAGTCGATGCACTGCAACGCTTGCTCGATGTGCAGCGGACGCGAGTGACCCTCAGCGTCGCGACGGTTCCAGTCGAAGAGCCGAAACGTCACGTCGCTGGGTTGCTGAATCTCGGCCAGCGCGATGCCCGCTCCAATCGCGTGAACGGTGCCGGCGGGAACGGAGATCACGTCACCGACTCGCGCGGGGATCGAGTGCAGACATTGTTCGATTCGCGACGGCGAACCGGTCGCGAGATGCCGTTCAAGCGCGATTCGATCCACGTCCGGCTTCAGACCGACTGACAATCGACTGTCGGAGTCAGCGGCCAGAATGAGCCAGGCCTCCGATTTGCCGTGCTGTTCCGGAGCGAGCGTCGTGGCTTGTGTGTCGTTCGGGTGAACTTGCACGGACATCGTCTCAGCCGCATCGAGAAACTTGAACAGCAACGGGAATTGCTGGCAGGCGGCGTGTCGGCCGAGCAATTCGGCGGGACGCTCGCGCACCAGATCGTGCAAAGAGTCTCCGTCGTAGGGACCACCGACGACTCGGCTTTGATCGGCACCGAGATCGACGACCTCCCAACTCTCGGCCCAACCGGTGCTGTTCGCGTCGGGCTTTTGCCATCGCTGAGCCAATTGCCGTCCGCCCCACGGACGCTGTTTGAACAGAGGTTGCAAGCGAAGTGGCGGCATCGTGTGACGTGTCTTCAATGGGGAAAAGCCTGATTGCCGGTTTTCAAAACGCGGGACTATAGTCCGCCGATTGGTGAAGGCGAGCCGCTTACACAAGGAGGAGTCCTGATGCCGAAGAATGATCCGATCTCTGGTCCGCCGCTGTTGGAAGTCTGGCTGAACGTCGGCGAGACGCTCCGTCTGGGCGACCGCGTGCTGCGAGTCATGGATACCGACGGCGATGACACGATGCTGCGTATCGACCGCGTGACCGCCGACGATGACGACGAAACTCGCTGGGCCGAGCTGCCGCGATAAGGCCAGCAAACTGAGCCGAACGCGATAGTGCTACGAACGATGAATATCCGACCGTTCAAAGTCGCGACGACTTGAGTGCTTGCTCTGTGTCCCCTGTCGCATTCTCTGTGGTATCAACCAAAACATTTTTAACACCAAAGGGACGGGACAGGGGACTTGGTCCGGGTTGCGCCGGCAACCCAAGAGACCGTGGCAATCGTGACTCGCCGCCTTTCATCCGCGATCCGGCTTTGCCATCCGCGGGCATTCTTCCCCAAATCGCTGCCTGCGGATGGCAAAGCCGAACTGCGGATGAAGAACAACAATGACCTTACTACTTCGACCAACGATGAGCTCGTCCATTGCATTGGTCTGAGGCGCGGCTTGGTTGGTGTCTCCATTCCTTTGACCTGATTCCTTTGATCTTGTCAGTTCTCAAAGGAATCCGGTCAAAGGAATCGGGGCCAAGGAATGATTCCAGACTCAAGGGGTTGCCTGTCGTTCGGTCAGGCTCACCTGCCGTGCGTCCGCCGGTGCGTTGACGTTCCGCAGAGTGCCGCATTACGAATGCCCCCTCTTCCAGTCGTACTGCGTTCGGATGTTTGCAGTGCGGCGTTCTCTCCCCAGGTTTTCTCATCGTGAAGGAGACAGCATGAGTCGGCTGAGTTGGTACGCGGGTGTGGTGTTGGTGAGTGCGTTGGCGTCGAGCGGGATCGCTCGGGCCGACGTCAAGTTGCCGAAGGTGATTGCGAGCAACATGGTCTTGCAGCAGAAGCAAGCGATCCCGATTTGGGGGACGGCCGATGCCGGCGAAGAAGTGACGGTCTCGATCGGCGGAAACAAAGCGACCGCAAAAGCCGGGGACGATGGCAAGTGGTCGGTGAAACTGAAGGAGATGATGGCCAGCGGTGATCCGGTGGAGGTCGTGGTCAAAGGGAAGAACGAGATCAAGCTGACCAACGTGCTCATCGGCGAAGTTTGGGTCGCATCGGGGCAGTCGAACATGGAGTGGTCGGTCATGGCCTCGCTCAATCCAGATGCCGAGAAGGCGGCCGCGAAGTATCCGAGCATCCGCTTGTTTCACGTCCGCAAGACACCGGCCGTGACTCCGCAGGAAGTGGTGCTCGACCGCGATTGGTCGGAATGCTCGCCGGAGACGATTGGGAACTTCTCGGCTGTGGCGTACTTCTTCGGTCGGCATCTGCACAAAGAATTGAACGTGCCGATCGGACTCATCAACACGTCGTGGGGCGGCACGGCCATCGAGCCTTGGACACCGATCGCCGGATTCGAGTCAGTCGAATCGCTCAAAGGCATCGCCGAGCAAGTGAAGGCTCAACAGGCCAACGCCAGTACCGCCAAGGCCAGCCACGGCTCGCCGTCAAATCTCTACAACGGGATGGTCCATCATCTGGTGCCGTTCGGCATTCGCGGAGCCATCTGGTATCAGGGCGAATCGAACCGCGGCCAAGGGGTCGCCTACGAGCAACGCATGCACGCGCTGATCAACGGCTGGCGCAGCGTCTGGGGTCAGGGAGACTTCCCGTTCTTGTATGTGCAGCTTGCTCCGTACAAATACGGGCCGACCGATCCGCAGTTTCTGTTGCCGCAAATTTGGGAAGCTCAGACCAAAGTGCTGGCGATGAAGAACACCGGCATGGCGGTCACGACCGACATCACGCACCTGACCGACATCCATCCGAAGAACAAGCAAGACGTCGGCAAGCGATTGGCTCTGTGGGCGTTGGCCAAGACGTATGGCAAATCCGATCTCGTTTTCTCCGGCCCGCTTTACAAGTCGATGAAGGTCGAAGGGAGCAAGGTTCGCATCGAGTTTGATCACATCGGCGGCGGCTTGAAGTCGCGAGACGACAAGCCGCTCTCCTGGTTCACGATCGCCGGCAAGGAAGGTGATTTCGTCGAGGCCACCGCGACGATCGACGGCAACAGCGTGGTCGTCAGCAGCGACAAGGTCGCCGAACCGGCCGCCGTGCGCTTCGGCTGGGATCAGCTCGCCGAGCCGAACCTGATGAACGCGGCCGGCCTGCCGGCGGGACCGTTCCGCACGTCGCGATAGTGGTGTGAGGTCAGCAGATTTGAACTGGTGAGATTGGTGAGTGTGGCCGAAGATGGTTTCGGATGCGGGTTCGCATTCGATTCCCTCTTCGGCTTTTTTGAGAGAGTGACGTCATGGCTCCGCAAAGCACGCTAACGCCGGTGGTGAAATTGGCACCTCGCCGGTCAACACGAATCGCGCCGCTCGAACCAGGTGACGAATTGACTCGCGACGAGTTCGAGCGGCGTTACGAAGCGATGACCAATGAGAAGAAGGCCGAACTGATTGAAGGGGTCGTCCACATGCCGTCGCCCGTTCGCTGGATGCAACACGCCGTACCCCATGCGGAGTTATTGGGATGGCTCGTGGTTTATCGAACCTACACGCCCGGAGTTCATGCCGGTGACAATGGTTCGTTGCGACTGGACATGGAGAACGAACCGCAAGCCGATGCCGCTCTGATTATCGACCCGGCCAATGGTGGTCAGGTCCAATTGAGTGCGGACGATTTCATCGTGGGTGCGCCGGAGTTGGTCGCCGAAGTCTCGTCGAGCACGGCCAGTATCGACATGAACCGCAAGCTGCGGATCTATCGACGCAATCAAGTCCGCGAGTACTTGGTGTGGCGAGTTCTCGATCTCGTCGTCGATTGGTTCGTCTGGCGCGGCGGCGAGTTTCATCTGTTGTCGCCCGATGCGGAGGGGATTGTCCGCAGCGAAGCCTTCCCTGGCTTGTGGCTCGATCCACAGGCCCTGGTTGAAGGGGAGATGCCGCGCGTGCTGGAAGTTCTGCAACGCGGGATCGCCAGTGACGAGCACCAGCAGTTCGTCGAACAATTGCGTCAGCCCGTGTGATTCGTAGCGTAGGCGGCTCGCCTGCGACCGCGTCTACTGACCCGACACTGGCGAGCCGCCTGAGCTACGTCACTGCCAGACGGGCGGCTTTTCATTACTATGCCGCACCATGTCCGAGCCGCCTTCACAATCGCTGCCGCCTGACAAACCAACTTGGTTCCGCCGTCCGTCGGCGGAGACGGGTGATGCGGAGAAGACCGCCGCGCCGCGAGACGTCGCCGAGAAGAAGGTGGTCTCGGAAATCGCACCTTCGCCTCGGCCGGTATCAAAGGCGAAAGTGAGCAAAGCGGATGCTCGCCCGAAGCGTGCGGTCGCCAACGTGCCCCAATTCTTTCTGACGTTGAATGCGGATGCTGTGACGTCGCCGTCGTTACTGACTTGGCAGGAACGACTGCGGCATCAGTGGGACAACAATCGCGAAGGGTTCCTGACCAGTCTGGGACTGCACGGTCTGTTGCTGCTGATCTTCGCGTTGTACCTGCTGCCGATGAGCGGTCAGGGGCGACCGGCGATCTTGGATGTGGGTTGGACTCCGATCCCGTCCGCCTCCCAAGAGGCGATCGCGAAGCCGGTCAAAATTGAATCGCTGATCGGCCCGGTAAAGACGACTGCCGGAGTGAGCGAAGCGAAGGCGAAGGCGAAGGAACCGAAGGCCGACGACGCGAAGCCCGGTCCCGGCGAGAACGCGGCCAAGCCGGTCCCGGTGGGCGGCGCGTTGGCCGCTCGCACGGGGGAAGGCCGTGCCGTGATCTGGCAGGAACTGAACATCGACAAGAGCGAACGGGGCATCGGCGCGGGCTTGGCGTGGCTCGTGCGGCAGCAAGAGAAAGGGGGCAACTGGAAGTTGCACGAAGGCTATCCCGACCCCGGCGAGCGAGTGATTCGCACCGATGCCGGAGCGACCGCGTTGGCACTCTTGGCGTTTCTCGGTGACGGTCACTCACCGAACGAGGGATTGCACGCGAAGGTCGTCGCCAAGGGAGTCGCGTTCCTCAAGTCGATCCAAAAAGCGAACGGCGATTATCACGATCACGAAGAATTGGGACGGCAGACCGCGTTCTATGCGCACTCGCAAGCGACGATCGCGATGTGCGAAGCCTACGCGCTGACCCACGATCCGAGTTTGAAATCATCGTGCGAACGAGCCATCAAGTTCTTGCTCGAATCGCAGCATCCGCGTGATGGCGGTTGGCGCTATCAGCCGCAATCGGGGGAGTCGATGGGGGATCTCTCCGTGACCGGTTGGGCGTTGATGGCGTTGCACTCGGCGCGGATCGCCAAGATCAATGTCCCCATCGACAACTTTGAACGGGCGACGCTGTTTCTCGAATCGGTCTCCGAACAAAACGGCGCGCGGTACAAGTATCAGCCGAACGATCCGCTGGAAAAGGTTTCGCCCGCGATGACGGCCGAAGGATTGTTGTGTCGGCAATGGCTCGGCTGGCCAAAGAATCATCCGTCGCAGCGCGATGCGCTCGCTTACTTGCTTTCAGAAGCGAATCGCCCGACGTGGGCTCCCGGCCGGCGCAACGTCTATGCCTGGTACTACACCGCTCAGGTGCTGCACAACGTCGGCGGCCCGGAGTGGCAGGCGTGGTATCAGCACACCAGCCAGTTGATTCTGCAAAATCAGAATCCCGGCGGCGGCGAAGTCGGCGGCAGTTGGAATCCCAACAAGCCACCCGGCTCGAATGAAGAGTACGCCGCCAAAGCCGGCCGGCTGTATCTGACCGCGCTGAGCCTGCTCGTCCTGGAGACGCCGATCCGGCACGCGGCGATCTATAAGCCAGAAATGAAAAAGGAGAAATGAAGAATGAGAAATGCAAAATGCCGGACAGTTCATTTGTCATTTGTCATTTCTCATTTTCCATTCCTCGCTTCCCCGATTGAACATCGCGCATCGTCCATGAGTCCACCTCCAACAGGATCACCACCATGACTTCCCCCGCCCCGCGCCCCTGGTTGCTTAGCGAGATTAACTACGGGTTCGTCAAAGCCAACCCGTATCAAGTCGCCGTCCTGGCGATGGGAGCAACCGAGCCGCACAACCTGCATCTCCCTTATGGGACCGACATGTTCGAGGGAGACGCGATCAGCTCGCGAGCGTGTGAGCTGGCGTGGCAGCGAGGGGCAAAGGTGGTCTTGTTGCCGACGATGCCCTACGGCACCGAAACCAACATGATGGAGTTCCCGCTGGCGATGAACCTCAACCCATCCACGTTGCTGCGAGTCATCTCCGACATCGTCGATTCGCTGGCCAAGCACAAGGTTCTCAAGCTGGTGATTGTGAACAGCCACGGTGGTAACGATTTCAAACCGGTGCTCCGCGAGCTGACCGATAAGACGCCGGTGAAGCTGTTCCTGTGCGAGTGGTATCGTGGCCTGTCCGCCGACCTCGGCCCGGAGATTTTCGAGAACCCCGACGATCACGCCGGCGAAATGGAAACGTCGCTGATCCAGTTCTTGAAGCCGCATCTCGTGACGACCGATCCCGTCACCGGCAAACTGGCCGCCGACGACGGTGCCGTGGCAAAGACTCGCTTCGATGCGGTCAACAAAGGTTGGGTCTCGATCACGCGGCCGTGGCACTTGCTGACCACGAACAGCGGCTCCGGCAATCCCCATCTGGCCTCGGCCGAAAAGGGCCGAGTGCTCTTCGAGCAAGTGACCGAGCGGCTGTCGGGATTCCTGGTCGAACTGTCGGCCTCGCCGCTCGATGACACGTTTCCGTTTTGAAGGAGCGAGGTTTTGCATGGCAAGGATCTTTCTAGCGGCTGTGGGAATTCTCTACGCCTATCTGGCAATCTGGTGCTCGCTGAAGCCGGCGGAGACTTCGGGGCTGGTCGGGTTTGATCTCCGGCCGGGATCGGGGCAGTCGGAATTCCTCTCCGTCTATGGCGGATTGGAAATGGGAATGGCCTGCATCTTTCTGTGGCCGCTCTGGCGTCCGAAGCAACTGGAGTCCTCGCTGCTGGCGTGCCTGCTGATTCATGGTTGCCTCGTGTTGTTTCGCGGAGTGGGCTTCTTTCTCTACAGCGACATTCAGCGGATGACTTATCAATTGGCGGTTGGCGAGTGGGTCATCTTTCTCGCCTCAGCGGCCCTCTATTGGCGAAAGAAACCGAGGCCATGAACAGCGACACCAGCCTCTGTGAAAGCTGCCAACATTTGCGAGTGGTCGTCTCTGGGAAGGGTTCTCGTTTCCTGATGTGCTTGCTGTCGCTGAAGGACGCCCGTTGGAAGAAATATCCTCCGCACCCAGTGCGGCAATGTGCTGGGCATGAGCGGCGAGCCAACGAATCTCACGTCTCGACCGTCGATTCGAAATCCGATAACACACGCCGAGAGTCGTGATCGCGACTCCTTTTCTGGACTCAGGACAAAGAGGGAACGGATTCATGCCCACACTTCTGGTGACCGGCGGTTGCGGATTCATTGGAGCGAACTTCATTCGCTGGCAGTTGCAGACGTTCGCCGATCAGAAGGTTGTGAACCTCGACAAGCTGACGTATGCCGGCAACCTGGAAAACTTGGCGGACATCGCGAGCGATTCGCGATACGCCTTCGAGCACGGCGACATCTGCGATCGTGAATTCGTCGATCGCGTGTTGAAGGATCATCAGCCGGACCTCGTCGTCCACTTCGCGGCGGAGAGTCATGTCGATCGAAGCATTCTCGATAGCGGGCCGTTCGTGCGGACCAACATCGTCGGGACGCAGGTGCTGATGGATGCCTGCCGAGCCGTCGGCGTGCAGCGCTATCTGCAAGTTTCGACCGATGAGGTTTACGGCAGCCTCGGCGCGGAGGGCTTCTTCACCGAGGAGACTCCGCTGGCTCCGAACAGTCCGTACTCGGCGTCGAAGGCGGCGGGTGATCTGCTGGTCCGAGGGTACGTTCACACGTTCGGGTTTCCGGCGATCATCACGCGCTGCTCGAATAACTATGGGCCGTACCAATTCCCAGAGAAGCTGATCCCGCTGTTCATCTCGAACGCTCTGAAGGATCAAGCTCTGCCGGTCTACGGCACCGGCCATAACGTGCGTGATTGGATTCATGTGCTCGACCACGGCCGAGGCATCGACGCCGCTCTGCGACGCGGCCGAGTCGGTGAGGTCTACAACTTCGGCGGACATAGCGAAGTCCGCAACATCGACCTGACTCTGACGCTGCTGGAACTGCTCGGCAAACCGCAGACGCTGATCAAGTACGTCGCCGACCGACCGGGACACGATCTGCGTTACGCGATTGATTGCACCAAGGCCGAGACCGAACTCGGTTGGAAGCCGCAGTACAACTTCCGCGACGGCCTGCGCGAGACGATCGACTGGTATCTCGCCAACACCGCCTGGATCGACCGCATCAAATCGGGCGAGTACCGCAACTACTACGAGCAGCAATACGGAACGCGGCTGTGATGTCGATTTCTTTTGAACCGAACGCGCTAGCGTCGGGCGATTCGCACTTTTGAGCCGAACGCGCTAGCGTCGGGCGATTCGCACTTTTGAACCGAACGCGCTAGCGTCGGGCGATTCGCCGTGTCACGTTAACCACCGACGCCCGTGGCTAGCGCCATCGGCTCACCAAGCGAGTGCTATTGGGCGCTGGCCTCGGACTGGCCTGATGAAAGCCGCAGGGAGCGGTTGCTTCAAGGACTCACACGCGCTCCCTCACGGTCGCGGCTCTCAATCTTCAGAGCCTCTCCGTGACTGTCGGCGAGTTCGATCAGAATTCGCACAGTCGCCTGCTTTTTTCCCAAATCGTCGCGTGCTCGTGTCGTCCTCACTGATAGAGGCCACTTTATTTCGCCGATCGCGGCTGGGCCAAGTCGCGGCGGGCAACGCGGGAAACATCGTCATGACCACTTCAGAATCGCGGCAAAGCGAGGCGGAGATCCGCCGGTTGTTGGAGTCGAACTGGGAGCAGCTTTCTGCTCGCACAGCGCGGCGAGCGGCGCGAGAGGTGGTTTGGTCGCGGCGGTGGGATCGTGCTCGGACGTGTGTCTTGGCGGCGACCGTGTTGTTGGCCTGTCAAATTGGTTTGGACCTCGCGTGTCTGGCGAAGCTGCAAGCGTTGCGGCAGCAGGCGGTGTCGAGCGTCATTCAGCAATCCCTGCCTTCGTGAGGAGTCCCATCATGGTGAAGAGTGCTTTGGCGTTTGTCGGTGCGTGTGCGTTGCTCGTGGCAGCAGCGGTTTATCACTACGGCTTCTTGTCCAAGAAGGTTGATGAGGTGAGCACGCAGATTGAGCGTGAGACGGCGGTCGCTCGCGCGGAAGGCCGCATCCGCGACATTGAAAAGCGGGCCGACGACATCGGTGAGAAAGCTCGCAAGCTGCGCATCGACGCTCGTGCTCGCGAACTGGCCGAGGCGCGCGACGCCGAATCGGGAATCAAGACACAGGCGGCGATGAAGAATCTGGCCGACGCCGCCAAGCAAGCCGGGCTACCCAAGCCCAGCGCGATGGGACCAGACGATCTCAAGAAGCCGGTCGCGTTCGCTGGCAGAAACCTGTCCGGTCAGGAAGTCTTGAAGCTGCTCCAATCCTGGCAAGCCCAATTGGCTCGCAAGGAAAGACAGACCACGACTCAGACCAAGATGATCGGCAGCATGAGAGCGGCCGCCGATCAGCTCGACTCGCAGCGTGACAAGATGCTCACGCTCGTCACCGAGGTGCGCGGCAAGTTGGAAGACCTCGCCATGCAGCGCGACATGGCCAAGGTCGAAGCCGAGCTGGCCGAACTCAAGGCCACCTCCAGCGGCTCGTTCTCTGGCGAACTGGGGGACACGCTCAAGACGATCCAGAAAGAGATCGACGAGAAGCTGGCCACCGTCGAGGTCTTGCAAGCCGAGACCGCCGCACAGGAACTGTCCAATCCTGAAGCCGCCCTGCAAGCCGCCGAAGCCGCCGGCACCTCACTGCAAGGTCTCGACAAACTGTTCGAGTAGCCACATTGTGGCACGACGCTCCGCGTCGTGAATCGCGACGCGGAGCGTCGCGCCACAATCTCTTGCCTCGACCCAGAAAACGCATCATGCCGGACATCTCGTGGCTGTCCCTTCTTACGAACCTGCAACGCGCCACGAGCGGCGACGAGATCGACGCCGCGCTGCGAGACATTCAACGCGCGGCTCAACAGGATTTCATTAACGGCTTGGCCAGAAAGCTCGCTCGTGTTCCTCGGCACGGCGACGAGGCGATCCTGGAAGATGCTGAGACGATCCTCAATGATGTGCTGATGATCCTCTGGCGGAAGTCGAGATCGTTTCGAGGAACCTGCGATGAAGAAGCCCAAGCCTGGGTCCGGCGAATCATCGGCAACCGCTTGCGAGATGCGATCAAGACTCCAAACCGCCGAGGCCAGATTTGGCAAGCCGTGATGGATTACTTGCGAGGCCGGGCCGAGCGTCAGGCCGGACGCGGACAACTCAACAACGAAGATGGGGACGATGAGACATGAGGTGCCTCATAACAAATCAGGCGAGCGGGGCGGCGTCAGCCCCCCGGTCCAGCGGTCGAAACGACCGAACAATCAGTTGTAGCGGCACGGCGCGAGCCGTCCGGTTTCGTCGAGTTTCCCGCACTTCACCGGACGGCTTGCGCCGTGCCGCTACCAAAGTGAGTGCCATTGGGCGGACGCCGCCCCGCTCGCCAAGGTTGGCTTGGCTTTCGATCTGTCTTGCGGTCCTGCTGCTCAGCGGCTGCGGACAGAAAACGCCCAACGACCCAGAAGTGGTCAAATCGGCCAAAGTTATCGCCCCGACCACGCCGCAACCTGCCGAGGCCGTTGATCCCGAAGCACAATTGCTCGCCGAGTTGGAGCAAGCCCGGCTGACGCTCGAAACCAAGCAGGGTGAGCGACGCAACCTGCTCATCGCCAGCAAGACGGAAACAGAAAAGCTCACCGCCGATTTGAAGATCAAGCTCAGCGGCAGCGGGTTGTCCATCGACGAGGCGATCAAGCTGTTCGCCGAGCCGAATGCCGAGCGTGGTCCGCACGCGGAACTGGTCGGCCTCTACCGCAAAACCGCGCGGCGGCGAGTCCACATCGTCCGCCTGGAGAAGGTCATCGCACAGGACCGTGGTGACATCTCGCAATTGGAAGCCCGGATCGACGACATCCAGCAGAAGCAGCAACTCAAGCAAGCGATCTCGCAGAAGGATCGGGATGACGCGAGACAAGTTCTCAATCGTGCAACGCTGGACGCCGATGAACGCGAGCGTCAAGAGAATCAAGACCCCGTGCAACTCGACGAACTCAACACCGCGTTCTCGCAAGTCGGCGAGTCATTGCGAAAGCGGCAAAGCCTGTTGCCCAAGCGGACGGAATCAAAACTGGAGGACTTGCCCGCGCTGCCCAAGTTGGAGTTCGAGACCGCCGGACTCGCCGAAAAGGTGTTGCTCGAATCGCTGCAAGAATTGCTCGCCGAAGGCCGCGAGAAAGCGGAAGAGTTGCTTGGCAAGCAACAGTCCGAGGGGGCGATCAGTCTGCTGCAACAGACGTTCGCGCGGATTCGACAGGAGTTGGCCGCGTTCCAGAAAGCTCCGACGTGGAAATCCAAGTGCGAGACGGAACTCGACGAGGCCGTGGCGGCCCTCTCCGAACAACTGGCCGGGCCGTATCTCGCGGCGTTGGAGAAAAGCATTCCCGAAGCGCGGCGTCAGAAAGATTGGGGGCCGGTGCTCAGTCTGCTGGAAGAATTGATCCGGGTCGCGCCCAAGGCCAAGCAATTGCCCCCGCTGATGGACGAGTTGCAGGAACTGTTAGCGTGGCGTGCGGGGATCGGCGACATCGAAGCTCGCGTGGCCGCCGAGCGGTTCAATCAACTGCAACAGCAACTCAATCGCCCGACCATCGACTTGGGATTGAACATTCCAACTCCGACGGGACGCACGGTGCCCGGAACCAAGCCCAAGCCCGGCGGTTCCGGTCAGTTCACGTCGCCCACTGGTCCGAATGCCGACAGCCCCGTGGACATGACCGCGTGGAATCAGGCGCAGGCCGCGTTGCAGAATGCGGCTGGCGAGCACGAAGTGTTGCGCGGCGAGTTGGTCACCGCGCAAGACCACAAACGCAAGCTGTTGGAATCGAACTATGAGACCAGCAGCATCGTCCGCCAGCAGAACGACACGATCGCGAAGCTCACTGTGGCGCTCAAGCAGAAACTGGACGTGGTCAAGTCGCGTCTGACGGAACGAGACCGCGCGGACCAAGCGGTCTTCGCCGGCTATGCGAGGCACATTGCAGACCTGGAAATCGAATACAAGCGGATGACCGATCCGAACGGCGAAGGGACTCGGCCCGAAACCGACAAGGCGAAGAACTGGCGAGCGAAGATCGCGCGCGTGCAACAACGGCAACAGCCGTATCAGCCGGGAGCCGACCGCGCGGCGGGCAAAGGTTCGCCGGTCGATGTCGCGGCCGAGGTGTCGCTGATGGCCGCCGGAATGCTGCGAGTCATCACGGTCAGCGGCATCGAAACGAGATGGCGTTGGATTCCCGCAGGCAAGTTCAAGATGGGCAGTCCATCGTCCCAAAAGGATCGCAGCAGCGATGAGAATCAAGTGGAAGTGACTCTGACGCGTGGCTTCTGGATGCTGGAGACCGAGGTCACGCAAGAGTTGTGGCAGGCGGTGATGAAGACCACGTTGACCTGGGACAACGGCAAAGGGCCGAAGCATCCGGTCTACAACGTCAGCCATGACGAGGCCGTTGAGTTTTGCACGAAGTTCAACAGCTTGCTGAAGTCGATCCCGGCGGCGGCAGGACTGACGGTGCGGTTGCCGTGGGAAGCGGAATGGGAACGCGCCTATCGGGCAGGAACAACCGCGCGGTTTTATTGGGGCGACGACGAAGACAAACTTGGCGAGCACGCTTGGCACTCTGGCAACTCGAACAGCGCCGCGCATCCGGTGGGCCAGAAGCAGCCGAACGCTTGGGGCTTGTACGATATGGCGGGTAACCTCTGGGAGTGGTGCGGCGACTGGTACGACTCGACGCTCCCTGGAGGCGTCGATCCGGTCGGGGCTTCGTCAGGCTCGTTCCGGTCCTTCCGGGGCGGAGGCTGGTGGTTCTCCGTTGCCGGGTGGTTCAGCGCGGCGTACCGCGACTGGGGCACGCCGTCGGGCCGGGGCAGCGACCTGGGCTTCCGCTTGGCCGCAGTTCCGGCAGGCAGGTAAAACAAAAGAACAGCAGGGCGTGATCGGAGCATGGAACGTAGGCCCGAAGGCGTAGCGGAGCGGAGCCGTAGGTGCCGGAGTGGAATGCTCCGGTCACGCCCTGCGGGTCGGAATAGGAAGGGGGTCCAGGGGGGTACTCCCCCCTGGCCGCGCGATTTTTTTGGCAATTTACGGCACAGCATTTGCGCACTCGAGTTTTGCACGGCGTGCGCGCATTGTGGCGCGACGCTCCGCGTCGCGATTCACGACGCGGAGCGTCGTGCCACATTGGTTGCGGCTTCGCCGCAACCAAAAGTAACTCGAAGCGTGAGTTTTGAAGTTGCGCTGTTTTCAGCCCCGAAGGGGGCGGAACTCGATAGCCCAGGGCGAAGCCCTGGGTTTTGAGTAATTGGAATTCAAAAAGCCCCGAAGGGGCGCGACTCGATGTGTCGCGCCCCTTCGGGGCTTATAGGCTTGAAAACGGCTCGTTTCCCAGGGCTGCGCCCTGGGCTTTCGAGTCTCGCCCCCTTCGGGGCTAAGAAAAGCGCAACTTCAAAAAGCGTGAGCGAGGGCGAACGCTCCTAAACGCTCTCCATTCGGAGTCGCTTGAAGCGTTCGTCCTCGCTCACGCTTCGGGTTACTTATTGCGGCTTCGCCGCGATGTTTCACCGCCACGCCAGCGGCGTGGCGCTTGGTGATGGCGGCCGGTATTCTCCAGCCGGCGCGCACGCCGTTGGCGTAGCGGTTAAACATCTTATTGGAACGAAAGAGGAACCAATGCCCTTTGCAGTTTTCTACGTCCCAGTGATTCACGGTGAAGTCGCTCAGGCGGAAATGAATGCCTTTCTCAGCAACCATCGCGTGCTGCGGGTCGAGCGACAGTTCGTCAGCCAAAGTGATGCCTCGTTCTGGACGTTCTGCGTCGATTACAGCGATGGCAAGCGGCCTGCCACCGGCGGAACGTCAGGCGCTTCCAGTCGGCCCAAAATCGATTACCAGAACGTGCTGTCTCCGGAAGATTTCAAGATCTATGTCCGCCTCCGCGACCTGCGCAAAGAACTCGCTGCGGCCGAAAGCGTTCCCGTTTACATCATCTTCAGCAATGAACAGCTCGCGGAGATCGCGCGGAGGAAAGCGACCACCAAGGCCGCACTCGGCAAGATCGAGGGACTGGGAAACGGCAAGTTGGAGAAATATGGCGACCGGATTTTGAAGGTCGTTGCTCCAACGTAGCCACACTCGACAGAGCGTGTCGGAAAATGTAACCCGAAGCGTCAGCGAGGGAGTTTGGCCCGAAGCGTCAGCGAGGGAGTTTGGATTGTGATTTCTCGAAGACTCCGACCCTCGCTGACGCTTCGGGTTACATGACTCCGACCCTCGCTGACGCTTCGGGTTACATTTTTCAACACGCTCGCCAGAGCGTGGGCCGGGTCACTAACAAGCCCACGCTCTGGTGAGCGTGGCTACGAAGTGTGCGGCACGATTCCATGAAACGTATCGGTCACCTGTTCCATCAAATTCATGAGCCTGAGAATCTCCGCTTGGCCGTCAGTCGCGCGCTGCGCGGTAAACGGAATCGCCCGGACTCTGCGGAATACACGGCGAACCTCGACACCAACTTGTCGCGCTTGTCGCGGCAGATCGCGACTGGAACCGTCGCGCTGGGACGCTGCCATCAGTTCCTGATCCACGATCCGAAGCAGCGACTGATCACCGCCCCCTGTTTCGAGGAACGGGTGTTGCATCACGCGATCATGAATGTCTGCGAACCGCATTTCGACCGCTGGCTGATCTCCGACACCTATGCCTGCCGCACCGGCAAGGGCCGAGAAGCCGCGGTCCTGCGCGCTCAACATTTTGCCCAGCAATCCGAGGCTTTTCTGAAGCTCGATATGCGCCACTACTTCGCGAGCATCGATCGCGGCGTCTTGCTGGCCCACTTGGCTCGCCGCTTCAAAGACCAACGTCTGCTGCAACTCTTTGAACGCATCTTGAAAGCTCATGGCGAGACTGGCGTGGGACTGCCGATTGGCAGTCTGACTTCCCAGCATTTCGCCAACTTCCACCTGAGTTGGTTTGATCGCTTCGTCAAAGAAGAACTTCGATGTTCGGGCTACGTCCGCTACATGGACGACGTGTTGATCTGGGGAACATCGCCGCGCGAGCTGCGCGACATCCGCGATCGTTGCGTGACGTTTCTCTCACGCGAACTGCGCCTCATCCCGAAGCCGCCATTCATCAATCGCTCGGCGCTAGGCGCGGAATTCTTGGGCTGCCGAGTGTTCCCCACGCATGTGATCTTGAGTCGTCAGGCACGCGTCCGGTTCCGGCGACAATTGACTCGCTTGGAAGCCGAATTCACGAACGGCTTGATCGACGAACAAGAACTGCAACAACGAGCAACCGCGCTGGTCGCCTTCACGCGCGCCGCCGGCGCGTCGAGTTGGTTGTTCCGCCAAGCCGTGCTACAAGCCAGCCGGTGAGTGGTCACAGGCTCGAGTGGATGTTGAAATGATGATTCCCAACGCCGACAAGGCGGTCATCGCCAAAGACAAGCTGTGCGAATACTTGTTGAACCCGATTCACCGGCGCGGAGGGTCGAAAGCCAAACTGCTTCTCTCGATGGGGTATTCCGGAGACGATTGGCAACGATTGGAAACTGACTTGCGTGTCCATCATCTGGCCGCTGAAGTCGATTGTGAAACAGACACCGACTACGGCAAACGCTATGAAATTGTCGCTCCGCTGCCCGACTTAGCTGGCGGTCGGGTTCTGTTCCGCAGCATTTGGCAAATCGACATTGGTACGGACTTTCCCCGCTTGATCACAGCGTATCCGGAGTGAGGCCATGAAAATTGAGCTATTCCAAGACGTCATTCTCACCGTGGATCTGCCAGAGCACGGTCTGCGCGCCGGCGACGTGGGCGTTTTGGTCGAACGCCACAATGTTCCTGGAAAGGAAGTCGGTTTCAGCGTTGAGTTTTTTGACATGACCGGTCGAACCGTGGCGGTGGCCACATTGCCATCGAGTTTGCTCCGAGCGCCTACGTCATCGGACCGTCCGACCGCCCGCCAACTCGCGGCCGCTGGTTGTTCCTAAGCCATGGAATCCGACTTCGCCAGCGGCTTGATCGACGAGCGAGAACTGCAACAACGCGCGACCGCGCTGGTCGCGCTGGTCGCCTTCACGCGCGCCGCCGGCGCGTCGAGTTGGTTGTTCCGCCAAGCCGTGCTACAAGGACGCCGGTGAGTGGTCACAGGCTCGAACCGGTCGAACCGGGGCGGGAGCTGGTGGCTCTCCGATGCCGGGGGGTTCAGCGCGGCGAACCGCGACTGGGACACGCCGTCGCGCCGGAGCAGCTACCTGGGCTTCCGCTTGGCCGCAGTTCCGGCAGGCAGGTAAAAAAGGACAGACAAAAGAACAGCAGGGCGTGATCGGAGCACGGAACGTAGGCCCGAAGGGAGCGAGGCGGAGCCGCCTCGTTCAGCCTTCCCATTCTGGTGTCTCGAGGTTCTCAACATCCGCCTGATCTTGAGCCCGTCCCGTCGATCGCTTGTTGACCTTCAAACTTTCAACGTCGATGAAGTTCACATTCACGCCATTGAAATCCACTGTGATGCGAATCCGAAATCACCGATCGCGCGGACCATGCGTTTGGCATTGGCCGCTGTGCAGTCAATCCAAACGTCGATGTCTTTTGTGTAGCGCGGATGTCCGTGCAATGCGACCGCGAACCCGCCGACCACGAGATAGCGAACACCGCTAGCGTTTAACGATTGAAAAAACTCTCTGAAGTCTTGGTTCAACTCCATGATTCCACCCGTGGTGCTCACGACGGATTTCTTCCAGAGCAGCCACGCGAGCCACCGGAGTCTGCGTCCGCCAAAATTCAATTTCCCGCGGCTCTTCGCCCATCCAAAACCTACGGACAACCGGCACGATATTTCGCTGACGCTGCATGATCATCCTCCTGGAGCGAAGTACTCAGACTTCGTTCGTTACGCGCGAAGTCTATTCAGATTCAAGGAACAGAACCACCTGACCCCAGACGCGAAGAATCCCGCGTGAAACTCATTGGCCCTCTCATTGAACGCTGCTCGCAGTGGAAAACCTCCGCCTGGCTGTCAGCCGAACCTTACGCGGCAAACGCCATCGGGCCGACTTGAGTGAGTACACCGCGAATCTCGATGTGAATCTCGCTCGATTGGCGAACGCGACTGAATCTGACATGGCGGAACTGGAACGCTGCCATCAGTTCCTGATCCACGATCCGAAACAGCGACTCATCACCGCACCCTGCTTCGAGGAGCGCGTGTTGCATCACGCGATCATGAATGTCTGCGAGCCGCATTTTGACCGTGCGTGATCAACGTCGATCAGAAACCGTCAGCCGGAACGCGCTAGCGTCCGGTTCGAGCGGTCTTCGACGTTTCGAACCGGACGCTAGCGCGTTCCGGCTGATTTCCTCTCGAATGTTCGTCATCGACACTGATTCCGCACGGTCATTTAGACGCTTCCATCCGCACTGCCAAGCGCATTCCAGACAGGCGTCAACGAACAAACGACGTCTCAATGACTCTCCGAACCCGTCTTGCGTCGGCCTTTGGTCGCGCGGGGGGACACCGGTTTTTTCTTCTCGGGCTCGGCGAGCCGCCGCTCGATCAAGGCTTTTGTTTCTCGGGCTTTTTCAATAGTCATGAATTCGACAATTTCCGACGCGGGGATATCGGCGATCACTCGCTGTTTGGAGTCACGAATCATTTCGGCCAACGATTGTGGCATGTCAGGGTCTCCGTGATATTTCTTCAACAACTCTTCAACAACGGAACTCAATTGATTCGATTTGCCAGAATACCGGCTCAATCCCATCGCAATTCGCATGGGGTCGGAACTGAACAGATTGAGGATTGTATTACGATCCGCGTCCGGAATCTCCTTTAGCACCAACACGCGGATGGTATCTGTTCCCCACGCGACATCGTACAACCCCAGATCGAGGGGTTGCAGTGAAATCTGGGCCGACAACTTTTCAGGAAATTGCGTTGCAATCGCGAACAAGCGGATGCTGGATTCGGGAATCAGTTCTTCCCGCGCAGGGCTCCGTTGCTTGCGATAGTTCACCGAATGGCCCACTAATTCCTTCAGCGCCCAGGCATCAAGCGGCTCATGCAGCGATTTGTAGGTGATCAGGTTGTGATCGGCGCGTGCCCCAAAACCATCGGGAAGCACCGGCGTCCTGTGACCTTGGCCACGGCGAATGACCACGATGTCGAGTAACTGCTGCTTGATCGACAAATCCAACTCAAGCTCAACTTCCCAATCCGATCCGTCGAACAGATCGGTCAAGAGGATCCCAAAGATCCGGTGCCAATCCGTCAAATCAGCGGACGATGATTTTCCGCGATGGTCCACGCTCACCATCCTCTCGTTCTTCCAATTTTGGCCGGCACTTGGCCGACGCTCCCTGTCTGGAGCGCGATCCAACGTGGCCGTCCACCGAATGGGCGACAAACTACAACGACCCGTCGGTGAAGGCCAGCATTGAATGGCGCGAGTGCATTATCCAGCCGCGACGCGTCGGAACTGCAACAACGCGCGACCGCGCTAGTCGCCTTCACGCGCGCCGCCGCCGGTGCGTCGAGTTGGTTGTTCCGCCAAGCCGTGCTACAAGCCAGCCGGTGAGTGGTCACAGGCTCGAACCGGTCCAACCGGGGCGGAAGCTGGAGGAACTCCGATGCCAGGAGGTTCAGCGCGGCGAACCGCAACAGGAACACGCCGTCGAACCGGAACAACAACCTGGGCTTCCGCTTGGCCGCAGCTCCGTCGCGAGACCGCGCCGGAACAGACCACTTTCCCGTCCAGCCATGTCTTTGACCGGTTGGAAAAATCACACCCGAACCATCCGGTGCCAGTAGTCCGGCCTCGGTATCGAACGCTCCGGATGGTTCTTTTCAGCTTTCGGTCACGCGGGGTGCCGCCTCGACGCTGAGCACGCTTTGAGATTGGTTCGGCGGCGCGATTCCGGGGAGGGCCAATCGCATTCAAAATGTTCGGCCATTAGGCTGTGCTCACAGCGCCCTGAATCGCGACGCGGAGCGTCGCGCCACTCTCCGGAAAACGACGAGATGAAAAAACCAACTCGCACGACAGACTTCACCGGGACTGACCGGTTTAAGATTGTCAGGCAGCTTGGTGCTGGCGGTATGGGAGTGGTTTATGAGGCGATCGATCGGGAGCGGAATGCTCGCGTGGCTTTGAAGTTTCTGCCTCAAACGTCGCCGTCCGCGTTGTTCGCGTTCAAGCAGGAGTTCCGCACGCTGGCGGATGTCTCGCATCCGAATCTGATCGCGTTGTATGAGCTGTTCTCCGATCGCGAGCAGTGGTTCTTCACGATGGAGTTGATCGACGGGGTCGAACTGCAGACGTTCATTCTGGGAGATGGGACGATCAATCTGACATCGTCGGAACCGCTGATGGCGACCGCGACGGTGACTCAGCAGTCGATCGACACGCACGGTGACACCCTCAGTGAGGGAGAACCGGCCGAAGCAGATCCAGTCGCTTCATCGAGTTCGGCACCCGGTTTCAATCTGAAACTGCTGGAGAGTCTCCGGTCGATCCTGCGGCAGCTTGCGGAAGCGTTGCGCGAGATTCATTCACACGGCTGGCTGCATCGGGACATCAAGCCGCAGAACGTGCTCGTGCGAAACGATGGGCGAGTCGTCGTTCTCGACTTCGGATTGGTGTCCGATTGGCTCGACACGGGGAACGATTCGCTGCGGATCGTTGGCACGGTGGCGTACATGTCGCCGGAGCAAGCCGAAGGGAAACAGCTCACTCCGGCGAGCGATTGGTACAGCGTCGGCGCGATGCTGTATCAGGTGCTGACGGGCCGCTGCCCGTTTGAAGGCCGCCGATCCCAAGTGATGTCTGACAAACGGACGCGAGATCCTGTGCCGGTTCAGAATTTCAATCCCGCGGTGCCGGATGATCTCAGCACGCTCACGATGTCGTTGCTGTCGCGCGATCCGCAGGCTCGGCCGACGACGGCGGATGTCCTGCGCTGGTGCGGCGTCGTGGATGATCCCGAAGCCGATTCGCCGATCGAATCTGGCTCGATGATCGCGGCTCCGAGATTCGTGGGACGGCGCGAACAGCTCGCTCAAATGACGCGGGACTTCGAGACCGTGCGTGCTGGTCGAGCGGCGGTCGTGCTGGTGCGCGGCGAATCGGGGACGGGCAAGACCGCGCTGGTGCAGCACTTTCTCGATGGTCTGCCGAGTCAGCTCGACCCCGTCGTGCTGGCCGGACGCTGTTATGAGCAAGAGTCGGTGCCGTTCAAAGCGTTCGACAGTCTGGTCGATATGCTGACTCAGCATTTGGAAACATTGTCCGCGTCGGAACTGGCCGCGTTGCTGCCGCGCGATGTGGCCGCGTTGGGACGGATCTTTCCGGTGATGCAGCGGCTCGCGGTGATTGCGAATGCCCCTTCGCGAGCAGCGACGGCTCCCGATCAAGTGGAACTGCGGCGTCGAGGTTTCGCCGCGCTCCGCGAGATGCTGACGCGACTGGGAGATCGGCATCCGTTGATCCTGTTGATCGACGACCTGCAATGGGGCGATGTCGATAGTGCGAACCTCTTCAACGAACTGCTGCAACCACCCGATCCGCCGGTGATGTTGGTGCTGGGGACCTATCGATCTGAGGATGAAGAACGAAGCGAATGTCTGCGTCTGCTCGCCACCGCCGCGAGCGGGAGCGCGAGCATGAATCCATCGTCAGTCATTCGTCGCATCATCTCGTTGTCGCCGTTGAGTCAGGATGAGGCAATCGAATTGGCGATCGGACTGCTGGATCGCAACGATCCGAACGCGCTGGCCGATGCCGAGCAGATTGTTCGCGAATCCAACGGCAGTCCGTACTTTCTGAGCGAACTGGCCCAGCATGTTCGCGAGGGGATTCGGAACAACGATCCGGGGTCAGGCACTTCGGAATTACGGAATTGGCCGGGCGGCCAATTCCGTAATTCCGAAGTGCCAGACCCCAGTCCTGTGCGGATTCGGTTGGATGATGCGCTGTGGCGACGGATCGAACGCTTGCCCGAGGAAGCTCGACAAGTGCTCGACGTGTTGGCGACGGCCACTCATCCGCTGCGATTGGTCGATGCGTTGAATGTCGCGCGGGTGAGCGACTCGCACGCGGCGTTGAGTCGGCTTCGGAACGATCACTTCCTGCGCGCGATTGGAAGCGGAGCCGATGAGTTTCTCGCTCCGTATCACGATCGCATTCGGGCGACGATCACGGCTCATCAATCGGACGCTCACAAACGGGATCTGCATCTGCGTCTGGCCAACGAGTTGCAAGCCAGCGGCGGGATCGATCTGGTTTCTCTCCAGTCGCATTTGGACAGCGTCGAGTCATTTGCTCAGTCCAGCGCGGCGTTGAAGTTGGACAAGCCGCAATGGCAGGGAGTGTTTGACCTGGCCTATCACTTCGACAAAGCGGGCGAGCCGGCGCGGGCGTTTCCGTATGCTCTGGCCGCCGCCGAACAGGCTCAGTCGCAGTACTCTCTGGAAACTGCGGAGCAACAGTTTCGGATCGCGCTGGTCGGTGCCGAACTGATCGGCCAAGCCGCGAAGTTTCGTGCTGTCGAGGGCTTGGCCGATGTGCTGATGCTCCGCGGCAAGTACGCGGAAACCGCCGTTCAACTCAATCAGGCGCGGGAGATCGCACTCGGTCAAACAGACCGAACGGCGGCGAACATTCAAATCACGCTGGCTCGCATCGAGTCCAAGTTGGGTGAGCTGTCTTTCAAACGTGGCGAACTGAAAGCAGCCAAGCAGCACATCGAGCAAGCGCTTTGGACGCTCGGTCATCCGGTGGCTCCCAAGAACCGGTTGCTGCTCCTGCCGCTGCTGCTGTTCGAGGCGGCGAGACAGGCGCTGCATACTTATTTTCCAGACACGTTTGTCGGTCGCAAAAAGTGGGAGCATTCTCAGACCGACTTGTTTGTCGCGCGGTTGTACGGTCGGCTGAGCTACGTCTATTGGTTCGGCAGCGGCCGGATTCCGACTCTTTGGGCGCATCTGCGCGAATTGAACCTCGCCGAGCAATATCCTCCGACAATGGAACTCGCTCAGGCTTATTCGCTGCACGCGCCGGCGATGAGCACTCTGCCCAACTTTGATCGGGGCATCCGTTACGCTCAGAAGTCACTGAAGCTGCGCGAGGAATTCGGCGACGTGTGGGGGCAGGGGCAGTCGCTGGAGTTTTACGGCGTCGTCTTGCTGGCCGCCGCGGACTACGAAGCGAGTCTCGAAAAGAGTCTGCAGGGGGCTCGCCTGCTGGAACAGACCGGCGACTTTTGGGAATTGAACATCGCCCTGTATACCGTCGCCCTGAGCCACTATCGCCTGGGCAATCTGCGAGAAGCGGTCGAGATCGCGCAGCGGGTTTATCACAGCGGCGAACAATTGGGAGACATCCAGGCCACGGCGATCAACCTCGCCGTGTGGGCGCTGGCCACGGAAGGGAACGTCCCCGAAGAGCGAATGCGGATCGAATACGAACGCGAACGAGCCGACGTGCAGACCAAAGTTCAAACCATCATGACCAAGGGATTGTGGATGCTCGGTCAGCAGCGATTTCGCGAGGCGGCCGATGTCTTCCAGGAAGCTCTGACCTGCGCCAAAGCGGCGGGCTTGGAAAACAATTATGTGTTTCCCAATCACTCGTTCTTGGCTCATGCGTTGCGCCGTCAGGCGTTGGAGTTGCGAGAGTCGTCGCCCGGTCAATTTCGGGAAACGCTGTCTCGCGCGAAGTCCGCCGCGCGGCGTGCGGTCAAAGTCGGTCGCACGTTTCCGACAGACTTACCACGCTCGCTTCGTGAACTCGGATTGATCGCGCTGCTGGAAGGGAACCGGGCACAAGCTCAACGACTTTTTGTGGAAAGTCTGGCACTCGCTCAGCGGCATAAAGCGCGTTATGAACAAGCCCTGACAGAGTTGGCATTCGCACAACTGTCTCAGGAGACCGGTCAACCGGATGCCAACAGTCAAATGCAGCGTGCGCAATCCGCAGTCGATGCAATGCGCGACGCGGTGAGTCGATGAATGTTAGAGCCGCGACCGTCAGGGAGCGGTGAGCGATTAGAAAGTAGGACAGCTCGCCATCGAGCTTGCCTCATTGGTATCTACACAACTCGAAAATGTCCGCAATTGCGTCACCTCTGCACTCTTCGCTTCTCTGCGGTAAAAGTGACGGACACTTACTTTTACCGCAGAGAAGCGAAGAGTGCAGAGGTATGACGAGCACGTTTGCATGGAGTTCGCAGAATCGTGTAGAGACCAATGAAGCAAGGTCGGCGGAGACGTGTCTGGCGACGACGTCCCCGGAAGGCCGGTGGCACTCAACTCATTGCCGCCTGGTTCCTTGGATCACTCTTGAGAAAACGACGAAATGACACAGCCAGTTTCAACGACAAACTTCACGGGGACGGATCGCTTTGAACTTGTCCGGCAACTTGGCGCGGGAGGCATGGGGGTCGTTTACGAGGCGATCGACCGGCAACGTGACGCGCGAGTCGCACTCAAGTCTCTGCCGAATGCCTCCCCCTCGGCACTGTTCGCGTTCAAGCAGGAATTCCGCACGCTGGCGAATGTCTCGCATCCCAATCTCATCGGGCTGTACGAGCTGTTCTCGGAAGGGGAGCAGTGGTTCTTCACGATGGAACTGGTCGATGGCGTCGATCTGGCGACGTTTATTCTGGGTGAGCCGGCTCAGCTTCAGAATGAGATGCCGGTGCCGGAACTCAATGAGTCGTTACAGGAGCGTTTGCGATCGACGTTGCGGCAGGTCGTGGAAGGGATCAGCGAGATTCATTCGCACGGCTTGCTGCACCGGGACATCAAGCCTCAGAACGTGCTGGTGCGAAAAGATGGCCGAGTGGTCGTGCTCGACTTTGGTTTGGTGTCCGAGCGATTGGCCGCCAGCAACGATCCGCGTCACATCGTCGGCACCGTGGCCTACATGTCACCGGAGCAGGCGGAAGGAGCACCCCTCTCGCCCGCCAGCGATTGGTACTGCGTCGGAGCGATGCTCTATCAGGTTTTGACGGGCCGCTGTCCGTTTGAAGGCGATATCACGGACATCCTGAATGACAAACGCTCGCGCAGTCCCGCGCAGGCCAACACGATCAACCCCGCCATTTCGGATGACCTCAACAAGCTCATCAAGGATTTGCTGTCGCGGAATCCGCTGACTCGGCCGAACGCGGTGGATCTCTTGCGTTGGTGCGATGCGGCCGACGGTCTGGCCATGCGATCATTCACGGAAATGTTCGAGGAGGACGAGGCTCCACAGTTCGTGGGACGTCACGATCCGCTCGACCAAATGTCGCAGGACTTCGAGGCCGTGCGGGCGGGAGGGACGGCGGTCGTGCTGGTCCGCGGTGAGTCGGGGACGGGCAAGACTGCGCTCGTGCAACACTTTATCGAGGGGCTGCCGCTCGAACTCGAACCGGTCGTGCTGACCGGTCGCTGCTACGAGCAAGAGTCCGTGCCGTTCAAGGCGTTCGACAGCCTCATCGACATGCTGACTCGGTATCTGGAAAGGTTGTCCGAGTCTGAACTGGCCGCGTTGTTGCCGCGTGATGTGGCGGCGCTGGGGCGAATCTTTCCGGTCGTGCAGCGGATCGCGGCGATCGCCAACGCTCCCTCGCGAGCGGCGACGGCTCCCGATCAAGTGGAACTCCGGCGACGCGGCTTCGCGGCGCTCAGCGAGATGCTCGGTCGCATTGGCGATCGGCATCCGTTGATCCTGATGATCGACGACCTGCAATGGGGCGATGCCGATAGCGCGAACCTCTTCAATGAACTGCTGAAACCACCCGATCCTCCGGTGATGCTGGTGCTCGGAACCTATCGCTCCGAGGACGAAGATCGCAGCGAGTGCTTGCGACTTCTGAACGCCGCCGCGACCGCCGATCAATCGCTCGTCTCGCGCCGAGTCATCACGCTCTCGCCGCTGAGTGGCAAAGAGTCCATCGAACTGGCGATCGGTTTGCTCGACCGGAACGACCCCAATGCTCAGGCGGAGGCGGAGCAAATTGCCCTCGAGTCCAGCGGCAGTCCGTACTTTCTCAGCGAGCTGGCTCAGCATGTGCGCGACGGGATTCGGCGATTGTCGAAAGCGGCCACGAAAGGAACCGAACCGACCACCGCTGAGCGTGGCAGCTTGCGGATTCGGCTCAACGACGCGCTGTGGCGACGCATCGAACGCTTGCCAGAGAACGCATCGCAGGTGCTCGAAGTGCTGTCGGTGGCGAGTCGTCCGCTGCGGGTGGGCGATGCGTTGAAGGTCGCTCGCGTTCGCGATTCGCTCGATGCGTTGTCGCGATTGCGGAACGATCGCTTCTTGCGAGCCACGTTCACCGGCGGTGACGAATTCCTCGCTCCGTATCACGACCGCATCCGCGAGACGATTACGGATCATCTCACGGAGCCGCAAAAGCGGGAGCTGCATCTCCGCCTGGCCGACGAGTTGCAAGCGAGCGGTCAGCTCGAACTCCCCGTCATTCAGGCCCATCTGGATCGCGTCGAGGAATTTGCCCACGCCAGCGAACCACTGCCGTTGGAAAAGCAGCAATATCTGGGAGTGTTCGACCTCGCCTATCACTTCGATCGAGCGGGTGAGCCGGCACGCGCGTTCCCGTACGCTCTCGCCGCCGCCGAGCAAGCCCGCGCGCAGTACTCCTTGGGAGCGGCGGAACAGAATTTTCGGATCGCCCTCGTCGGTGCCGAACGAGCGGGCCAAGCCGCGCGGTTCCGTGTCGTCGAAGGCTTGGCCGATGTGCTCATGCTCCGTGGTCGATACGCGGAGACCGCCATCGAACTCAACCACGCGAGAGAGTTCGCTCACGGCCCGGACGCCGAAGCCGTCAAAAACATTTCCGTCGCGCGGTCACGCATCGAAGCCAAGTTGGGTGAGCTGTCCTTCAAACGGGGCGAACTCAAAATGGCCATGCAACACCACGAACAAGCGCTTCGGATGCTCGGTCGCCCGGTCGCTCCCCAGAGTCAATTGCTGCTGCTCCCAATGCTGCTGCTCGAAGCCGCTAAGCAGGTGTTGCATACCTATTTCCCAAGCCTCTTTGTCGGACGTAAGAAGCTGAAGCATTCGCAAACCGACTTGCTCGCGGTGCGGTTGTACGATCGCCTCTGTTACGCGTATTGGTTCAGTCGTGGCACGAAGCAAACTCTGTGGGCTCATTTGCGACAATTGAATCTGGCCGAACGGTATCCCCCCACGTTGGAACTGGCTCAGGCTTATTCGGTGCATGCGCCGGTCATGTGCTCGCTGCCGAACTTTCAACGGGGCATTCGTTATGCGCAGAAGTCGCTGAAGATTCGCGAGGACTTGGGAGATGCGTGGGGCCAGGGCCAGTCGTTGGAGTTCTACGGCGTCGTGTTGTTGGCCGCCGCCGACTACGAAGGCTGTCTGGAAAAAAGCCAGCAAGGTGCCCGCCTGCTAGAACAGACCGGCGATATCTGGGAGCTGAACATGGCTCGCTACCACATCGCTGCCAGCCACTTTCGACTCGGCAACATGCGAGAAGCGGTGGAGATCGCGAGGCAGGTCTATAACATCGGCGAAGAGTTAGGAGACATTCAGGCGACGGCGATCAACCTGACGATGTGGGCACTGGCCTCTGAGGGGGACGTCCCCGAAGAGTTGATGCGGATCGAATACGAACGCGAGCGGGCCGACATGCAAACCAAAGTGCAATCGATCATCACCAAGGGCTTGTGGTTGCTCGCTCATGAGACGGCCGGCAGCGCCGCCGCCGCATTCCAGGAAGCCCTCGAATTGGCCAAGAAGGCTGGCCTGAATAACCACTATGTGCTCTCGAGCCACGCGCTGTTGGCCGGAGCCTTGCGCCAGCACGCGATGGACTTGCGCGAGCAGTCCCCCAGTCAGGTTCCAGCCGCTCTGTCGCGTGCGAAGACCGCGGCTCGACGAGCCGTGAAAGTCGGTCGCACATTCCCGACCGACCTGCCCCGCTCGCTCCGTGAACTCGGTTTGATCGAGCTAGCCGAAGGCAACCCGGTCCAAGCTCAACGACTGTTCGCGGAAAGCCTGGAACTCGCCGTGCGGCACAAAGCGCGGTACGAGCAAGCCCTCACGGTGGTGGCACTCGCGCAACTTGCCCAAGCCACCGGCCAACCGGACGCACTCCAGAACTTGCAGCAGGCACAAATCGCCGTCGATGCCCTACGCTACAAACCGGACGCGGCAGCACCGACCCGCTAATCGACCTCTCACGGAATTGTGAAGCATTCGGTGTCCTTTCTTTTGTCGATACTGCCACACTATACTCATCGTCGGTAGCCACTGGAATTTTCCAACCGTCAGGCGTTGCACCCATTCAGTCGCAGCGAAGGTTTGGTTGTGACGCCCCTTTCAACAGGAGCATTCAGAATGAACAGGGCCTCTCTCACCGCGTTCAATGGCCGTTTGGAATTCACACCGCCGCAACCTTGGGAAGCGGCCCCGCATAGTTGTGGGTGTCAATGCTTCATCATTCCGCGCGACGTGCTTGAGCGTTTTGCGAACGACAAAAAGCTGACGGACGAGCAGCGCAAGTGCTTCGCCGACGCGGTGCAGTTTGAACGGGAATGGCGAAAGGCTCGCGACTTTCGCACCAAACATAGCAAATTGGCCGAGTCGATTTTGCCGAGCGGCCTGAATGCCGCCGCGGCTGGCCCGCCCGCGGTCACAGTGCATAACTGTGGGCACGGAACGACATTGCCAGGCAACCCGGTGGCAAATCCCGGTTCGTCAACGGATGCCACGGCCAAGCGCGCGTTCGTCGAAACGACAGCGGTGGCCGATTTCTACCAGAAGCTCTTCGGTCGCAATTCCGTCGATAACGCCGGAAAGGCCCTGATTTCGTCCGTTCATTACAGTGTGAAATACAATAATGCTTTCTGGAATGGAAACCAGATGACCTATGGGGACGGTGATGGCAATATCTTTATTGACTTCACCAAGTCGAACGATGTCATCGCCCACGAATTGACGCACGGTGTCACGCAATTCTCGGCCGGCTTCAAATACACCAATCAACCGGGAGGTCTGAACGAGAGCATGTCGGACGTGTTTGGTTCCATGTTCCGCCAATGGCGCTCCAATCAAGATGTCACCAAGGCGGACTGGTTGATTGGCAAGGATATTATGGGTCCGGGAGCGATCGCCAAAGGCTATACTTGCCTGCGCGACATGTCGAATCCTGCCGCGAAACACTGTCTCTCACCGCAGCCGACGAAGTTTTCGCAGTATCAGGATGGCATGGACCCCCACTATAGCAGCGGGATTCCGAACTTCGCCTTCTATAAGGCGGCAATGGCTGTCGGTGGGAAGAGCTGGGAGAAGGTCGGGAAGGTTTGGTATCAAAGTTTGACGGGCTTTGCTGCCAGTCCCTCTTTGAAGATGGGGGCGTTCGCAAAGCGGACTCGCACTCAGGCAGGAACCCTGTTTCCCTCGGAACCCGCCGTGAAAACGGCCATCGATAAAGCGTGGACGGCGGTGGGCTTGTAACTTCGATAAGACGGACTGCGTCGTGAAAGGTCGTGCGATATGGCCCAGTTGCAAGTGGAAAGAATTGGTGGACTGGCCGGCTTTGGTGGGATCGGTGCTCATCTCCGAAGCCTCGGCCAGGTTGACTGGTCTGCGATTTCCGCCGCCGAGCAACGCGCCGTGGAAGCCTTGTTTCAATCTCGTGGCAAGGCTCGAACCTCGAAAGTGTGCGATGGATTTCGATATCGGATCACTCGCACCACTTCCGCAGGTACGGAAACGATTGAAGTCCCGGAAGAGTCCGTTCCCGCAGTTCTCGCGCAGTGTGTCAAAGACGAGATCATTTGATCTCGTTCCCACGCTTCGAGGCTCCAAAATCTTCGCAGCCTCACCGACTCGGAAAGTCAGGTGACTGACTTTTCGGGTCGGGGGCGGGGCGGGTGGTCGGAGCTGAGAGAGCGGACGCGATCACTGGTTGTTGGCCGGAGCCTCTTTGGTGGATTTCTCCTTGGCGAAGGCATAGCCGAGTTTCTTAGCCGCTTCGCGTGAGTCGGCGGCTTTCTTGGATTGGCCAGCTTTGTCGTATAGCTCCGACAGTGCCGCGTGAAACTCCGGGCGGCGCGGCGCGAGTTTGATCAGTCGCTCGTATTGCCGAATCGCTTCCGCAAAGAGTTCTAACTCCTCCAATCGGATTGCGGCGAGCGCCACCAGCGCGGGTTCCGTATCGTCGGCAAGTTCCACCAAGTCTGTGGCCGCTTCGCGCGTGTCGGCGTCGGCCGTGTGGAACGAGCCATTGCAAAGCGACTCGACTTGGCCGCCATTCAGCGTCACGAAGACTTCCCAGCGGTACTCTTTGTCGTCCTCCAATTCCACGTCCCCATCGTATTTGACGGGCGGAGCCGCAGTGTTGGCCTTCCACTGTCCTTTCTTCAACTTCGGCCCCTTGAGAATCAGCGAATAACTTTTCGCTTGATCTTGCGCCGGCCAGATGAATGTTGGTGTGTCGCGGACGGTGCAGCCGACGATCGGAGAAACGGCGGGCAGCGCCTCGGCCGCTCCCGCGCTGCGAGTCACCGTGACCCCGCCAACCCCTTTATCGAGAGCGGCCAGGCTGTCTCCCACCAGCTTTTGGGACTTGGCCTTGATTGGCAGCGATGTTGCGGCCTCTTTCGGTTCGACTCCCGATTCTTTCAGGATCGCTTTCTTCACTTTCGAGATTCGTTCCAGGCGCTCGCTACGAAAGGAGACGACGACGGATGCCTTCTCTGCGAGTTCCAGAGTTTCGTTGGCATAGACCGATCCGAAGACCTCCGCGGGACGCGGCGTCCCGGACTCGTCGAGGACGCGTACTTCCCCCGTGACTTCCAACAGGCGGCCAATCGGCTTGGTCGCCGCCTCCGCCAACGTGGCTCCCGCCAGTAGGCCAAGACCAGTAACAACCATTACCAGACAACTACGCAACATTCTGATTTGGGACAACATGAAGGTGACTCCTAAATGTGAGGGACTTGCAGAACTGAAATCGCCCGACGCCTGGGTGATGAAGTGATGCGTATTTTCAAAAATACTCGCACATGGTTTGCCGATTGAACATCTTCACTTCCTGATGTTGTGGTGGTGGATTGACCAATGGCGGAACTCGCTGCAATTCAGATTTCAACGGTTGCACGAAAATTATCCTCTGGCTCGGCGGCGGGAGCAAACGGCACCTTAATCAACCGAATGGGATAAGCCTGTAGTTTGTCGGCCTTCCCCTTGAGCCGCAGACCGGTGGGAATCCAGGAGTCGCTGAGGGCCGCGCGATCTGCTTCGGGAATTTCCGCGAAGGTGGTTTCGCTGATCAAGACATCCGCCTGCAATTCCTTGGTCGCCGATTCCAATCGGGACGCGGTATTCACCGTGTCGCCGATCGCCGTGTAGTCGAGCCGATTCTTGCTGCCGATCGTGCCGACAACCGCTTTGCCCGTGTGGACACCGACACCGATACGGAAGTCGTGACAACCGAGTTCCTTCCAGTACGAGCCGAGGCCAATCACCGTTTTCGACAGTCGCACTGCGGCATGGACGGCTCGCAGAGCGTGATCCGGCTGACGTTCGGGCGCTCCGAACAGGACCATCAACCCGTCGCCAATGTATTGATTCACGATGCCCCCTTCGGCTTCGATGATCGGCACGATGACTCCGAAGTAAGCATTGAGCAACTTGACCACCTCATGCGGCGTGTGGTTTTCGGAGAACGTCGTAAAGCTGCGAACGTCGCAGAACAGCACCGAGATCTCGCGCTCTTCCCCTTGCAGGTCGAGCTTCGAGGGATCGGCTTCGAGTGCTCGCGCCACCGCCTCGGATTTGACCATCCCCATCATGCGGCGAATCAATCGCCAGCGCAAACCGAATGTGACGCCATACAGCATTACTCCCAGCAGCAGCATGGACACCATTTCGACTCGCCAGTTCAGCCACGAAAACAGGCCGATACATAACAGCTTCCATAACCAGTGATGCAAGATGGTCAGCACCGCTCCCCAGCCCAAACTCAATCGGACGAACCCGATCCCCAGCAGCGGTCCGATCAACAGCAACGTCAGCGGAGTGGTCAGTCGGCCCAGCGGTTGGATCAAGAAGGCTCGGTCCTGGAGCGTGGCGACTATGTTGGCCTGAATTTCGGTCCCCGCCATGCGATCCAGTTTGGGGCGAGTCGTGAAATACTGAATGGCCCACATCGCGGCTTGGTTCGAGTAAGCGGTGGCATGATGGTCTTGATAAGTGTAGGCGGTGACTCCCACCAACACGGTCTTCCCTTTCCAGGACTCATGCAGAGCCGCCGTGTCGCCGCGTGCCGCTTTGAGAACCTGATGAAACGGAATTGTCTTGATCGTGCCGGGCGGGCCGACAAAGTTGATCAGCAGATGATCGGACTCTGTGGGGATCTCTTTCCCATCCAACAGCAGCGACTTGGCGGTGAACCAGTCCGCGTCCTTCTTCTCGGCGAGACCAAACAACGCGAAGGCGAATTGCGGTTTGGCCTCGTTGTCGGAGGTCTTCGCTCGCATTTGTTGCCGACGCAAGAACGTGTCGTTGTCGGTCGTCAGATTCACATAACCCAAGTCGGTCCACTCCGGTTCGAAGTCATGCTTGGCCTTCCATTGAAATAACGGCGACAGCCACTGATCTCCGAGCTGCCATTCGGGCAAGACGACATTCTTCGACTGAGCGATCGCCTTTCCCAACTGGTCCGCGTCACCGTCGGCTCCCGGACGGAAGTAGACGCGATCTTCCGCATCGGCCGGAACGAAGAAGTCCAAGCCAATCGCGCTGGCCCCTTCGGTGTTGAGGTAGCGAACCACCTCTCCCAATTCGGGACTGATGAACGTCAGCGGCTTCTTGAGTTCTCGCAACGAGTCTTCATCAATGCCCACGACCACGACCTCGGCGGCCGATTGTCGTTTGCCTCGCAGGACGAAGCAGTTATCCAAGGCCCAATTCTCGGTCCCCCGCATCACGACCGTTTCGTTGAGTCCGCAGCAGACCAGCGCGCAGACCAGTCCGACAACAGCACCGCGATAGGTCGGATTCTGAATCAACCACATACGTCGCATGTCACGTTTTCCCCTCTCAGAATCATCAGACGATTTTGCAAGGCCGAACTGCGGATAAAGAACAGCAATAAATCTTCTCACAAGAACAAGACTTTCACCGTTTGCAGAGCAGAGTAAAACATCAGACTCAGCTACGTTGCCGCTTAGTCACCGATACTATCAAAGTCGCGAGCCGAGACACACCGGCTTGGTGGCATTGAGTCACTGTGGGCGAATTCTTCAACAGGCGCGACATTCACGAGGTGGTCACGATGACTTCGCATTTTTTATCTGTGGGGCGGCTTTTGCTCCGCCGCGGCGGATGGGATCAACTTTTCGGAATAGATCCCGCGGATCGCAACTCCGTCGCACGGGTGGAGGCAATGTGGATTGTTATCGTCGTCGCTCTTCTCGCCGGTTGTGGTCTCGCCGCCGACAACGACAAGCCCGATTGGCAACGTCTGTTATCTGAGACGGCGGAGGCTCAGGTGCGCGATGGGGAAGGGCAGATTGCGAAGCTGACGCTCAAGGAAGATTTCAAAGCGGTCGCCGAGATCGCGGAGTCTCTCGCGAAGCTGCGTCGCGAACAGCAGGGAGCGGATCACTGGCAGTCTCGCGAGGCGCTGCGTGCGGCCGAGTCTTGGCGATTGCGAGCGGGCTTCGACAAAGAACAGTCGGCGGCGGCCCAAAAACTTCAGAAAGCGCTGCCGGAAGTGGATGAGTTGATCACGCTCGGCCAATTGGATGAGGCGGTGATGGAGTTGGACGATGCCGAGGAGTCCGCGATCGCTTTGTTTGGGAAGTCGTCGTTGAATTGGGCTGAGGTTCGATTGCGTCAGGCGCGATGTCATTGGAGTCGGCGGCAACAATCAGAAGCGTATGTCGCGCTTGGTGAAGTTGTCGGCGTGCAAGTGAAGCAACTGGGGCTGCGGCATCCGACGGTTGCTGCGACGCAGGACCGCTGGGGTGAATGGCTCGCGTTGCACGGGGATTATCGTCCGGCGATCGAGCACTATCAGGTCGCGCTGGAAATCCGCGAGGCTTGCCTGGGGCCTCAGCACAGCGACACGGCTGTCAGCCACAATCGGCTCGCCATCCCGCTGTTTCATTTGAGCCGCTATCCAGAATCCGAGCAGCACTTTCGGAAGGCGCTCGCGATCTTCAACGAGACGCGCGGGGAACACAGCTTGGAATCCGCCGCCACTCAGACGCAGCTTGCCGATTGTCTCCGAGCACAAGGGCGATTCGATGAAGCCGATCCCTTACTCCGATCGGCATTGAAGACGTTTCAGAAGGTCGCACCGGAACCGAGTCCGGAAACGGCGACTTGCTACAACGTCTTGGGTTTGAATCTGCTGGTTCAAGGCCGAGCGGGTGAAGCGGAGACGGCCTTTCGCAAGTCGATCGGATTGTGGCAACGACTTTCGCAACAGCCGACCGCCGCGCTGGCACCATCCATCAACAACTTGGCCAACGCGCTGGCCTCTCAAGGGCGATATCAAGAAGCGGAGAGCGACTACAAAGAGGTCATGGCTTTGCTCGGTCGCACCGTCACCGACCAGCATCCGAGCTATGCCACGGCGAGCAACAACTTGGCGAACAACTACATTCGCCAGGGAAAATTCAGACTGGCGCAACCGCATTTCGAGCATTGTCTGAAGGTGCGGCAAGCGACCCTCCTCGACGATCATCCGGATACCGGTCAGGCCCATTTCAATCTGGGAATGAACTTGAATCATCGCGGCGACAACAACGATTCGGAGGAGGCGCTGAAGCACTTGGAACGGGCCGCGGAGATTCTGGAGAAGCGGTTGCCTCGGCATCCAGATACTGCGTTGGGGTTTCGCGAACTCGGCTTGAGTCTCGAAGCGCGTGGCGACAACGAGAGGGCCGAGTCGCTCTTGCGACGTGCTCTGGACCTGCATCGCGAGACGTGGGGTGAAGGGCATCCCGATACCGCACACAGCTACGCTCTGCTGGCGAGACATACGGCGGATCAAGGACAGGACGAACTGGCCGAGCCTTTGTGGCGGGCCGCCGCGCACAGTTTCGAGCAAGCGCGAAGACGCATCGCGCTGACGGGGATCGGCCGAGCTGCACGTTCGGCCGAGTACAGCCCGTTGGAGCCGTTGGCGGTGTTACTCGCGCGAAGGGAGCAACCGACGGCCGCTTGGGACATGCTCGAACGGAACCTCGCACGCGGGTTGTTGGATGACTTGGTAACTCGGCAATCGCAACGGCTCACGGATGCGGATCGCCTTCAGCAACGGGCGTTGACGACGCAACTGCAACAAGTCCAAGTCCGAATTGCGGCTCTCTCTGGTGGAGCAGTGGCCGTGGGCGAGTCGAAGGCTCAACTCCGCGAACGTGAGTCCCGATTGTTTGTCGAGCTGGCCGAGTTTGAACAGAAGCTGTTGGAGCAATCGGCCGTTCTTTCGGGATCGTCCGCGCCGCTGGCTGAAATCCAAAAAGTCTTGGCGGCTGACGAGGCGATGATCGCCTGGATCGACTTGCCGGGGCGCGAGCACTCGCAGCGGCCTCAAGGAGAGCACTTGGCCGTGATCCTGCGCAAGCGGGGCGAGCCGCAGTGGGTGAATCTCGTATCGAAGGAGCGGCCTTGGTCGAGCGACGACGGCGACGATGAACTCGGTACGGAGTTGGCGAGTTCGCTGGCCAAGTCGGCCGAGCGTGCATCCGCAGCGTCGGCAACAAGCATCAAGAAACAAATCTCGAAATTGCAGCAGCAACGCTTGGAACCGCTGCTCGAAGTTCTGCGTGGGAATGATCAATCGGCGGCAGTTCGCAAGCTGATTGTCTTGCCCTCGGCGAGCCTGCGTGGTGTGCCGGTCGAACTCCTGGTCCCGGAGAGTTGGGAGGTCAGTTATGCCCCGTCGGCCACCGTGCTGGTTTGGTTGAGATCGAAGGCACCGCGAGCCGCCGCACTTGGCCAGTGGTTGGGCGTGGGGGATCCCGTCTTCTCGCCGGCTCCGGTGGTGCCGCCGCCCAAATCGGGATTGGAACTCACTCAAGTCACTCCGAATGGTCAGGCGGCTCAAGCCGGTCTGAAAGCGGGAGACCTCTTGCTGAGCTACGCGGACGCGCCGCTCAAAGAGCTGGCGGATTTGCTCCAGGCACAGAAGAGTTTGAAGGCCGACGTCACGACGGTCTCGGTCGAGTTTTGGCGTGACTCGAAACGTCAGCGCGTCAACGTCGGAGTCGGCAAGCTGGGAGTCTCGACCATCGCCTATCAAGCGGCCGTCGATGTGGCGGAAGCGCGAGCCATCTCACCGCTGCAATTCTTGAAGGATCAGTTCTCGCAGTTGCCGGGGACACGCTTGGAGCTGAACGCCATCTCGGCTGATCCCGGACCTCGAGTCGTCAAGCCACCAGAGTTGTTGTTGGGCAGCGAGGCGAGCGAGCAACGATTGAGTCAACTGGCAACTCAGGATGCACTCCGCAAGTTTCGTTGGCTGCACTTCGCGACTCACGGAGTTCCGGATTCTGAGCAACCGTTGCGTTCCCGATTGATACTGGCTCGCGACCATTTGGCCGACATCAAACTGGATGCCGGCTTCGACGCGGAGGTCTATCGCGGTGAACTGTCGGCCGAGCGTGTGCTCCGCGACTGGGCGCTCGATGCCGACTTGGTCGTGTTGTCCGCGTGCCAATCGGGATTGGGACGCTATGCCGGAGGCGAAGGCTATTTGGGATTCGCTCAGGCCCTGTTGTTGTCGGGAGCGAAGAACCTGCTCTTGTCGCTCTGGAAAGTGGATGACCAAGCGACGGCGCTCTTGATGAAGCGATTCTATGAAAACCTCTGGGCCTCACGACCGGGCATGAATGCTCCGCTCGCGACATCAGAGGCGTTACGCGAAGCGAAGTCGTGGCTCCGAAAACTCTCGCAGACGGAGACCGATCGGCTTTGGAAAAGCTGGCAGCGCGGCGACTTCATCCCGACCCGCGATCAAGTTGAAGAGGACGATGGTTCAAATCCGTTTCAGCATCCGAAGTATTGGGCCGCGTTCGTCCTGATTGGCTCCGCCTAAGAACCTGTCCAAGAACAACTTCGTATTTTGATGGCTGCCAACAGATCAAGGCGTCATTCCCTGAGCTGTCTTCCTCCGTGCTCCGGCTCTGCCATCCGTGCGGCATCTGATTTTCTGCGATTCTTCAAGACCATCATTCTGCTCGCCGGAATTCAGCAGAATGATGGCTGGCTTCACGCATCATTCACTCGGCAAGAGAACCCATCGACACAAATCACGCACGGTCATTTTGCAGTTCCTAGCTTCGCAACGTGGGGACGAGTGAAGACCGGGGACTGATGCCGCCCCGCTCGCCTGTCACGAGAGCAGCATCTCCAAGTCTTCGGCCGAGAGCTGTTCCAGCACGCTGCCGTTCTCTTGGAGGATCGCATCGGCGAGTCCGCGCTTCTTGACCTGTAGCTCGGCGATCTTTTCCTCGACGGTGCCTCGGCAGATCAACCGATAGGCGAAGACCTGTTTGGTTTGACCGACTCGGTGAGCACGGTCGATGGCTTGAGCTTCGACGGCCGGGTTCCACCACGGGTCCAGCAGGAAGACGTAATCGGCCGCCGTCAGATTCAAACCGAGACCGCCGGCTTTCAAGCTGATCAGGAACAGCGGGCAATTCGGATCTTTTTGGAATCGTTCGACGCACGCTTGGCGGTCGCGGGTCTGGCCGTCGAGGTATTCGTAGACGATGCCGCGCTTGTCGAGATGATGCCGCACGATCGCCAACATGCTGGTGAATTGCGAGAAGACCAGCGTCTTGTGCTTCTCGTCAATCAGCTCTTCCAGGTGGGGCAGCAGCACGTCCAGCTTGGCCGAGCCTTCCTCGATCTTGGCCTTGTCGAGCAGGGCAGGGTGGCAGGCCGCCTGACGCAGACGCAGCAGCGCTTCGAGGACGTGCATCTTGGACTTCGCGAGTCCTTGATTCTTGATGAGTCCCAACAGCGACTGACGGTAATGCTCGCGCATCTCGGCATAGAGATGTGCTTGCTCGTCTCCCATTTGGCAGAACAAGGTTTGCTCGATCTTATCGGGCAGGTCCGCGGCGACCTGTTGCTTGGTCCGGCGAAGGATGAAGGGGCGCAAGCCGCGGGCGAGGAACTCGCGGGATTCGGGCTTCTCGATGTCGGCGGCGTGCGTGCGGAAGGCGGTGCTGCGGCCGAGCATTCCGGGATTGAGAAACTCGAAGATCGACCACAGGTCGCCGAGATGGTTCTCGATCGGCGTGCCCGACAGCGCGAGTCGAAACCGAGCTTGCAACAACCGCGAGGCTTTGGCCACTTGCGAGCCTGCGTTCTTGATCGTCTGGGCCTCGTCGAGCACCACATAATCAAACGGGATGTCCTTGAGCACCAGCACGTCGCGCCGCAACGTGCCATAGGTCGTGAGGATCACGTCGAAGTTATTGAACTCCGGCCGCAAGTCGGCCCGGTCGAGTCCGGCATACTCCAGCACGCGGAGCTGCGGAGTGAATTTGGCGCACTCCTGCGCCCAGTTGAAGAGCAGCGATTTCGGAACAACGATCATTGAGGCTCGGTGTTCTGACTTCTTGAGTTTTCTCGATTGGTTCACGCGGTCTTGCAGCACGGCCAGCATTTGGACGGTCTTGCCCAGACCCATGTCATCCGCCAAGCAGCCGCCGAATCGGAACTCTTGCAAGAACTCCAACCAGCCGACGCCATCACGCTGATAGCCTCGCAACTTTCCCTCAAAGTTGGCTGGCTCATCGGGCGAGGCGACGCCGGAAAACGACTTCAGTTTGTCGCGGAGTTCGGTGAACTTGGTGTCGAAGTCAACCAGCGGTTGCGTCGCCAGCAACGCATCGAGCAGTCCGACTTGATGTGCCTCGAATCGCAGATGTTCGCCATCGGCCGCTCCCAAGCCGGCCAACATCCCGTATTGATGCAGCCATTCCTCCGGGATGATGCCGAGGCTGCCGTCATCCAACCGGACGGTGCTATCGCCGCGTGCCAGCGCCGCGAGCAATTCGGGAAACGTCACGCGACGGCCGCTGAAATCGACCTCGCCATGCAGCTCGAACCAGTCGATGTTCGACTGCACTCGGAGCTTCAGTTGTCCCGCCTGCCAGACTTGCTTGCCATCCGCTTTGACGTTCCAACCTTTCGGCATCAGGTTGCGAACGGCCGGGCCGAGTTCCCGCGCCAGGATTTCGACATCGTGTGCTCCTCGCCGCTTGTCGATCAGCCGTTTGAATCCCGCGCCGACCAATTGAGTCCACGCAACCTCTTCGAGTTGTCGATTGCGAACCAGGCAACGGCCCGCTTGCCGCTCGACGATCGCCCCTTGCGGACTGGTCGCGCGAACCATCGTGCCGGAGTAATCGAATTGAATTTCGCCGCGCAATCGTTCCTGCTGCCAGCGTGGTCCGCGCGGAGTGTGAATCAAGATTTGTGGGATCGGGACAACACGGACTTCCTCCAGCTTGAGGTTCTCCGGCAAGTCGAGCGGCGGCACGTTGGGCATGTCGAGCAGACGATCGACGAGCTCCGCCTCTTCGCCATCGGCCACCGACAACGGGGGATTACGCCGCAGCAACTCGGCCCATTCGATCTGCCCGTTGTCGCTCCAACGGCAGAGCCGATGCGTGATGTTGATCTTCCGCTCAGACTCGGCACCAGCCTCGTCGTTCGCGGCGGAGTCCTTTGACGTTTCCGAGACCTCGGCAGACTTCTCGTTCTCGTCGGACTCGTCCTCTTCTCCCGCTTCCTCGCGATCAAACTCCCCCATCGCCGTTGCGGATTGGACCGCGACCGGCATCAGCACGAAGCCCCCCGGCACGACCAACTCCGCCGCACGCATCGGCAGCACTTCCCCCTCACGCTGCCAACGGCCGACGAGCTGCCAGATTTTATTGGCGTCATCGAACGCGACGCCGACCGCCATCTCCCACGACGGACCACTGTCCCATGTGATGGCTCGCGAGGACTCTTGCTCTTCCGAGTCCTCTTGGAATCGCAGCCGACCCGTCGCGCAGATTTCCGGCAACAGCAGTTCGGCCAAATCGAACGGAACGCGAAACCGATTCGCCGCGGCTTGCAGCTCGCTTTGTTGAGCGTACCAATTTGATCGCTCGGCCACGCCACCCAGCAGAGTCGCCAAGATGTGACGATCTTCCTCCAGCGAGACATCGTCAAAGCGGTTGGCTCGGACTCGCAACGGCTTGAGCTTGCCCCAAGTTCCACTGTTGCGTCGCTGCCGTTGCACCAGCCCGATCACAAGTTGCTTTTCCAATTGGCTCTGTTTGACGTCGATCTCGTAGAAAATCTCGGTCTCGCGCAGCTCGGCCGACGGAGCCGTGTCTCCCGCGTCCATCGTGTTCCGCATTTGGTTGAGCAGCGATTCCCAATCGCGGACTCGTGGCTCGACCACGACGGCCGCCGGCTTCATCCGCTTGCGATTCGGATTGGTCGAACGAACGGCGTCGCCCGACGGGACTTCATCCCAATCTTCTTCGTCGTACTCCCACTCCAGCGGCTCCTCTTCGGTGGCGAAGGGAGGGAAGTAATTCAGCTTCGCGGCCTCGCTGATGTAGCCGGCGGTCTCGGCCTGCAGGATCGTGGCCCAGACGTGCTTGCACCGCACCTCATGCGGATTGCCCTGACCATTCGCGCACGAGCAGGTCATCAGCAACGTATCGTCGCGGCGAGTCAACTGCGTCTGGAACTCCGTCCCATCCGCCACGACGCCGAAGAGTTCATCGGCGGTCACTCGTGTGATCGCGACGCGTTCGGCTTTGACATAGGCTTGGCCACGAAAGCGGATATCTCCGCGAAACTTACTTTCCAACAGGGACGACAATGACACAGACGGCTCCCCTGGCTCCTCAGGCAAAGTCGATTGCGAACGTGTGAAGTCTTCGCGACATACCGACGAAAAGCGCGAAGAGGGCCACGGTAACGGATGCTCGATTGGCTGGGTAGCGAGGGTGCCGAGTTTGATGAGAACCTAACGGAACGCGACTGCGATGGCTTTGAAATCGTCGAGCCGCGACACCAAGTTCAGTATGCCGAATTCACGGCATTCATTCCTTTGACTCCTTTCCTCTGACTGGATTCTTTCAGACACAGGCTTGGCCTGTCAGTCAAAGGAACGAGGTCAAAGGAATGAGGTCAAAGGAATGAGGTCAAAGGAACGAGGTCAAAGGAATGAAAACGACCTCGGAGGCATCCCTGTTACCGCTTCAACGACTCACTTAAACTCCCGCCGAAATTCGTACCGTATTTCGCGAGATCACTTCAGATGCCGACCGCTCCGGTCAACTTGGGACTCATCGGCTTGGGACCGAGTTGGGAGAGTCGCTACCGTCCGGCGCTCGCCAAGCTCACCTCGAAACTGCGTGTAGTGGGGGTGTACGACAACGTCGTGAGCCGTGCCGATCAAGCCGCTCGCGCGACCGGCGCGCGAGTGGCCGGTGGCGTCGCGATGCTGGCCGACCGAGCCGACGTTCAGGCGTTGCTGTTGCTCGATAACGGTTGGCAAGGCTCCGCGATGCTGCGGTTGCTGATCGATCGTCGTAAGCCCGTGTTGTTCGCCGCGCGAGCCGATGTGCCGTTGCCGGAACTGCGGCGGTTGCACGAGCAGGCTGTCTCAAACGGACTGACCATCATGCCGGCGTTTCCGCGCCGCTGCACTCCTGCCAGCAATCGGTTGCAAGAGTTGCTGGCCACACAACTCGGTCGGCCGTTGCGTGTCGAAGTGGCAATCGCTCCCGCCAGTCTGCACGCGGTCCCGTTCGCGACCGATGCCGATTTCGGTGGTCAAGCTCCGCCGCCGCCCGATCCGCTGCTGGAATGGATCGACTGGTGCCACTACCTGTTCCGCGCCGCTCCACTGCAAGTGACTCACCGGGGCGACGAGCAGGGCCTGCGGCTGGACTTCCCGCCGCTCGTGCCGGGCGAGCCTTGTTTCTCCGAACTATCGCTCTGCCCGACCGCGCCCATCGCCGATCAACCGACGCTCGACGAAGTCCGCCTGCACTGTGAGCGAGGCGATGCACGGTTGCTCGGCGTCTCGGCCATTGAATGGACTGCCGACGACGGCAGCCTGCAAACCGAAGAACTCACCACCGAGCGAACCGAGACCGAAGTCCTGCTCGATCACTTCTGCCGCCGCGTCGTCGGCGGACTGATCCCCGTGCCGACCTTGGAAGACCTACGGCAAGCCAAACTCGCGGGCGCGAACAGCCTCTGAGCCGCTGGCGCTAGCCACGGGCCTGTCCCTCCCGCTCTCTGGCAATCGTGTCTCGCCGCCTTTCATCCGCGGGCTGGCTTTGCCATCCGCGGGCTGGCTTCCCCAAATGGTTGCCCGCGGATGGCAAAGCCGTACCGTGGATGAAGATCAACAACGACCTTCCACTTCGACCAACGATTCTTGCAGAGGCACAGCTCAAAACAGGCATTCGCGACGGCGTTAGCGGTGCCGTTCGACAGCGAATCGCCCGACGCGAGCACGTTCGGCTCATCGCAGCCGGTGCTCATACAGCGTCTCGTAGCTGTCGAGGCAGCGGCGATAAAGATCGCTCAACGAGTCCGGGACTTGTTCCGACTTGGGCTGATACGGACGAAACGCGGTGGTGTTTTCGACCTCGCGATACCAGTGCTTGGCCCAAATCCCGTCGGTGGGCCGCAGACCGGGAGCCCAGGCGAGCATCGACTCTTGAAAGTCGATCTGAAGTGCATCACACAGCAAGCCCAATTGGCCGCGCGGATTGTTGAGCATCTCCACCGAGTCGATCACCAGCGGTGTCACTCCCGTGTGCTCGCGGACCCACTTGAAGATTTCCAGTTGCTGAGGAAAGCCTGTGTCTTCGTCCGTCGGGTTCGGCACGATCTTGATGTACGATGTGAGCACATCGCGCGGATGCCGAATCAGAAAGCAGTTGGTCACTTGAGCCAGCCAGCCACGATCAATGCTCGGCAGCAAGTGGTGAGTCATTTGCTTCTGATAAAAGATCTGCCGACCGTCAGGGATGGGACCGGTCAGCCAGTTGACGACCTTCTGGCAATCGGTTTCTCCGGCGGCGATCACCTCGTCCTTGCCCGGATGATCCTTCTGAGTGACGTGCAAGTAATGTGCATAGAACGGTTCGTCGCAAACGACGGTGTCCGTTCGATTGCCCCAAGACCGCATCATCGCGGTCGAGATGTTGCGTGGCCCGGACCACATGGCCAGACGGAGAGGCGCGGTGGAGTTCGACATCAAAGATTCTCAAATTCTGTGGACAAAGTGGGACAACGATTGAGGGCCAATGAGACTCGCCCACGCTGACGGATTCCAGGTATCAGGTTTTCAGGGCCAGCCCGTTTGCTTTCGTTTTCCTGTCATCAATTTTCCTGTCGATGGTCCGCTCACACACGAGAACCGTCGCCTTGCCGGACACGCGAGCGAAAATCAACACGCCCGGACGGCGACCTTCCAGATTCAATTTGCGGCGCACACGCTCGACCTCAATGGGCAAATGGCGACACTTGATTTCGACCGAGCCAAACTCCAAATGACGGCAGGCGGCACGCACCGCGCGGTCGTTGTTCGGCAGGATCTCCAGCACGCGAAACGTCTGCCACCACGGCGAGCACAGCGGCTGATCGCCGGTCAGATACTCTTCGGCATCGTCGAGTCGTGCGAGCTGCTGACGTTCGGCAAGCACATCCAACATCCCGGCTCGCACGATCGCCGGATCGGGATCGAAGACGAACGCTCGCGGCGATGTGATGTCGGCTCGCGCGGAGAGGGGATCGGCGGCGATCGTCTCTCCCGATGGCAACGCGGTCGCTCGAAACGGCTGATCTCCCGCGAGATCGCCGAACCAAATCGTCGCCTCTTTGCACTCGCCGTGCAGGCTGACCAATTCGATTTCAACATTGGAAAACTTGCCGCCGAAATTGCTCGCGGGACTGAGCTTGATCGCTCCGCCACGAAACTCCGACATCAAGACGCGCAGCACTTCGAGGTTCGGCGAGCAGTCCTCGACTCGCCTCATGCGTTGCTGTCCGCTCGGTCGGCGATCGGGGTCGATGTGCAGCAGCCCCGTTCGGTCGCCGGGCAACGAAACGTCGGCGACGAGGGTGTGAACTCGCTCGTGGACGCCGTAGACCTCGGCGTTCCATTCGGTGCGCAGGCACATGGCCGGATCGAGATCGACGCTGTGAACTTCACCACGCTCGGCCAACGCGAGCGAATCGCCGCCGATGCCGCAACAGAAATCCCAGACCGGTCCCTCGAAGCGTTTCGCTTTATGTCTCGCGACTAGCTCGGCCGTCGCCTGTTCGAGGCCGGTCGGTGTGAACCACATCTGATCGGCTCGCGCGAACTTCTTCGAGGCGACAGCCTTTTGGCGGAGGTCTCGCAGAATCAGTGCGGCTCGGACCAGTTCGTCGGAGAACTCGCCACGCAGCCGCTGCTGCAAATGGAATTCTTTCTCGGCCGAGTTCGCGCGTGCGATGCTCTCAAACAAGGAGGGCGACGCGCGGAGTGCTTGGAGTAACGACGATTCATCGGGCAATGGGGGCAGTTCGGTCATGGGTCGAAGACTATTGCCGCTTGGCCAGAATCGCCATCAGGTCGCTGCGGGCATCCGTCCAGAGCACTTGGCGGTCGTCGTCCGCAGTTCTCCGTCTGCGAATCTCCGCGCGAGACAAAAGCGTCTGATCGTTCGTCATCAGCACCCAGACGTTGAGCGTCGAGTTCTCGCCTTGATCGCATCGCACCGTCACCGCGTGATGATTGAGTCGCTCGGCTTGTGCTCGCAGCACCGGCCGCAGATCGAGGTGCCGATTCGACACATGTGCCGCAATCACGCCGTTGGGCCGGAGATGTCTTTTGTAGAGGTCGAACGCTTCGGAGGTCAGCAGATGCACCGGCACGCCGTCGCCAGAGAACGCATCGAGCACCAGCACGTCGTACTCTTGCGGCGATTCTTGTTCGAGCTGCAATCGCGCGTCACCCAGAACGACATCCACTTTTGCCGGACAGTCAGCCAAGAACGTGAAGTGTTTCTTCGCGAACCGCACCACCTGCGGATTGATTTCGTAAAAGCGGAAATGATCTCCCGGCTGTCCGTAAACGGCGGATGTCCCCGCGCCGAGTCCCACTAGGCCGACCTTCAGCGGACGGTCGGGACGGCATTGCTTCAGGATCAGACCAATGCCGGAGTCTTCGCTGTAATACGTTGTGCCCAGCCGCCGTCGCTCCGAGTCGGTCCACTGATTGCCATGCAACACGCCGCCATGCAGCATCGAAACGCTGTCGGCGTATTTCTCAATTTTCAGCACACCAAAAAAGTTGCGTGTGGCATCGGCGCGATGTGCGGTGATCTTCCGCAGGTGCGTGACCAATCCGATCGACAGCATCGCCACGGCCGAGGCCAGCACCGTCCAAGCCCACGGACTGCGACCTCGATGCAATCGCGAGCCGCCATCTCGCCAAAAAATCACCAACGGCAAGACGCACGTCACAAGGATCGTCAGATGCCACTCGAAGTAACCGGTAAACAAACGCGGAGCGATCAGCCCGACGAACATCCCGCCGAACGCTCCGCCCGCCGACAAACACAGATAGAATGACGTCAGATAGCGCGGGTCCGGCTTCATTCGCACCAGTTCGCCATGACAGACCATGCAGCCGCAGACCAGCATCGTGAAGTTCGCCGCCAACTGTTGCACCATCGGTGCCTGGCCCCCGGACAGCATCAGCCACACGCTCGCCGCCGCCGAGACGATCAACCCGCTGTACCACCACGTCCGCCGATACCAGCGGCTGCTGTCGAACGTCAGGATGAACGACAACAGATACAACGCCAGAGGCACGACCCACAGAAACGGGATCACCGCCACCTCTTGGCAAATCTGATTCGTCCCCGCGATCAACAACACGCAGGCGGTCATCGGCAACGCGATCCACAGCCACCAGTCGGCACGAGACGGTGCCGCAGGTTTCGCCTCCGGCTCTGCACGTCCTTCGACGGTCGCGACGACAGCGGTCTTCGAGACCGCATTGGCGATCGCGCACGCCGCACAACAGGCCGCGAACGCGAGGAAGCCCCACGACCAGAGCTGTCCTTGCCGAGCGATATCAAACGCCGGCTCGAACGCGAACGGATACGACAGCAGCGCGATCAGCGAACCGCCATTCGACAACGCATACAAGCGATACGGCGAGACTCCGGGCTTCGTCCGCGAGAACCACGCTTGCAACAGCGGGCCAGTCGCCGACAACAGGAAGTACGGCAGGCCCACACAGACCGCCAGCAACATCAAGATGCGCGCCGTCGGATCATCGGCCGGTCCCGGCTTCCAACTGGCTGCGGGAGTGATCGGCCCCAGCAAGGCCGCGACGCTCAACAACAGAATGTGCAACGCGGCTTGTCCCACTTTCGGCAAGTATCGTGTCACGAGATGCGCGTAGACGTACCCGCAAAACAGCGTCACCTGAAAGAACAACATGCAGACGGTCCACACCGCCGGACTGCCACCGAACCACGGCAGAATCGCCTTGCTCAGCAACGGCTGCACTTGGAACAGCAGAAAGGCACTCAAGAAAGTCGTTAGTGCGAACATGACACGTCCACCATCGGCCCCGTGAGGCGAAGCTCAACCCAGGACCATTCGCGCCACACTGTAGTAAATCACTCCGCCACTGATATCGACCAACGCGGCGATCAGCGGGTTGGACATCATCGCCGGGTCCATGCCCAGCCTTTTGAAGGCCAGCGGCAACAGCGTCCCGGCGATCGAACCCATCCAGACCAGCATAAAGACCGTCATCGCGACGACCATCGCCTTCGACGGATGTTCGAGAAACATCGCCAGCAAGAACGCTTCGACCATTAGCGCGAATCCGAGGATCGTGGCCATCAACAGTTCGCGGCCGAGAAGCCGAATGCAGTCTGCTTGCGAGAGCGATTCCAGCGTCAACGCGCGAATCACCAGCGTCGCCGACTGCGAACCGCTGTTGCCTCCGCTGGCCAGCACCAGCGGCAGGAACGCGACCGCCCATTCCGCTTCGGTGGCATTGGGTCGGAAGTGCTTGAGCGCGGTCGCCGACAAAAATCCGGTCGCCAATAGGCCGACCAGCCACACGCCGCGCTTCCAGACAATCTGCTTCAATGGCGTGGCGAGGTAACTGTCTTCAAGAGGCGACATGGCACCCGCTCGGTACACGTCTTCGGTCGCCTCCTCTTGCAGCACGTCCATCACATCGTCGTGTGTGATGATGCCTACCAAGCGGTTTTGATTGTCGGTAACCGGGATCGCCAGGAAGTCGTACTTGGCCATGATCTGCGCGACTTTTTCCTGATCATCATCGACTCGCACGGCGAAGACATCCCGCTCCATGATGTCGTCGAGTTTCGCAGTCGGCCGCGCGAGAATCAGCGTCCGCAGTGTCACGAAGCCATCGAGTTTGCGATCGTCGTCCACTATGTAGACGTAATAAATCGTCTCGCGGTCGGGGGCTTGCCGACGAAGCTGATCGAGAGCTTCGGCGACCGTGATGTGCTCCGGCAGTGACGCATAGTCGGTCGTCATGATCGAACCGGCGCTGCCGTCCGGATAAGAGAGCAGTCGGCGAATATCGTTACGTTCGGCCTGAGCCATCAATGGCAGCAGAGACTCGACATGCTCCGGGTCCATCTCTTTGAGCAGGTCAACACGATCATCGGGAGCCATCGTCTCGATCAGCTTCGAGAGATGCGGACGATCGACGCATTCGACCAACTGCATCTGCCGATGAGGCTCGAAGTATCCGAAGATTTCCGCCTGTTTCTCGAACGGTGCGCTGGCGAGCACCGCCCATATTTCGGGCGGCGTGACTGTGTCTAGCACCTCGGCGCAGGTCGCAGGGTGCAGCGCATCGAGAAATTCGCGCAGCCCGGCCGTGTCGTTGAGTTGCAGCAACTCTCGCAGTTCAGGCAGCAGCAATTGTCCGAGCATGGCGGACTCCGTTCGTCGCCTGACCCAACAAAATCGCCCCGTGGGAAGACCCGACGGGGCGAGATGTCAATTGATTCACAGCCGATTCGCAAAGCCGATCAACGCTTCGAGAACTGGAAGCTGCGGCGAGATTTCTTGTGACCGTACATTTTGCGTTCGACCATGCGGCTGTCACGAGTGAGGTAGCCGCCGTCCGCCAGTGCTCCGTGGAGCAGCGGGTTCTTGGCCTGCAACGCACGAGCGACGCCGAGCATCATGGCTTCGGCTTGTCCCGTTGGACCGCCGCCGTGAGCGAGCACCGAGACATCGACCTTACCCAACAGGTCGGTCGCCTTCAGCGGCGCGAGAACCGAATTGCGGTCGCGTTCGCCAACGCAGTATTCCGCCAACGGCCGACCATTGACCGTGACCACTCCGGTGCCATCCTTGAGTCGCACGCGAGCGACGGCGGTCTTGCGACGACCAGTCCCCATGGCGACGCCGTTCTTGTCGATCTTGCCGCGCACCAACTGCGGCAAGCGCGGCTTGATTTCTTCCGCGACGACCGGAGTTCCCGCCTGTCCGAGGGTCAGATCCGCCGCCAAACCACTGGCGACCGGAGTCGCGTCCACTGCTTGTTCTTCGTTTTCCATGAATCTCGATCCAATGAAATCCTATGAGGGAATTATTTCACAAATGCCGGCAACTCGGCCGGCTGCTGAGCCTGATGCGTATGGGTGGGACCGGTGAACAGTCGCAGCTTCATGAGCATGTCCCGACCGAGCTTCGTCTTGGGCAACATGCGTCGCACGGCGTTCATCAACACGTCGTCCGGCTTCTTGATCAGTCGATCCGCCGCCGTCATCGTTTTGCGACCGCTGGGAAAACCGCTGAATCGCTGATAGAGCTTGGTGGCCGTCTTCGTCGTGAAGTACGGAATCGTGGGGTGCGTCATTTGTCGGCCGGAGAACCGCACACGTTCAACATTGACCACGACGACGTAATCTCCGCTATCGACGTTGGCCGTGTAATCTGGCTTGTGCTTGCCCATCAGGATGGTGGCGATTCTGGTCGCCAATCGCCCAACCACTTGGCCGTCGCCATTGACGACAAACCATTTCTTGGTGCTGGGAGCAGCTTGCTCTACCGTGAGGGCAAAGCTCTGGTGGTTCGGAGTTTTGAGACGCTTGATGGCGGGCGTTCGGGGAGTCGCGGTAGTCGCAGTGGTCACGGAAGAATCCTTCAAAAGCTCTGCTCAACACGTCACGGCCAACCTGTTTTGGACGAAACCTCGTCCCCAGCCGGGCGTAAGGGCGGGGGAAAGTAGCGAGTGACTGCGACCAGTTCAACCTTGCCGACAGCCTTTCAATAAGATCATCACACTCTTATTCACGTTCACGTCGTCCGCCCCAAGTGACTCCGCAGAGCTGGCCGCGTTCTCCGGGTTCCGCAGTGACCGACACCCAGAACTGGCAATTGCTGCACTGCCGACTTTGAGATTGTGGCGGCTTTTGTTGGCCAGCCCCGTTGCGGGCGGCGATCCCGGCTCCATAGTTTGCATTCGCAGCCGCTGCATCAGTTCCCCTTGCTGGTTGAGAAGCGACTGAATCGAACGCACCATCGGAGTCATCGTTTGTTCGAGTTTCGCAACTTCCTGCTTGGCGGCCTTGGCTTGCTGAGTTGCCCGCACGAATCCCAGTTTCGCCGAGGCCAAACGCGCGACTTTTTCGACCGCGTCTTTGGTTCGTCCCATCGTGACCGCCAGTTGCTTGTCGGCCTCTTGAGAACGCAGCTTCGCGGTGCGAGAGGTTGTCGGTATGAGCCTTGGTCGCCGCTTGGTAGTCCGCTTCGTAGTCCGGTTGTTGCTTCAACCTCTCGACGACTTTGTCGCGCGCCTCACGCGACTTCTTTCGAGCGACCTCGGCCAGTTCGCGAGTCGCCAACACGTCTGCCGATTTGTCCTGTTCCTCTTCCTCTTCGAACGCTTGCTTGATCTCAACGAGTGCCTTCCTCTTGTTCACAAACTCCGCGTCCGCCTGTTGCGACTCCGCTTGCAAGCCGCGCAACACTTCCGCGGCAGCGCGGTGAATCTGAGCTTGCTCGTTCAAGGTCTTGGAAACCTTGAGCAATCGGTCCTCAATGGTTTGACCTCCGACTTTGACCTGAGCGGCCAACGGCAGACTCGTTTCAAGAACAGAGACAACGACAACGACACGAGCGGCGGCGACGTTCGACCAGACTTTCATGACGGCGCTCCGGGATGACGGGTGACGGGCGAGACAAGTTTGCACTCACCGTCTCAATTGCCATCCGGCGGCCGCTGTCCGAAACAAACTCCCCGATTCCCGAAAAATTCCCGAAGTGCAATGAGCCGCATGGCACGAGCCGCGGGTTGTCGTTCGGCACCCGCGGCTAGCGCCTTACGGCCAGGGCTTCCAAGGTGCTTAATGATCGCGCAACATCCTGATTGGATGTCGGATACATCAATCATTGGAGGCGACAAGGATGTTGCTCGATTCGGTCTTCAAGAACTTTTTGCGGCAGAAACCCT
>JBJXEX010000117.1:0-3798 GCA_046156195.1 Planctomycetaceae bacterium | reverse complement strand
TGGGCCGCCGTGTGGTCAACACGGCCGTGGCAATCAACCGCAGGCTGAACTGCAACGACGTGAATCTCGTCTTCCGCACGATGGGCAAAGTCTTAGGCAAATGCTTCGTCGGCGACACACTGGTCCTAATCGGCGAATTCGAGCTTGGTCAAACGGTCGCCCTAATCGACCCCGAACTCAGCAGCACCGCACCGCCGCTGATCACCACCGAGGCCACCATCGCCGAGGACGATTCGTCGCGCTGGGCCTGGGCAACAATGTTTTTGGTGGTGGGTGTGACGGGAGCCATCCTGTCGCGTGACCGCCGCCGCGCGACCGTCCCGGCACTACGACTTCCGAAGCGCCGAGTCACTCTCGACCCAGTGGACGATCCACTTCCGCCACCGCTCACCCCCGAAGAATTGACCGCCCTCTGCGACGAGTTGTGCTGCCCGACCAGCCAACCACAAAGTGGCCTTCCTCAAAGTAGCCGTCACGCTCCGAGTGACGAGAGCCGCACGTCGAACGACTTCTCAGTACGCGATGAACCGATCAAGGTTATTGGAAGTTCGCGGACCACTTCGGCTACGCTGGCCCTCGCCGAGAACCCCATCATGCGCAACGAACAGCATCAGCTCGAACAGCCCACAAGCGCGCCTCGCCGCAGCCGCGCGAAAAACGTCTTCGCGGTTGTTTGGGTGACGTTCTTCGGCCTGCTCGCCGGGTGGAGCCTCTTCGGCACATCAACGCCGCCCGTGACGAAACACGTCACCGCAAGACCGGTGATTGCCGCGACAACAGAAACGCCGCCCGCGTTGTTCCAAGTCAACGCGGAACCGAAGCCGCGCTTTGCCTCCAAATCCATCCGCGACATCCACCCCATCGCCGACCGGGTCATCGCCAACAATCCCGAACAGAAACTCGACGACAACAACGCGACCGAGATGGAACTCGCGGACTTGTGGGCGACCGAGTTGGCCGATCTCGAAGCCGAGTTGATGGAGTTGGCTGACAACGAACCGCTCCCCGCTCTCATCGACGGCATCCCCGACGATGCGGAACTCGTCAGCCTCAATGACGACAAAGACGAAGCGACGGAATCGGAGCCAACGAAAGCCGAGACGCTCGCGAAGGAACTGTTGCAAGCGGCGCAAGCCAGCGGTCGTGAAATCGAATGGACCGACTACGGCCCGTTCGTCCGCGAACATTGGCGTGTCATTCACTTCTTGCTGACTCGTCCCGACGGCGACCTCGTGCGCATTTGGTTGGCACGCCCGACGTGGTGGCTGGAAGCAGAGCAGGTCAAAACCGGCGGGAAGTACGAATTCGACATGGAAGAAGTCGGGGCTGTTGGTATCGCCGATGTCCTCTCCATTGACGAATGCCAGCAACCCCCGCGCCGCCAGAACGAGTACCACCGCCTCGTCACCGGCAAATTCGAGCACGAAGCCACCAACGTCATCGACCTCTACGTCGAAGGCCAAGACGAACCGATTGGAACGACGGCGAACCATCCCTTCTGGTCCGAAGACCGCCAAGCCTTCGTTGAAGCGCAGTCGTTGCGGCCGGGCGAGAACTTGTTGAACGCCGAAGGGCAACGCATACGGGTCATCACGCACTCGGCACGCCCTGGACCGGCGACGGTCTACAACCTCGAAGTCGACGGCGCAAATGTTTATCACGTTAGCGACGATGGCCTGCTGGTACATAATGCGTGCAAGGATGTGCTGCTCGGACAAACGATGACTCGAGTAATAGGACTTGCCGCTCAGCGTGGTTGGCGATGGCTGTCAGGAAGAAATTGGAATTGGAAACGGAATCGCGATTTTCTCTATCACGCCATGGACAATGTGCGCAAAGGGAACGCCCGCATTCTTGATATAGGTTTTGACGCTGCCAAAGGCTTCAAGGCAGGATCGATTACACTTCGCGAGATGCAGCTACTCGTTAGAAACGGATTCCGTCGTCGTTGGACAAAGGAGTTCGTTAACGTCAATGGGAAGCAAGTGCGATTGTTTGAATGGGTTCCAAAGGTCTTGCGATAGTGGGAAATTGGTGACATTCGAAGCACTGCAATTATCTGAGAAGACTCTAATCATGCATGATGCTGCCATTGAGACTGTAGTTGCTTTTCTGAGAACGTATGGGCTCTCTTGTTCGTCATGGGGAGAGAAGGACCATCGGACGCGTGGCATTACCTGCAAGGTCGAGAGTGTCGAATACTTGTTAGTGTTCGAGCAAGGCGAACTTCCAGAACTAAATGTACACTATGTCGGAAATGAGAGACAGTTTATCAATGAGAAATTTACTTCGGTCTCATTTCCAGACGTTCATAGTTTACTGCAAGAAGCAATGAGGCGCTTAGGTAGTACCAAGTCTCGAAGGAGACACGATCAGCTAGCAAACGGTGTCATTGAGGAGTTCTCGCTTCCACTCGCAAAGCGGTACTGCGAAGTTCTGTTGCGTCGCATTCAAAATGGATAAAAAGGGAATGGAACCAAATATCGGAATTTCAGGCGATTCCAGGCGGAAACGGTTCCTGACACCTTTTTCTTCTCCGAAGGCCAAGACGAACCCATTGGCACAACGGCAAATCACCCATTCTGGTCCGAAGACCGCCAAGCATTCGTTGAGGCTGAGTTCTTGCGTCCTGGCGAGAACCTCCTCAACGCTGAGGGTCAACGGGTCCAGGTTGTCACACATCAGGCACGTCCTGGACCACATGCGGTCTACAACCTCGAAGTCGACGCCGAGCATGTTTATCAAGTTGGCAATGATGGTCTGCTGGTCCACAACGCATACGGTACCCCTCACGGCTACGCAATTATCAACAAACTCACTGGGCAAGTAATAAAGTTTGGGGTCAGTCGGGCTAACAACGGAATTAATTTGTCCGGAAACTCTGTGAGAGGTCTGAGGCAGCTAAAAGAAATCGCCAAAACATTTGGCGGAACGAAAGGGGATTACGAAGTTGTTCTGCTACGCACGTTTTCAACTGCCGCCCATATGTTTCGATGGGAAAAAGAAGTCGTTGGAATCTGGAAGGCAATGAGACATAAGTTGCCTGCAAACAAACTGCCGAAAGGGATAAATCCATTTATTCCATAGAAATGAGGTCGCTGTGTACCTACAGGCTATACAGGCAAGTGCCGACGAAGAGATCGTTGACCGCTTTAAGGATGGCTTTGTTGTTCGATTCATGAGGCATTGCGAATGCATTTGCGGCCCATATTCTGCATTATTGCGTCGATGCGTAAAGACTAATGAAGTGGATCAGATCTGGATCGACTTTTCTGATCGCTTCGAACCACGGCATGCGAATGACCCTTTTTACCCGTTGCCAATTCATTGGTACTTTGACTTTGTGAAGTACACATCGCAGAGCAAAGCTGAAAAGCGACGCCATTTGTTAGAAAGCGTTCAAGAAGTGTGCCTCTGGTGTGCTCAGCGAATGACCTGGTCAACGAGTCCGTTTGAAGACGCCTATCGCTCTCTGTTGAGCGTGGATTGCAAATGGAGTTATTTGTCAAAAAAAGCGGTGCCGAGTCCAAGCGGCGATCGACGAGTCCTACTCGCGATGCAACTTGATTTCGACGAAATCGAACTAACGGCGATCGTTATTCCACCAACATCGCGCAAAGAAATCGCAAGAATTGCAGTCGGAAAGATCATCCCACAAGCAGCATACAGTTATCGCCGATTTCCGCAGGCCGAAATCGACTAACATTTTTTCGCGGAGTTCTCGTTTTTCTCCGGGTTTTTCCAGCGGTTGGCGGTTTTTTTGTTAGTCGGTTTCTTGGAAATCGCGCGGTCACCGGT
>JBJXEX010000108.1:0-8148 GCA_046156195.1 Planctomycetaceae bacterium | reverse complement strand
ACCGGTGACCGCGCGATTTCCAAGAAACCGACTAACAAAAAAACCGCCAACCGCTGGAAAAACCCGGAGAAAAACGAGAACTCCGCGAAAAAATGTTAGTCGATTTCGGCCTGCGGAAATCGGCGATCAAGGCTCGGACTTCCGTCGAGTTCGCCCAGATGCGGTCATACGTTTCGCGAGTCATCTTCAAACAGATCTGCCTGCCGCCGCGACCGGCTTGCAACCCCACGCCTTCCCGTTTACGACAACACCGTCGAGTTTTCGTCCCAGCATCCATGCCGGCTCCCTCCTCCTTGAGCAGAGAAAGGATGCCGACAATTGCGAACGCCGAAAACTCGACATTATTTCAGACATAGAATCCGGCAGAGTCAGACATTTTGAAGTGCTTTTCGGTGGGATCGTAGAAGACTCCTCCTTGGCCGGTGAAGGTCGTTGCTTCCTTGCCGCGCTCGCCTTGCGTGGAGGGGCCGAGTTCGCGATCGGTCTCAGCTTTGAAGACAGGATTGCCCTCGAACTTCTTCGCCTGGTGGAACGTCCGCTTGAGCGTGGTGCTCTCGATGAGGAAATCGTCCACGAAGAGTTGGCGGCCCACGTCGATGAGGATCGATCTCGGCTTCTTCTGCAAATACGGAACGGGCATCGGATCGGCCGAGTTCGGATCGCGAAACGGCGGCGGCCACGGCGGCGGCCACGGGAGCGGCAATTCGATGCCGTTGTAGAGCACTTCGGGCTTCGGGCCAGTCGCCTTGTTCGCGAGCATCCGCAGCTTGGCATCGTTCGAGACAACTTTGCCAGCAAGCACGTCGGCCTCGCGGAACTTCGCCAGTAGAATCTCGGCATCGGTGTGCCGATTCCAGTCGTAGAGAATGTGGATCAGACCGTCCGGCGACTCGAAGCCATCGGGATACGACACTGAACTGCGTTCATCAAGGAGCAGCCCTCCTTTCCACGTTTGGCCGTCGTCGTCCGAAAGCCACGCGGACATGTGCGAACGTTTTTGCAAACGCTCCTCTGGCGATCCGTTCTTAACCAGCAGGATGCGGCCCGACTTGAGGCGTCGCAGAAAGAATCGCGCATTCACATTCTGCACGGTCGCCGCCTGACGCGGCTCGCTCCACGTCGCGCCGCCATCGCTGGAGAAACTCTCGTGCGGCTGTCCTTTCGTTCGCGCGAGCATCCACAGTCGGCCATCGCGCAGTTCGATCATCATGTGCTCGTCGAATTCCCAGTCGGGAAACTGCAAGCTGCCGCGCTCCTTCCACGAGCGGCCTTCGTCGGTCGAGGCAAACACACGAGCCGTCTTCTTGTGCCAGTCGGACACGGGCAGCAGCCAGTCGCCATTCTTCAGCACCGTCGGCTTGTTCAGAGTACAGCCTTCGGCGAAGAGGACCGGTTCGGACCACGTCGGCTCAGCAGCGTCAGGATTGTCGCACCGAATGAACCAGTTCGTGATGCGCCCCTGCGGATCGCCGAGCTGCTGATCGAAAAACAACCACAGTCTCCCACGCGGATCGGTCCACAGATTGCCGACCAACGCCCCGCTCAGCCGCTGGGCTTTCGCGAGCATCGGGCCTACTGCAAGCCTCGGCTTCGACCACAACGCGCCGCCGTCGTCGCTCGTGGCGAGCAGAAAGTAGCCGTCCTTCTTATCCCCCGTGCCCGTCCAGCAACCCCAGATGCGCCCCTTCGACGTGCGATCCATACCGATGATCATCGCCCCCGGTCGAGCAGCATCCTGAAACGGCTCGCCGGGATTCCTCAGCACCACCGGCAAGTCCGGTTTGATCTCCTGCGCTGCGGCAGGCGCAATCAGAAAACAGACAACGAGTGCGAGGGCGAGTTTCATAAGCGAGTCGATCTTGGTGAGAGTCCTGTTGTTGTGAGTGAGTCGAGATCGGATCGCGTCACTGCTTCGCCGCGGCCTTCGACCGCGTTCGCGTCGCGACAACCATGCGGCCTCTTCAATTCACTTGGCGTAGCTGGGATTCTTCGTGGCTGGCTCGTGGCGAACGGTCAGGCGGGCCAGGTGGAGGTTCGAGGGGTTGTGTCCGATTCCTTTGGGCGGAGGCAATGTCACGTTGAGTTTGCGGATCAGCCCGAAAACGCGGAAGGACTTGTCCGTCTGCCAAGTCTTGGTCGATTTTATCACGCTTCGGTCCCAACGGCTCTGACCATCGCCGCCGCCGAGTCTCGCGCAAACTTCTTCTGAAAGCAGCGGACCAATGGATAGGCGAGCGTGGCGACGTTGGAATCCGCCGCGCCGTCGTGGAACCGAAACGTGAACCTCGCTCCCCGCGAAGTCGAAGTTCGGCGTGTCGAAGAACGAGCCATCCGAACTCAGCATCACCGATCCATGCAGCGGATCGCTCGACGTGAGCGAAACCGCATTGGCTCTTCGTCGGACCGGGCGTTGATTTGAGAGAGGTCCAGCCATCGCGAGCCAATTAAGCCCGCTTGTTTCAACAATTTGCTTGGCCTAGACTCCGCCCCGATTTGGATCAAGGACTCGATCATTCATCTCTCTGGCTGGGGCTTTCACATGCGTCGCCACTCTTGGTTTCTACTGAGTTCTCTGCTGCTGGGACTCACGTTTTCGTTCGACTTCTCGCGAGCGGATGACCCGCCGAAGGACAAACCCGCCGCCGAACAAAAGCTTGCGGACGACAAGGCCAAAGCCGATGCCAAACGGGACGAAGACTACGAATTGATGCGGCTCTTCGCCGACACGTTCGAGCAGATCGAGCGAAACTATGTCAAAGACGTCGATCGTCGGCAGCTCATCCAGGCGGCGATTCGGGGCATGGTCACGCAGCTTGATCCGTACTCCAACTACATCAGTCCCGAAGAATTGAAACGCTTCAACCAAGAGGTCGAACAGGAATTCGGCGGCATCGGCGTGCAGATGGACCCGGCCGCGCCACCACTGCGAGTCATGTCGCCGCTGCCGGGCACTCCGGCGTATCGGGCAGGGTTGAAGGCCGGTGACCTGTTCATGGAAATCGACGGCAAGTCGACCCAGGGCTTCACGTTGAACGATGCGATCCGCTTGCTGCAAGGCAAACCCGGCACCGACGTGACGATCGGCGTGCAACACAGCGGCTCGGACAAGATTGAGCAGATCAAGATCACTCGTGCGCTGATCCAAGTTGCCACCGTGCTCGGCGACACACACAAGCCGGACGACAGTTGGAACTTCTTTCTCGATGCCGACAGCAAGATCGCCTACATCCGCCTGACTCACTTTGGCCGTCGCAGCGCCGATGAGCTGCAAGAGGCGCTGGAATCACTGAAGGAGGACGAACTAAAGGGCCTTGTCCTCGATCTGCGATTCAATCCCGGCGGACTGCTCGGCCAGGCGACCAAGATCGCCGACTTGTTTCTCGAAAGCGGCACGATCGTCAGTGTCAAAGGTCGCAACACCGACAACCGCGTTTGGACCGCCGAGAAGGAGGGGACGTTCTCCGGTTTCCCGATGGCGATTCTGGTCAATCGGTTCAGTGCGTCGGCCAGCGAGATCGTCAGCGCGGCCCTGCAAGATCACAAGCGAGCCATCATCGTTGGCGAACGCTCATGGGGCAAAGGAAGTGTTCAGAATGTGATCGAATTGGAAGGAGGTTCCAGCGCGTTGAAGCTGACGACCGCTCAATACCTGCGACCCAGCGGACGCAACATCCACAAGTTCCCCGGAGCGAAAGAAGACGAGGAATGGGGTGTCGGCCCAGACAAGGATCACAAAATCGAAGTCACCCAGAAGGAAATGCAGGACTACCTCGAATACCGCCGCCAGCGCGACATCATCGGCGGCTCGGCCCCCAAGCTCGAATACACCGACCGCCAACTCAATGACGCCGTCGCGTACCTCAAGGCTCAATTGGCCAGCGAGAAGAAGGAAGCGGCCAAGGCGCAGTGAGTGTCTTGTGGTGCGGGCGGCTCGCCTGCACTGGTTTGTCCCGCGCGAGTCACTCACCAGTGCAGGCGAGCCGCCCGCACCACAATGGGCCGCATGATTCAGCTTCAAGATGTCACCAAGGTCTATCGCCGCGGCTCGCACGAGGTCGCCGCATTGCGCGGTCTCTCGTTTGAATTGCCTGCCGCTTCATTCGCCTTCGTGCTCGGCCCCTCTGGCAGCGGCAAGAGCACGCTGCTGCAATTGCTCGGCGCATTGGACGAACCGACCTCCGGCGAGATCACGATTGCCGGCACGCGGCTGCGCGGGATGTCGGCTCGACAACGAGACGGCTTTCGCCGCGAGCAAGTCGGGTTCGTCTTCCAAAGCTTCAACCTGCTGAGCAACCTGACCGCCGTGGACAACGTCCTGGTCCCGTTCCTGCCCAGCGGTGTGTCCACCGAGTTGCGAACTCGCGCGGTCGAACTACTCCAGCAAGTCGGACTCGGTGAACGACTCGATCACCGACCGAGTCAACTTTCCGGCGGCGAACAGCAGCGTGTCGCCATCGCGCGAGCGTTGCTCAAACGCCCGAAGCTGGTCCTCGCCGACGAGCCAACCGGAGAACTCGACAGTCAAACCGGAGCCGAGGTTTATCGGCTGCTCCGCAACTTGCGCGATCAGCACCAAGCGACCGTGCTCGTGGTGACTCACGACACAACCTTCATTCATCCCGACGACCGCATCCTGAGACTGCGCGACGGACGCCTGGCCGAGTAGCCAGCACATGCTCAGGGGTCTGGCATTTCGGAAATTCGAAATTGGCCCCGGCCAATTCCGAATTTCCGAAGTGCCTGCCCCCGCGATTTCCCAACTTGATCTGCGCCGAATCGACCTCGGGCGCAATGTTCGACAGCAATCGTAAGACGGTCGTGCGGATTTCTTCGGTGGTCATAGTTTGTCCGGCTCCTGCAACAGGCGATCGACGGCGGACAGAAACCGCCCGCCGCGATGTCCGTCGCTGACGCGATGATCGGCGGACAATGTGGCCGTGATGACTTGCCGCGACATCAGACCGCCGTTGATCGACCACGGCCGCTCGACGACTTTGCCGAAACCAACGATCGCCGTTTGCGGTGGATAGATGATGCCGAAGACCGCCTCGACGCCGCGTTCGCCCAGGCTGGTGACGGTAATGGTCGGATCAGACAGCTCGGAGCTGCGCAGTCGGCCGCTGCGTGTACGAGTCACAAGGTCTCTGAATTCTTGCATCAACTGATCGAGGCTCTTCTGATCGGTGTCATGAATCGCCGGTGCGACCAGTCCCCCTTGGCGGAGTGAGATCGCGACACCGACATGGATCGACGGCTTATGAACGGCGACGTCTCCTTCCCAAACCGAATTCAGTTCGGGGACTTCGCGCAGCGCCAGTGCAACCGCCTTGAGCAACAGGACTCCGTACAACAGGCGTTCGGTGATCGGCCGTTGGAGATTCGTTTCGGCCAGCCAGTTCAGCGCCGGTTGCAGGTCGATCGTCGTGCTGAGGTAGTAATGCGGCACCTCGCGCTTCGACCGCGTCATCGCGGCGGCGATGGCCTGTCTCATGCGGTCGTGAGGCAGGTTTTCAGCCTGTCGTCGAACGGAATTTATTCCGTTCGCTGTCTGATCTGTCGAACGGAATGAATTCCGTTCGACGGCAGCGTGTTCGATGTCCTCGCGCGTGATCGCTCCGCCGTGTCCGGTGCCCTGCACGGTTGCCGGATCGACACCAAGTTCTCGTGCGAGCCGTCGCGCGGACGGCGACATCGGCAGGCGAGTTGGTTCGTGAGCGACCGGTCTACTTTCTCGTGCCGGTCCCTTTGGGGATTTTGAGGGCTTGGCGGATGGCGGGTGAGAAGAGGTGCTCTTCGCCGGGCGGGGCGGGGGTTTGAGCGGGTCGGTCGGCGGTGCGGAGGGCGAGCCAATTGGCTTGAGCGGCGTGCAGGCGGTCGTGGGCGTCCGCGTCGTCCGGGCGAGCGATCAGCAGCCAGGCCAGATGGAACGTCGCGGCGTACCACTGGTCCTGCAACGGCTGAGTGGAACCGCTCGCCGAAACGGACTCTTTCGCCACGTCGGCCAGCTTCATTTCGGATGTCTTGAGACACTTGCCAATCAACTTCCGACCGTCATGGTCGAAGTGACGCCGCTTCGATCAAACTCATGACGAACGGTTCCCACGGTGAGCCGATCACTGCTCGTCGGAAGGCTTCATCGGCCGTCACCATTTTCCCGTTCAGGCGCTTGGCGAGTGCGAGATACGTCGCATCGTACAAGCTCGTATTGGTCGCAATCGCGATTTCATAGGCTTGCGGCAACAAGGATTGCTCCGCGTGCCGTGTCAGCGGCAACAAGGGAAGCTGAGCCACGAACCGCGAGGCTTGTGTTTCCGTGAGCAGTCCCGCGCGTTGTTTCTTGACGAGGACGCTCGTGAGTTCTAGGTCAAAGAACGATGGCACATGGAGCGGGTGGCCGCTCGATCGAACTCGCAATGCCTCGCGAGTTTTCGGTTCCGGCAGGAGCCACTTGATTCCGACGCTGGCATCCACGACGTAGAGAGTCATCGGCGGCGATCCTCACGGATCAAGTCGGTGCTGTCGCCGAACTCTTCGTGCGTTCCTTGCAACTCGGTTCGCAGCGCGTCGATCTCTGCCCAGGGATCATTCGCTGAATCCTTCAAGGCCAGCGTGAGAATCTCACGAGCCTCCTCAGCGGCGGTTCGTCCATTGCCAACCGCGCGGTCCTGCAACGACGCCAACAATCCATCCTCAACTTCATCAATCAGCAATTGTGACATTGATCTTCTCCGGACGAAACCACGATGACGCCAGCGTTTTTATGGCGATTCGACCGTCAGTTCAACGTCACTTCTTCTCGACAAACCAAACATGGCGATCGGTGAGCGCGAGAAAAGGGGTCGGGTGTGCGAATTTCACTCACAGTCGAAGTTCGCTCAATGATTTGGCGGTCAATACGGCGAGCAACAACTCATCAATCCGTTGGCTCGATTGGATTCGTTCGACCTTACGGCGAACCTCGGCAGGCAATTTCGCGAAACGATTCTCCAGCAGGAGTAGCAGCGCTTCGAGTTTCCCCTCTTCGCGCCCCTCTTCGCGGCCCTTCTTGATTCCGGCTTTTTCGTAGGTGGTGACCATTTGTTTGACCTCGCGATAGGTTTCGTCGATTTGGACCAATTGGGTGAACTGAGTTTGTTCGCGGGTGACCAACGGCATGTAGGTTTCCACGAATTCCACCAGCAGGCTTTGTCGAGCTGGGTCGATCCCTGCTCGCAGGATCAGACGGAGGAAGTCGGCTTTCAGTCGCACTCGTTCGCGGTGAGTGTATTTCATCTTTGCCATGAGCGCGAAGGCGAGCGGATTGTCGGACTCCAGGAAGCGGCGGTAGTCCAACTGGCTCAGCTTGACCAAGTGATAGTCGAATCGGACTCGGCCCTTCGGCGAGAGCGTGAGTTCAAAGAAATCCGGGACTGGTATCGTCCAATCGGCATCGTCACTGAAGATCGCAATCGGGACGATCGGCAGTCCATGTCGCAAGAACAACTGCGAGAAGTACTCGTACATCCGCCGTGGAAAGTCTTGGTCCTTGCGTGAAGCTTCAAACTCAAAGTGGACGAGAATGAATCGCTCGCCGCCGCGTTTGAGCCGCACTTTCGCGACCAGGTCCAACCGCCTTCGCCGTCCGCGTCGGACATCGGTGAAGAATTCCTCTCGCAGAAACTCCACATGTCGAAAGTCGATTTGTGCCGCCTCGATCGGACAGAACAGAAACAAAAACTCTCGAAAGAACGCTTCGATCAACAGTTTGAAGATGCGATCGTGATCAATGGCCATCGGCGACCCCTTGGTTGCAAAGTGATCGGCAGGAAGTAACGGGGCGACGGTCTTGGCACAACTCCGCGACGAAGTGCCTGACCCCGGCTTTCCCCGAGCATTTCCCCCACTGAGCTTGCCTCAGTGGCTCGCGGGTTTTTGCGCTACAGAAGCCAATCAACCAACTGACGAATTCTGCGAAAGCCCCATGCGGGCGCGGCTATCCAAGAGGTAGCGCAGAAACCCGCAAGCCCCTGAGGCAAGCTCAGGGGGGAGGTGTGAGTGCTTTGCATGTACCGTCGGCGTTTCTCAGGCGGACGGCAAATGGCGGGAACGCGGGGTCGGGTGTGCGAATTTCAGAAATCGCCGGTGTCAGCTTGGGGAGTGGAGAAGTTG
>JBJXEX010000105.1:0-9163 GCA_046156195.1 Planctomycetaceae bacterium | reverse complement strand
GAACTTGAATGGTGAACATCCTGAAGCCGAAGTCTGGATGCTTCGGTGCCCCTCCGCCTCACACCGCCTAGCCCCGAAACCAAACGAAACATGCCTGAGCCAAAACCCGAAAATCAAACCGGCACTCCGTGTCGGCCGTACCCGGCTGCGCCGCCAAAACTACGATCACAACCAATTCAAGTACGCTTGTTTAAGGACTAGATTCCCGCGGCTGATAGGCCCAGCAGCGCTGCCGCCCCTTGAGTCAGCAAGTCCTCGGCCACCGCGCGTCCCAAGACGATCGCATCTTGCTCCGTCGCCACGGCCAAAATCCGATCGGACTCAAACCGCTGCACGCCATCCAAGCTCAAGACGACCGCCGTCAATCGCAACGACGCACCCTCCGAGCGAGTCCACACTCCCAAGGGCGCGTGACATCCCGCTCGCAACGTCGCCAGCACGGTGCGTTCGGCCAACACCGCGTGCAGCGTCGCCGAGTCCGTCAGTCGAGCCAGCACCTCGCGCGTTGACTCATCGTCACTGCGACACTCGATCCCCAGCGCTCCTTGCCCGACCGCCGGCAACATCAGCGGCGGTTGCAACGGAGCACTGATCCGTCCCGCCAAGTCCAACCGAGTCAGCCCCGCTTCCGCCAGCACGAGTGCCTCGAACTGTCCCTCATCGAGCTTTCGCAACCGCGTCTCGACGTTGCCTCGTGCCTCGACGAACTGCAGGTCCGGCCGCTGATGCAGCAGTTGTGCTCGCCGCCGTGGACTTCCCGAACCAACCCGCGCACCGTGCGGCAAACAATCGGGAGCTGACAGCCGAATGCCATCATTCGCCTTTTCTGCGGTCCCGTTTTCCGCAGGCAGAACCAGCGAGTCAAACATCGCGCCGCGCACCGGCACCGCCGCCAGCGACAGTCCAACGACAGGATCGGTTGGCAAGTCTTTCAAGCTGTGAACAGCCACGTCCGCTCGACCGTCAAGCAGCGCCGCTTGAATCTCGCGCGTGAAGATGCCCACGCCGCTACCGCCCCCCAACTGAGTCAACGGTTCAATCTTGTCACGATCACCAATCGTCGAGAGCGGCACGATCTCAACGGCACGCTCCGGCGCGGCGGTCTTCAACAACGAGCGAACATGCTCGGCCTGCCAGAGCGCGAGCCGACTGGCTCGTGTGGCGATGCGGATGGGCGGCAATGATTCGTTCGACATATCAGTCAATCTCGTTCCCACGCTCCGCGTGGGAACGTGCGTTGTGACGCTTCGCGTCGCGAGTACACACGCGACGCGGAACGTCAGAGCTGGCGTTCCCACGCGGAGCGTGGGAACGAGTATGTGAGTTATTTCAACAGCCCGCGCGAGGCGAGCCACTCTTCGCAGCGTTTCGGCCACGTCGAGACGGCGTCTTTGCTGGGCCTGAGTCCGAAGCCGTGGCCGCCGGTCGAGTACACATGCAATTCGGACGGCACGTTGACTTTCTTGAGTTCCAGAAACAGCCGCACGCTCGACTCGCAGGTCACGCCGTCGTTGAAAGCGTGGGCGAAAAACATCGGCGGCGTGTTCTTGTCGATCGCGAATTCCGGTTTGAGTTCGCCTTGCTTATCGACGAAGTAGGCCGGATACACGAGCACCGCGAAGTCCGGCCGGCATGAGGTCTTGTCGATGTCGTCGCTGGCGTCGTACTGCCGCGACGCATGTTTGATCGTCGCCGCTCCCGCTGCCATCCCGCCGGCCGAAAAGCCCACCAGTCCGATCCGCGCGGGATCGATGTTGAACTCGGCCGCTCGGCTGCGCACCAAGGAGACCGAACGCTGCGCGTCTTGAGCCGGGGCCAACCAGTTGGGAGAACGACTTCCGGTGGGGCACCGATACTTCAACACAAACGCCGTCACACCGATCGTGTTGAACCACTCGGCAACTTCCGTCCCTTCTTTGTTCCAGGCGAGGATATTGAACCCGCCACCGGGGCAGATGATGACCGACGTCCCGTTCCGCTTTTCCTTCAGCGGCAGATAGACCCACAGAGTCGGCTGGCTGATGTTTGTGATCCGAATCGTCGGCGGCTCTTCGCCTGCCTTGTTCGGCTGAGTCACTTCGGGACCGAGGTCCGCCGTCTCACCCGGCGGCTTACCCGGCCAGACGTCAATGACTTTCGCCGGTTCGGCCGCTCCGGCCGAATCGAAAGCACTCCAGATCATCAGCCCCAGAATCATCGCTCGCAGCATCTCAGTAAACTCCCTTTGAAAAGGGGATAACGGCTGTCGGCTTTCGGCGATCGGCTTCCGGCCGAAAGCCGATTGCCGAAAGCCGATCGCCGCTATTCCGTTTTTCCAATTCAGTGATTGAACACGAACTCAGAACTATTGAGCAACGTCCACAACAAGTCTTGCAGTCCTTCAGCGCGAGTCGGTGCCTCGCGGAGTAACTCGTCGATCGAAGTCAGTTCATCGGGTCGCGGCCGGCGCGAGAGCGTGGCCAGATACAATTCTTCAAGGACTTCCGGCTCTGGCTTATTGGCCTTCAACAATGTCGCGAGCCGTCCGTGATCGCTGATGACTTTCTGATGCAGCGTCGTGCTGTTGACCAAGTGCAGTGCCTGCGACAAGTCGGGGTTGCCGGCGCGAGCACAATCGCAGGCGTTGTTCCGCAACGGACGGCCGAAGGTCATCAGGAAGTTCGAGACGAATGACGGATCGGCCAGCGCGATCGCTCGCGTGCCGAGCGGTTGACCATCGAAGGCTTCGGGAACTCCCGTGACTTGCGAGACCGCATCCAGCAGCACTTCAGCGGACAGTCGGCGCGGGACGCGATGCGTGCAAAGTTGCCCATCGGGATCGCGGCTCGGCCGAAGTTCGCCGGCAAGCTGATACACGCGCGAGTTGCAGATCACTCGCAGCAGGTGCTTCGCATCGAAGTTGTGTTCGGTCAGCTCGCGAGCCAACCGATCGAGTACGGCGGGCATCGCGGCGGGATTCGTCGCGCGCAGGTCATCGACTGGATCGACCAAGCCGCGTCCGAACAGCGCGGCCCAAGAGCGGTTCACCAAGTTGCGAGCGAAGTACGGGTTGTCTGGGCGAGTCATCCATGCGGCCAACCAGACGCGCGGATCTTCCGCAGGGGCGAATTCCGGCGGTCGATCGTGAAACGCAGTGGGCGAGGCCGCGATGGCCAGCAGACGATTGGGATTCGGCTTCGCTGCGACTCGCAGACTGCGGGGGCCACCGAAGCGTGCGCCGTAGGCACCGGAGTCCTTCGATTCCAACCGCGTGAAGAACGCGGCGAGTCCCCAATAATCGTCCTGAGTCCAAACCTCTTGGGGGTGATGGTGGCAGCGAGTGCATTGCATCCGCACTCCGAGAAAAACTTGTGCGGTCGTCTCCGCGAGGTCTTCAACCTTCTCGTCGATGAAGAAATATCCGACCGCTCCGTTTGCGTAGAGGTTGCCCTGTGCGGTCAACAGTTCGCGGGTCATCACGTCGAGCGGCTTGTTCTCTCGAAGCGATTGCTTCAGCCAACCGGTGAAGCTGGCGAGTCCCTTGTCGCCGAGATAGCGGCGATGTGATCGCAGCAGATCGCCCCAACGCATCGCCCAGTAATCGACATACTCCGGCCGCGCGAGCAACGAGTCGATCACCTTCGCTCGCTTGTCGGCGGACGTGTCGGCCAAGAAGGCACGCAACTCTCCCGGAGTTGGCAGTGTGCCGATCAGGTCGAGTCCCACTCGCCGCAAGAATTCTTCATCGCTCGCCAGCGGCGCGGGCTGCGCACGCATCCGCTGCCATTCAGCGAGCACCAATTCGTCGATGAAATTTGCGGGTTGGAATTCAATTGCCAGCGGCTCAGCCGAGAACGGCACGGCCACACTGACGGTGGCGCTCTGTCCGAGATACCGCACCATGACCGCCGTCTTCCCCGCTCGTTGAGCCGTCACTCGGCCAGTCCGAGTGACATCTGCGATGTGACTCTCGCGAACGTCGAAGAGCGCCCACGCGGTCACATCGCGCGTCTCGCCGTCTGCGAAGATGGCCTGCACGGTCAGCGTCTGCGACTGGCTCGGCAGCAGCGTGACGTCGCTCGGCTGAGCGATGAGTCTGATGCCGGTCAAATCGCCCTCGCGTGGACCGGGCATCCCCGCGAGTTGCCAGTCGCGAAGGATCGCGAACACTTCCGAGTTGCGCGAGATCCGTCGGCCTCCGCCATGAGGCAACTCGCCGACCGGCTTCCTCAGAAGCAAACTCGACTCCGGCGCAGTCGGCACGACAAGCCGACTGCGACTCCCTTTACTCAGCACTTCGTAATCGAACTCCGGGTCGAAACCCAAGAGTGAGAGCCGCAGCCCGCCCCGTCCCTGAAACGATCCGTGACACGCACCCGCATTACAGCCGGCTTTCGTCAGAGCGGGAGACACATCGCGCACGAAGCTGATTGGCCTCGTTTGCGCCGAGTTGGTTGCGAGCCGCGCTGAAATCGGATCGGGCGGCTCGGCACCAATCGCGGTCTGCGTGGCGAATAAGGCCAGTAGAAAACAAGTCGCCACCTTCGTAGCCGCGTTCGCCAGAACGCGGGGTTTTGCCACGCTCGCCCGCACTCTGGCGACTGCGGCTACGGCGAGCGTCTGATGTCCGATTTCACTTCGCATCGGCTGACTCCTTGGCTCGCGAGACTTGTCGTAGTTCGCCGGTCTTGGCTCGGAAGAGATAGACGCTGCGATTCGGAAACTCGGCGATGATTTTCTCCAGCGGCCAGTTGGCGACAGGATAACGCCCTCGCAGCAATTCTGCCGCGAGGCTCGGTTCATTCACGACGTAGTCGATGTGCCGATCCGAGGGGTCTGCTTCGATCAACACCAACGCCGGACGGTGACGAACTTCGCGACGCAACAGTTCGTCGAACGCTTGGTACTTCAATCGCGAGAAAGCGATCTGCTCGACACCCGCTTGCAGCTTCGACGGATACCAGAACGGAGCGAAGTCGATCAGGTTCACCACGACGCTCGACGCGATGAGCATCCCCCACCAGATTGGCATTCGAGGCCGCTCGGCCGCCAGCCACGCCCGCGACAACGTGTCGGTCGCCGAGGCAAGCAGCAGACACCACAACGGACCAGTCTCAAACACATAGTGCCAATGAAAGATCCCGTCGAACCAATACGGCACATGTGCGACGAACAACGACACGATCGCCGCGAAGATCAACCACCAACATTGTGGCGAGACGCTCCGCGTCGCGATTCTCGACGCGGAGCGTCGAGCCACACTGAAGACAATCACCGCCGCCAGCAACGGCACCAGACCGACCGTCCATTGCCATGACGCGAGCAGTCGGTTCTTCGTGTTCTCGACCGCCACTGCCGGAGTCAGATTGATCGCCCAGCGGTCATAATGGTCGAGGACTCGCGGGCCGAGATGTTGCTCGCCGCGCACGACGTTGTTGAATCCGTAGACGTGCCGAGGCGTGTAGATGTCGTTGAAGATTTGATAGGGCGAGGTCATCACGCTGCCGGTGATCGCGCGGTTATGAATTCCGAGCAGGACAAAACCCACGGTCAACGGCAAGGCCATCGCGAGTAGGTGCAGCCAAAGTAACCCGAAGCGTGAGCGAGGGTCGGTGGGCGACTCCGCGCTCGGCGCGGGTCTTTCGACCCCGCCGCCGAGTGGACCGCAGGTCTCCATCGACGCATTCGACGTGGACGACGGCGGGTTCTCATTCGGGAGACCTTCGGTCGGGCCAGCGGCCGGGTCAGGAGACCCGCGCCGAGCGCGTCCCTCGCTGACGCTTCGGGTTACTTTGCCGTACAGCGTCACAACAAACACGATCCCAAACGGCAGCGCGAATCCCGCTGCTGTCATCGGTCGGCAGAGCATCGCCCAACTCAGGCCGATGCCGGCCCACGCGGCGTCACGAACAAAGCCGCGTCGCAACCATCTCAAAAACGACCACGCGAAGAAGAACAATCCCAGCAACGTCGGATGATGAGCCAGCACCAAATTGCCGAACAACGCCATGCCCGGCGACAGCGCGGTCAACATTCCAGCGATGAGTCCGGTGCCGTTGTTCGACAGCTCGCGACCGATGCCGAAGACCAGCACTGCCGTCGCCGCGCCGGCCAGCCAATGTCCGAGGATCGGCCAGCCGAGCCACAACCACGGCGCGATCAACAATCCGGTTGCCGGGAAATAGCGGCTCGCGAATTGGCCCTCGTTGACGACGTGCATCTGATCGAACAACCGAGGCGCGGTCGGATGACTCGGAGACGACAGTCGCCCCGCGAGGTACGTCTGAGCTTGAAAGCGATAGCTGTACTCATCGTGATAGGCGGGCGGCAAATCTCCGAAGTGATATTGTTCGCGATCACCGACCGGCATGACCGCGACGCGAAAGCACATCAACAGTGAGGTGACGGCGATGACGATCGAGGCTCGGCGTGCCCACGGTGATTCCACTCCCGCGCCCCACCATGTTTGCAGTCGCCGCCAACGATTGCCGTCCAGAGAGATGAACGGTCGCCGCACAAACCAAAAGTACGGCAGCAACACGATCAACAGCAGCGGCAGAGTCGTATCGGCATTGATGCCGAACGAGTCGGGTGTGCCGAGAACTTCTCGCCAATGAGCGATCTCGGCTGGCACCACAATCGCCAGCACAGCCAGGAGCGCCGTCAATTGAGCGATCACAATTCGGCGAGGAAGCTGTGACACGGCCGACTTTTCGGAGTGAGCCGCAAGGCGCTAGCCTAATGGCACTCGCATTGTGAGCCGATGGCGCTAGCCACGGGCCTGGGTGGGATGATGTTTGACGGCGAATCGCCCGACGCTAGCGCGTTCGGCTCACAAAGAGGTTCTTGCGACTCGGAACGATGCGGAGCATACTCGCCGCATCATGGCTGAAACCACGCAACGAGTCGCGTTCATCACCGGCATCTCCGGGCAAGATGGCTACTATTTATCGAAGCTGCTCACGGAGAAAGGCTACGCCGTTCACGGGCTAATCCCGTGCAATGCTCCCGGCATCGGCGAGCCTCAGAGCATCAATCTGCATTACGGCGACTTGGCCGACGGCGGCAACTTTGGAACGCTGCTCGACACGATCCGGCCGGATGAAGTCTATAACCTCGCCGCTCAGAGCCATGTGCGATTGTCGTTTGATCTTCCGGTCTACACGGCGAACGTCACGGGAGTCGGCGTGCTGCGGTGGCTGGAGGAAATCCGCCTGCATCAGCTTCGCACCGGTCGCACGGTGAAGTTCTATCAAGCCTCGTCCAGCGAGATGTTCGGCAAGGTCAAAGGCTCGCCACAGAACGAAGAGACTCCGTTTCATCCCCGCAGTCCGTACGGCTGCGCGAAGGTCTTTGGTTACTGGCAGACGATCAACTACCGCGAGTCCTACGGTCTCTTCGCCTGCAATGGGATCCTGTTCAATCACGAGTCGCCACGTCGGGGCGAGGGCTTTGTGACTCGCAAGATCACGCTGGCCGCTGCCCGCATTAAGCTCGGCCTGCAAGACAAACTGTCGCTGGGCAATCTCGACTCGCAACGCGATTGGGGCTTCGCGGGGGACTATGTCGAGGCGATGTGGCGGATGCTCCAGCAAGCTCAACCGGACGACTATGTCGTCGCGACCGGCGAGACGCACACGATCCGCGAGTTCCTCGACGCGACGTTCGGCCACATCGGACTCGATTGGCAAAAGTACGTCGAGCAAGACCCGCGATTCCTGCGCCCCGCGGAGGTGGACCTGTTGTGTGGCGACGCCAGCAAAGCTCGGCGAGTCTTGGACTGGGAGCCTCAAGTCTCCTTCCAAGAGTTGGCCCGAATGATGGTCGAATCCGACTTGGAACTGGCTCGGCGGGAGTTGAGCCGATAGTTTTCCGTCGCTCTTTCGAGCTTTGAAGTTGCACGCTTTGAACTCAGCTCCGCTTAGAGTTGTCAATTACTCAAGTCGTCTTCATTCCTTTACTCATGGCAGACAACTTTGCCGCCCGTTTCCTATCGTCTTTTCCAAATCAAGAAACCGACCACCGAGACTATGACCTCTGAACAGCAAGACAACGCCGCGCTTCCGACCTCCGAAACCTTGCCGCCCGTCGAGCCGCCGTCGGCGAAGTTCATCGTGCAACTGTTTGTCGTCCCCGGCTTGATTGTCGCGGCGATCGTGGGTGTTTGGCTGCTGTTCGGCAAACTGGCCTCGGCCGAGCAAGACTGGCAGGCACTCGTCGCCGACATGAAAAGCAGCAACGAGCATCGTCGCGGACGAGGGGCGATGGGACTCGCCCAAGCACTGGCGGTCGATCAGAACTCGAAGACCACGGGACCGCGTCTGACCACAAACCCGCAGGTCGCACAGGAGTTGAGTGCTCTCCTCACCGACACGTTGAAGAGCAGTTCTCAAGAGGCGGCGGTGATCGATCAGCAAGCGTTTCTGACTCGAACGCTCGGATTGCTCGATGTGCCGGAGACTGTGTTGCCGGTGCTGCGCGAGGCGATGAAAGAGACCCGCGATCGCGAGGTCCGCAAGAACGCGGTTGCGGCAGTCGCAACGATCGCCTTCCGAGCCAGCGAACGGAGCGAGCCGCTTTCCGATGCCGGTATCCTCGAAGAGTTATCCGTCGTCGCTCGCGATACCGATCCGCTGCTGCGATCACTCACTGCTTTGACTCTGGGATTCTTCCCGCTCGATCTCGCAGACCAATCGCTGACGGTCTTGCTGGCGGATGCGGATGCCAACACGCGAGCCAATGCGGCCGTGGCATTCACTCGGCACAAATCGTTGAAGGCCGTGCCGATTCTGCAAGAAGTCTTGAGAGCCGCCGCCGACCTGAAGCAAGCGGGACCAAGCGGCGATGCCGGTCCGATTGCCGCGTCGAATACTCTGAAAGCGATCGGCGAACTCGCCTCGTTGCTCGACGAGACCACGCGATCCCAAATCGCCGCCGACGTCGCCACGATCTCCAGAAACTACCCCGAACCGCGCGTGCGACTGGACGCGGCCCAGACGCTCGTGAAGATTCGCGGCAGGTGACGACTTCGCGCGAGACAGGGCAGTCGATCGCTTGGGCTGTGCATGATTTGGTTCCGAGACTTTCTCTGCGGTCTTCCAATCTCTTGCGGTGCCTCAGTAACACCGCAAGAGATTGGAAGTCCGCAGAGGTCGATCGCATCATTGAAGTCTCTGAGTTAGTT
>JBJXEX010000482.1:0-4543 GCA_046156195.1 Planctomycetaceae bacterium | reverse complement strand
TTCGGCGGATTCCAAAACGGTTCCCGACGATTGCCGTTCGCCATCGCGCACCACAGATTTGCGTTCGCTCATCTCGCACTCCGAGTGGTTTGTCTCGAAATCAAAATCCGCTCATGGCCCAGGGCCTAGCCGCAATACCGTTCGGTTAGTGAGCCGCCGGCGCTAACCTCGGGCTTCGAGCACTAACAAAGTCCGAGAAACAAAGGCCCGAGGCTAGCGCCGACGGCTTATGGCGACACTAACCGAACGGTATTGGGCCTATCCGAGATCCCCCTTGGTGATGCGGGCGATTTCCTCGACGCTGGTCATGCCTTTGAGGACGAGGTCGTACCCGCACTGACGGAGTGTGATCAGGCCGTGCTTCAAGGCGACGTGGCGAATTTGGGTTGAGCTGGCGCGCTCGATGCAAAGTTGGCGGATCGCGTCGTTCGTTTGCAGCATCTCGAAGATGCCGATGCGGCCGGAGTAGCCGGTTTCTCGGCAATCGCGACAGCTTGCCGGCTTGAAGAGCGTTTCGGGCAACGGACGCGGGAAATCGTTGGGGACATCCTCGTCGCCGGGACGGAACGGGACTTTGCATTTGGGACAGAGGCGGCGGACGAGACGTTGAGCGACCACCCCTTCGACGGTGCTCGCGCAGAGATACGGTTCGACTCCCATGTCGATCAAACGTGTGAAGGCGCTGGCCGCGTCGTTGGTGTGCAGCGTGCTGAAGACGAGGTGCCCGGTGAGCGAGGCTTGAATCGCGCTCTCGGCCGTTTCGTAATCGCGGATTTCGCCGATCAGGATCACGTCGGGGTCGTGTCGCAGGATACTTCGCAGTCCAGCGGCGAAGGTCAGGCCGATCTTCGGGTGAACTTGGATTTGATTGATTCCCGCCATCTGATATTCGACCGGGTCTTCAATCGTGATGATCTTCAACGTCGGGTCTTTGATCTCGTTGAGCGCGCTGTAGAGCGTGGTCGATTTGCCGGAGCCGGTCGGGCCGGTGACCAGCACGATGCCGTGCGGCAGATTGATGAGTTCGTAGAACGGCAGCTTGATCATGTCGGGCATGCCGACGCTGGCCAGATTGAAGACCATCCGCCCCTTGTCGAGGATACGCAGCACGACCCCCTCGCCGTGCAGCATCGGGATGATCGACATGCGGACGTCGATCTCGCGGCCGGCGACGCGGAGTTCGATGCGGCCGTCTTGAGGCAGACGCTTCTCGGCGATGTTCAGCCGAGCCATGATTTTCAACCGCGTGACGATCGCCTTGTAGAACTGATGAATCTCCGGCGGCACCGCCTGCAAGCGGAGCAATCCGTCCACTCGATAGCGGATTGTCAGGCCCTTGTCGGCCGGCTCGACATGCACGTCGCTGGCCTGTTGTGCGAGCGCTTCCAGCAGCAATTCGTTGACCAGTCGGATGACCGACGCGGCCTGAGCCATCTGGGCGAGTTCGCTGTCCGCACGCGCGACCTCGGCGAGGTAATCGGCATCGACATCGCCGCCGCGCTGCGCGACCAGCTCGTTGATCGTGTCGCCGCCGACGCCGAGATGTTCCTTGATGAGCCGGACGAGATCATCGCGCCGCGTGAGCACCGGCTCCAACCGGAAGCCGCTGAGCGAACTCAACTCATCGAGCGCTTCCAAGTCGAACGGATCGGCGGTGGCGATTTCGACTCGGCCGTTATTGCGTCGCAGCGGTAGCAGCGAGTGACGGAAGATCGCCGTCGTCGGGAACTTTGCCAACAACTCGCGGTCGATCGGAAAGTCATTCAGTTCGACGAACCGCATCCCCAGTTCATCGCCGAGCGCTCGCAAGGCTTGTTCTTCGGTGAGCAGTCCTTGCTCGACCGCCACTTGATCCACACGTTTGCCGCTCGCGGTTGCGCGGAGTTTTTCCAACTCCGGCAGGCTGAGCAGCCCGCGATCCATAAGAACGTCGCCGATGTCCATCGAATGGTGACCTCGTGTAAGCCGTGAGAATCCGATTTTCGGTTCGCCAAGGCGAACGGCAACAGATAAGTAACCCGAAGCGTCAGCGAGGGCGAACGCTTCACAGCATTCGGAATCTGGGGTTTGTCGCGTCCTGGAGCGCTCGCCCTCGCTGACGCTTCGGGTTACTTCAGTCCTGCCGTTCGGCTAATGACTCGGTTGAAGGATCAAGTCCGGCGGCACGCAATTGAGCCAATAGCCGTTGGGCACGCTGCTCTGCCGAATCGGCCCGTTGCTTCTCCGTGTCGGCGCGTTGCTTCTCCGATTCGGCCCGCTGCACCGCCAAATCGGCGCGCTGTTGCGCTTGGGCGCGAGCACGTTGTTCTAGCTCGAAGTGATCTTTGAATTCTCGGCGTTCGGCCGCGATCTCGGCCACCGATCGAAAACGCTCGCCGTTGGGATGAAAAAGTCGAAGGTCGCCTCCCGCAACCGATTCAAACTTGATCGTCAGTCGTGGGCTGACCCAACCATTCATGTCGGAGATCGGGGTCAGCGTTTTGTCGCGGCGTAACCAACCCTGCCAGAGGCCATTGTCAGGATCGAAGATGTAGTACTCCTCGACGCCGTACTGGTCATAAAAGTTGAACTTTTCGAGCATCTTTCCGAAGCGATTACCGGGCGACAGCACTTCGATTACGACCTGCGGGGCAATCCCATCTTCTTCCCAAGTGCGATACGAGCCACGATGTCCCTTCGGCACACCGAACGCCACAAGCGTGTCGGGAGCCGTACAGATTTTGTTGTTGCCTTCGACGGGATACCAAAACAGATCGCCCGCGACGAACACGAGAGGATCGTCTCGAAACAGAAATTCAAAGTTCTCCTTGATCGTGACGATCGCATCAAACTGGACCGTGTTCTCAGCCATCGGCTCACCATCGCTATCGGGATAGATGATTCGGGGTAACGTCGGGATCAGTGCGGTACGACTCATGGTCTGGATCTCGCTGTTGAGGAAGCGAATCTTCTTAGCTGGCGGCAACAGATAAGTAACCCGAAGCGTAAGCTTTAAAGTTGCGCGATTTGAACTCGGCTCCGCAGAGATTTGTCAATTTCTCAAGTCGTCTTCATTCCTTTGACCAGATTCCTTTGATTCATGGAGCGAGTCTATGTTTAAGGAGTCCAATCAAAGGAATCTGGTCAAAGGAATGAAACGAATGAATTCGGGCCTTATTCTTGGTGTCGCGGTCGAATCTGTTCGAACGAGCGGAACTTCAAAACATACGCTTCGGGTTAGTTAAGTCCTGCGGTTCGACTTATCGCCCACCGCTGGGTGGGCCGCCGCCGAACGGTGAACTGCCTGAGCGGCTCGAACCGCTGGAGCTGCTGCTGCCGCCAAAGGGACTGCCGCCGAAGCCTCCGAATGGCGGCATGAATGGCATCCCTGGCGTGAACCCGCCGGAGCCAAACGGTGGCGAGCTACTCGATCCGCTGCTGCTCGACGAACTGCCGCGCGACGATGACGAAGACGACGACCGATTTGCCGAGCCGACTTTGATCTTCGAGTACATCGCGCTGAGAGCCGTCTGCACTGCGGCCGAGTTGTTCCCTTTGATGTCAACGACTCGCACGGTGCGATTCGCGGCGCGAGCGTCGTCATCGACCGCTTGGACGAGCGCTTCAATCTGCCGGAAGAGCGACTCGCTGGAGGAAACGATCAACGTATTGGTTCGGGCATCGACGCTGAGCGTCAGCTTGATCGAGCGGGCTGGCTGTTGACCGCCTCGGCTGCTTCCGCTTCGACTACTTCCGCCGCCGCCACCCATGAGCATCGCGAACGGGTTTTGTTGTTGGCCGGGTTGTTGGCCTTCGGGGGTCATGTCGTCTTTGTAGATCTCGCGGACGATGGCCGCGACATCTTCGACTTCCGCGTGTTGCACTTGAATGCGATGCGGTGTGCGGTCGCGAAGTTGTTCGGGCAATTCGGAAGCGTCGAGGACTCGCAGCATCGCTTCGACCTCGCGGACTTGATCGGCGGGACCGGCGACGTACAGAGCGTTCGAGCGCATGTCCGGGATGATTCGCAGCGTGAGCGAACTGGTCATCGCGCTCGATAGGCCGGTCGCGTTCATCAGGCTGCGGCTCATCGAACTGATCCCGCCGGTCAGCTCACCGAGCATCCCGCCCGTGCTGCTGGTACCGGAGGAGACCGAACTGGTCGGGAAGAGTCGTTCGAGCATCGCGGCCGTTTCGCTGGCGTCGGCCGAGCGGAGATAGAAGATCGTCCAACGTGGCTTCGACGGCGTGGCTTCCAGCATTAACTCGATGAGCCGTTCCATGTCATCGAGCGCGGCTTCATCTTTGCCCGTGATGATGAGGTTGCCGCCGCTGGGGACGACGCGAATCGGCTCGCCCAGTTCGCCGTTGGTTGCCACTTCAGCGATCGGCTCGTTGGACTTCGGAGTCGCCTGAGCTTGAGGCGCGGGCTGAGTCTTGCGTGCGGACTTCTTGGACTTGTTGGGGTTGGCTGGTTTGTTGGCTTTCGCCGCCTTCTTTTTGGCTTTGTTTTTCGGAGCGGGGTCAGGCACTTCGGAATTCGGAATTTGCCGAGCGGCCAAAT
>JBJXEX010000081.1:0-37287 GCA_046156195.1 Planctomycetaceae bacterium | reverse complement strand
CATCCCGGCGGCAATCGTCAGGACAACAGCTCGTTCGCAAGTTGATTCTGCAACCGCTGCTGAATGACTCGCTTCAATGGCCGAGCCCCATATGCCGGGTCGTAGCCCTCGTCGCCGAGCTGATCCTTGGCCGCGTCGCTGATCTCGAAACCGAAGCCGTTCTCGTCGAGTTGCTTCGCCAATCGGCGGAGTTGCAGATCGACGATCTGCCGAATCTCGGCTCGACCGAGCGGATGAAAGACGATGACCTCATCGACGCGGTTGAGGAACTCCGGCAGGAACTCGCGACGCAGCGCGTCCATTACTCGGCGGTTGATTTCTTGGTTCAAACCATCGCCTTTCAGTGCTCGTCCCTCGGCCAACTCCATGATCGACTGACTGCCGATGTTCGAGGTCATCACGACGATCGTGTTCGTGAAATCGACCGTGCGGCCGTGACCGTCGGTCAGGCGGCCGTCGTCCAGCAGTTGCAGCAGAATGTTGAAGACATCGCGATGAGCCTTCTCAATCTCGTCGAGCAACAGCACGCAATACGGATGACGTCGCACGGCTTCCGTCAGCCGCCCGCCCTCTTCGTAGCCGACATAGCCGGGCGGCGCACCGATCAGCCGCGCCACCGAGTGCTTCTCCATGAACTCGATCATATCGACGCGGACCATCGCGTGCTCGTCGTCGAACAGGTATTCGGCAAGTGCCTTGCACAGCTCGGTTTTTCCGACGCCGGTCGGACCAAGAAAGATGAACGAGCCGATCGGGCGATTGCGGTCTTGCAGGCCCGAGCGTGACCGCCGCACCGCGTTCGAAACCGCGACGACCGCTTCCTTCTGGTTGATCATGCGAGAGTGAATCGCGTCTTCCATCTTGAGCAGCTTGTCCCGCTCACTCTGCAACATGCGGGCGACTGGGATGCTGGTCCAAATGCTGACGACTTTGGCAATGTCTTCGTCGGTGACTTCCTCGCGAAGCAGCCGTTCGCCCTTCGCGTTGCTGGTCTCCGCCGAGCGTTGCTCGAACTCCTTCAACTCCAGTTCGGCCTTTTGCAGGTCTTGCTCGGCTTTGAAGGCGGCAATGAAATCTTCGTTGGCGTTCGTCCGCTGAGCTTTCGAGAAGCCTTGCTCGCGCTGTGTGCGAAGCCGCTCGATCTGCTCCTTGAGTGGGCGGATTCGAGACAGTGCGTCCTTCTCCGCCTGCCAGCGCGCTTTCAACTGGTTGACCGATTCCTCGCGGTCAGCGATCGCTCGGCGCAGGTCTTCGAGCCGCTCGCGGCTATCGGGACTTTTCTCGCTCGCCAGCGCGGTCGCTTCGATCTGCATTCGTGTCAGTTGCCGAGTCGCTTCATCGACCTCCGCCGGCATCGAGTCGATCTCCATTCGCAGTCGCGAGGCCGCGTCGTCCATGAGGTCGATCGCCTTATCCGGCAGGAAGCGGTCGTTGATGTAACGATCCGACAGCGTCGCCGCCGCGATCAAAGATTCGTCCAAAATGCGGACGCCGTGATGCGACTCGTATCGTTCCTTCAGCCCGCGCAGGATCGAGATCGTGTCCTCGACGTTCGGCTCTTGGACGATGACCGGTTGGAAGCGACGTTCGAGCGCCGCATCTTTTTCGATGTGCTTGCGGTACTCGTCGAGCGTCGTCGCGCCGACGCAATGCAACTCGCCACGAGCGAGTGCCGGCTTCAAGAGATTGCTCGCGTCCATCGCCCCCTCGGCCGCGCCGGCACCGACAACCGTGTGCAACTCGTCAATGAACAGCACCACGCGGCCCTCGGCGGACTGCACTTCTTTCAGCACGGCCTTCAACCGATCCTCGAATTCGCCGCGATACTTCGCTCCGGCAATCAACGCTCCCATGTCGAGCGCGACGACTCGTTTGTCCTTCAGATTCTGCGGCACATCGCCGGTCACGATGCGATGCGCGAGTCCCTCGACAATCGCCGTCTTGCCGACACCCGGCTCGCCGATCAGCACTGGATTGTTCTTCCGCCGCCGCGAGAGGACTTGAATGACACGGCGAATCTCCGTGTCACGACCAATGACCGGGTCGATCTTTCCTTGCCGAGCCAGCTCGACCAAATCCTTGCCGTATTTTTCGAGAGCTTGGTACTTATCCTCCGGCGATTGATCGGTGACTTGCTGACTGCCACGCACCAATTGCAGCGCGGTGAGGATGTCCTTCTCCGCGATGGCATTCAATTCGAGCAACCGTTGGGCGGCATCCTTCACCTTCGTCAGCCCCAGCAGCAGATGCTCGACCGAGACGAACTGATCCTTCATCTGATCCGCAGCCTGAGTCGCCGCATCAAAGACTTGCAGGACTTCACGACTGGCTCCGACTTGGCCCGCTCCACCGGAGACCTTCGGCAGTCGATTCAATTCACCGGCCACCATCGACTCCAACTGCGGAATCTTCACACCGATCTTTTGGAGCAACGGCCGCACGATCCCTTGTTCATCAGCCAGCAACGCCTTGAGCAAGTGCAACGGCTGCAACTGCTGATGACCAAGATTCTCCGCCTCGGACTGAGCCTTCTGGACCGCCTCTTGCGACTTCACCGTGAGCTTGTCGAACCGAAACGCCATGATGGATTCTCCTCATTCGCCGTCGAATCTGACTGCCGAACTGGCAACGGCGTTTGAGATTGGCAAATGGCAGGCCAAAGACAGCGTCTCGCAAGATGGTCCCTCTCTCTCCCTCTCTCTGCACAATGCGAGAGGAAGACAGGATGAGTGCAGCGAGGCCAATGCTGAATGTGCCAGGTCGCGGACACGTTGGCCTCAAGCTCGTGGTGGCGGCGTGAACTCGGGAATGATCAACGACTCCGCTGTCACACCGGTCAATGCGGCGATCAGAATCTCGCCCAGTTCCGTCGGATGAACAAAGTTGGAAATGCGCTGCTCAACCGCGTTTCCAAGCTCCAGCTCTTTGCACGCCAACTTGATTTCAGTCAGCGTGTATTTCTCATCCAAGGCACTATAAATCGACTGAAAGCCTAGGCCCGTACCTCGCAAGCGACGCGGATCAACTTTGGGAAACGCCGCCAAGATCTCCTTAAAGATCGGTGGCACTGATTCCAAGTACTCCGCAGAGATGACGTACTCTTTGGCCGTGGTCGTCTTCGATTTTCGCGTTTGCCGCGATGCTGCGGCCTTTGTTTTGGCGGTCATAGCTGGTTCCTGTCGCGTCTCGTGCGAAGCGGACAAGTCGCGGGGACAAACTACTCTCTTCCGTGAACTCTGCAAGTGGTGCTGTTTTGATGCGAACACTGTTGTCGTGGATGCCCGACAAACTCCGCGAACTGGACGCGGCCAGACTGCGCCGTGATCGTCGCGAGGTTCGGCCACTGCCCGAAGGTGCGTGCGAAATCTCTGGCCGACGGTTGTGGAACTTCGCGAGCAATGACTATCTCGGCTTGGCGAGTGATGCGCGAGTGACTGAAGCCGCGTCGGCCGCGTTGAGGGAAGTCGGCGTCGGTGCGCGGGCGAGTGCTCTGGTGACGGGACGGACTCCGTGGCACGCTCGGCTCGAAGAGACGCTCGCGCGGTTCGAGGGACAAGAGGCGGCGATTCTGTTTCCGACTGGTTACGCGGCGAACGTCGGCACGATTGCCGCGCTGATCGAGAACGAAGACATCGTCTTCTGCGACCGATTGAATCACGCCAGCTTGATCGACGGTTGCCGGTTGAGCGGCGCGAAGCTGCGAGTGTTTCGGCATTCGGATTTGGAAACGCTCGAACGCGAACTCTCCAAAGCGGCCGACTTTCGACGGCGATTGATCGTCATCGACGCGCTCTTCAGTATGGATGGCGATGTGGCTCCGCTGCGCGAACTGTGCGACTTGGCCGAACGCTTCGACGCGGAGGTGCTGGTCGATGAGGCTCACGGCACCGGCGTATTCGGTGAGCTTGGTCGCGGCGTGTGTGAGCATCTGAGCGTCGAAAACCGAGTGGCCGTGCGAGTCGGAACGCTCAGCAAAGCGATCGGGACGCTGGGCGGATTTGTTGCTGGCCCGCAGACGTTGATTGATTGGCTGTGGAATAAAGCTCGGCCGCAGGTCTTCTCGACCGCGTTGCCTCCCGCGATCTGCGCGGCGGCGACGACGGCGATCGGGATCATCCAGCATGAACCGGAACTGCGAGCGAAGCTGTGGCGAAACTGCGAGTTCGTGCGGAGCGAGTTGGAATGTGGCGCACGCGGCTCGCGTGCGAAGTCAGGGGATGCGACGCACGCGAGCCGCGTGCGCCACAATCCGTCTGCATCGAACTCAGTCGGGCCGATCATTCCGATCGTGTTGGGCGATCCCGACGCGGTGATCGCCGCACAACGGAAGCTCGAAGAGCGTGGCTGTCTGGTCGCGGCGATTCGGCCGCCGACGGTGCCGCAGGGGACGTCTCGGTTGCGGATTTCACTGTCGGCCGCGCACGATGAAGTCGCGTTGCAAAACTTGGTCGAGGCTCTGAGAGACATTTGAGAGAGGTCGTGTCGATTCCATGACGAGTTCTGTTTTCAGCCGAGACGGTTTTGCGGACGAGTATCCGTTCGAGTCCCATTGGCTCAATCTCGATGGCGTGCGGATGCACTACGTCGATGAAGGCCCGCGAGACGGCGAACCGGTGTTGTGCGTGCATGGCAATCCGACCTGGAGCTTCATCTGGCGGAGACTGATCCGCGAACTCTCACCGCAGCGGCGAGTCATCGCCGTCGATCACATCGGGTGCGGGTTCTCGGACAAGCCGCAGCAGTACCCGTATCGACTGGAGCAGCATGTGTCGAACTTGCGGCGGCTGATCGAGTCGCTCGGACTGCGTCACATCACGCTGGTCGGCCACGACTGGGGCGGCTGCATCGGCATGGGAGCGGCGACAGAAGTGCCCGATCGTTTCGCTCGTTTCGTGTTGCTCAACACGGGAGCGTTTCGATCTCAACGAATCCCGTTGCGGATCGCGGTCTGTCGGATTCCGTTGTTGGGACCGCTGGCACTTCGCGGGTTCAATGCGTTCAGTCGCGCGGCGCTGACGATGGCGGTCGCTCGGCAACCGTTGTCAGCGGCGGCGAAACGCGGATTGCTCGCGCCGTATGACTCGTGGGCGAACCGCGTGGCGGTGTCGAGCTTCGTGCAAGACATCCCGCTGCGTCCGTCGCATCCGAGCTACGCGAAGTTGACCGCGATCGAGGAAGGACTCGTACAGTTTCGCGATCGGCCGATGCTCTTGCTGTGGGGCGCGCTCGATTGGTGCTTCACGCTCGACTTTCATGCCGAGTTCCAGCAGCGATTCCCTCAAGCCGAATCGCACATGATCCCGAACGCGGGGCATTATGTGTTCGAGGACGCGGCGGAGGAGGTTGCGTCAACCGTGCGCGGGTTTTTGGATCGCACGACGGACATGACGGAGTGAGTGGAGGGCCATTGGCCAAGTCGGAAATGGAAGATGGAAGATGGAAGATGGAAGATGGAAAATGAGAAATGGAAAATGCGGATCGAGTCGTCTGCATCTTCCATTTGTCATCTTCCATTTGTCATTTTCCATTGTCTTGCGTTCAATCTGCGGGAGGGGGGACTCGAACCCCCACGCCTTGCGGCACTGGATCCTAAGTCCAGCGCGTCTGCCAATTCCGCCACTCCCGCGCGGCTGATGACTGAGCCGAATGGATTAGGGCTGTTTGAGTGGAATGAAGTCGTCATCGCTGGCATCGGTGTCCAAGCCCACCGCCTTGGCTGCCGGAGGCGGGACCGCGAAGCCATCTTCCTCGTCGATGGGCACGGCGAACTCCATGCTCAATTCTGATTGTGCCGGGGTGACGATCGGCTTCTTGCGCGGAGGCTTCGCTTCAGCGACGGCGGGCTTCGCGGACACGACCGGAGCGGAAGGTTTGTCGGACTTAGGCTTCGATTTGCCGGAGCCTGGTTTGTCCGCTTCGAGCCGGAATCGCACGTCTCCGATCATCAGTTCATCGCCGAAGCCCACGGGGGCTTGCTGCTCGACTCGACCACCGTTGACCCAGACTCCATTCATGCTGCCGAGGTCGCGGACCACAAAGTTGTTGTTGACCAACGCGACCGCACAATGCTTGCGCGAGATCTTGCGGCTGTTGAGAATCACGGCGTCACAGTCGGGATGCCGCCCCACCAACACGATCGGCTTATCCAGCACGATCGGCTTACCTGACTCGATGGGGATCAATGTTGCGGGCATCTGCAACTACTCCACAGCTCGGCGAAATTTCGCCACGAAATGCGGAGTGAGCATACCCCACGACTCGGAGTGAAGCGACCGCTGGCGACATCTTCGCGGGGAGAATCCGCGTCTCGCGGGCCGGTCACGCGGATCGCGTGGATTCCCTCATCCGATGGGGCTACCTGCGTTCTGGCCCTTCGCTGCCGGCGATTCGGGATTGCGACTCCCAGTTCTGAAAGACCATCCGGGCCGGCTTGAACCGAACTCCGCTGGTGCTGGATGTGGCTGTCCCTTCCGAACCGCTGCTCGCCGAGCGGCCGTCATTCCGCGATCCAACCTTCGTCCAGGGTTCACCAGTCGCACCGGGACTCTCCAGGAATTTCGGGTCCGGCACGGGCTTGGGCGAATACGAGTCCGCGTCGTTGGCCATCGCGACCGACGGTGTCGTGGATGTGGGAGACAGCATCGTCACCGGATTCGATGCGATGATCGGTCGGCCTAACACCACCTGACCAACCGTCGGCGCGGTCTGATAGGACTGATAGACCGGAGTTGGCGCGAACGCCACGCCGCCACACGGTCCACACGGGATGACCGGAGCCACAGCCGTTTGATACGCCTGATACCGAACCGTCGGCTGTGCCACCATCTGCGTGACGACTTGCGGCACTTGCCGAGTCACTTGATACGGCACGCTGCGATACGCGACTTGCGGTTGATAGCTCACCTGCGGAATGCGCTTGGTGACTTGCTTCGGCACATAGACCGTTTGATAGCTTCCCTCATCGACCACGACATCGTGATAAGTCGTGACCGGCACGTTTTGAGTGATCGCCTCCTGGCGATACTGCGTGGTGACTTCATTGCGATACGTCATCACTTGTCGCGGAACCAACTCGGTCTGAACAACCGGCTGATGCGATTGGCACTGGCACTGATTCACTGGCTGTTGACAGGTCCGGCAGCCTCCCGAAAACCATTGAGCCGACACCCGCGTCTCGCAGGACATCACCGAGATCGCGCTCAACACCGCCAGCAGCATCCCGCCGCGAACGTGCATTCCCATGTCTCAACTCCTTGAATCGATGGCTTCGGTCACTCTGTGACTATCGGCGACATTTGCTGCCAACTTGAACGATTGGGCAAAGCTTGACGGCTCACGGTCACTGACACTTTGTCTGTGAGCCGATGGCGCTAGCCACGGGCCTCGGTAGGCGATGTTTCACAGCGAATCGCCCGACGCTAGCGCGTTCGGCTCACGGCCGCGACGGATTGAGCGGCAATACTCCCAGGCGAAACGTCGTCGGGTGTTCTGCCGAGCGATGAATGCGGTGCGTCGCCTTTTGAAAATCCTCCGGCTTCGCCAGGAAGATATTGGGAACGAACTTCTGCGGGTTGCGATCCACCAGCGGGAACCAGGTGCTCTGGATTTGGATCATCAGCCGATGCCCTTTGGCGAAGCGGTGCAGCACGTCGAGCAACTCAAAACGGATGCGTGTCGGCTGGTTGGGGACGATCGGTTCGGGACGCTCGAAGCTGTTGCGGAAGCGGCCACGAAAGACTTCGCTGCGGAGCAACATCTGATAGCCGGGCAGCAACGCCGGATCGGCCGCGTCGGGAAAGACGTCGATCAGTTTGACGATGAAGTCGGCATCGGTCCCGGTGGTCGAGACCCACAGGTCAACGTCGATCGGCCCCGCCAGAACCATCTCCTCGGTGAGGGCCGCCGTTTGATAAGCCAGCACATCGGGTCGCCGCGCCGCGAACCGTTGGTCATCGACCATGTATTCAATGTTCATTCGGGGCGTGATGCTTTCCGAGTACGGCACCGGCTTGGCCGGATCGCTGACGAACTCATCGAAAGTCGCCCTGCTGGTCGGCGCGGCGAAATCGAGTCGCTCGTTCTCTCGCAAATAAATCTGTTTCGACTGTGTTCCCTTCGGCGGCCAAGAGTCGAACGTGCGCCAAACATTCGAGCCGGTTTCAAAGACGGTGGCCTCGGCCGGAGCGGGGTGTTGGCCCTCTTTGAGGTAGCGTTCAAAGAACGGGAACTCGATCTCCGCGCGGTAGAACGCGGCGGTTTTTGAGCCGAACGAAATGCGTCCGAGTTTGTCGCCATCGGTCGAGGCCCAGCCGCCATGATGCCAGGGGCCGACGACCAGCACGTTGTTGACCTTGGGATTCAGCTTCTCGATGGAGTGATACGACTTGAACGATCCATAGAGGTCTTCAGCGTCGTACCAACCGGTGACCACCATCACGGCCGGAGCCACATTCTTCAGATGCGGCAGAATGGATCGCTGCTGCCAGAAGGTGTCGCGATTGGGATGAGCCATCATTTCGTTCCAGAATGAGACGGTCTCTTTCAAATGCTGCTGGCTGATGTTCTGCATGGAGCCGGCTTCGAGAAACAGCTTGTAGCCGTCGGGCGTGGCGTACTCGACCGGCTTGGGCCTGTCGGTCGTGGGCTTGGGGCGAGCGGTCGCGTTGTTCCCCAACCAGCGATAGGCATGAGCGAGAAAGAACGCGCCGTTGTGCAGGAAGTCATCGAAGTACCAGTCGCCGACCGGAGCTTGCGGCGAGACCGCTTTGAGCGCCGGATGCGCATCGATCATCCCAGCCGACGCGTAGAAGCCGGGGTACGAGATGCCGTACATCCCGACGCGACCGTTGTGTCCTCGGACGTTCTTCAACAGCCATTCGATGGTGTCGAAGGTGTCGCTGCTCTCGTCGATGTCCGTGGGCTTCTGCTTGAGGGGAACGTGGGGCGTGACTTGCGAGAACTCCCCTTCGGACAGGAACCGGCCACGGACATCCTGATTGACGAAAATGTATCCCGCTTTGACGAAGTGCTCGCTGGGTCCGAGCGACGCGGCGAACTTGTCGTCTCCGTAAGGGCCGACGGCGTAGGGCGTGCGCTTCATCAGCAGTGGGTAAGTGCGGCTCGTGTCGCGCGGCAGGTACACCGACGTGAAGAGCTTCACGCCATCCCGCATCGGCACAAAATGCTCCTGCTTCGTGTAGTGCAGGCGAATGTAGCTTTCGAGCTGACTCGGCTCCTGAGCGAAGCCGCTCGACGCGGCCAGACCGAGGAACACGAACACGAACAGACGGAGCGAGTGGTGCATGGGACGCTTTCTGAAAAGTGGTTCGAGGAGTCCAACCACAGCCAGTGTAATCCGTTCGCGAAGCCAGTTGAGATGTTTAACCCCAACGCCAACGGCGTGGGCGCGAGGGCCAAACGACTCTCGCGCGCCAATGGCGTTGCGGGCAGCTCGCGCGCCGACGGCGTTGCGGTTAAACATCCCTGCGAAGCCGCAATTCACTGTTACCAGGCCCGGCTCGAAAACTCATTGAAGTCTTCGCGACCGCGAAAACCGGTGCGATTGGAATAACCGCTACAGTTTGCCTAGTCGCCGCGACGATAAAAACCGCAGGTCTCCCTGCCGAGCGCCCATCGGGTTGCGCGGAGGGTGTCAAAATAACTCCGAAGACGAGCAGTCCAAGGAAGTTCTGATGCGGCTTAAGCACTTGTTATCAATGGTATTCGGAAGCTCGCTGATTGCGGCGAGCACGCTCACGGCTCAGGCTCAAGCGCCGATGGAGTACGCTCCCGGCGGCATGGCCTATGACGGCTACGGAGGTGTGCCGATGCCCGGCAACGCCCCGCCGGGGATGTACTCTCCCTGGCCGGAAACCTCGCCGTATCAGAATTCCTACAGCCAGCAATCCTTCAACGGCGGCACCTGGACCGAGTCTGAAAACCAACTGACTCGGCGCTATCGTCTGTCGATCGATTACCTCACCGGCAGATCCCGCGTGTCGCACTCGACGGTGGGCAATACCGAGGCTTTGAACTATCCCCAGACGATCCAAAACACGATCGGGACGGGCCAAGGACAAGGTCAAGGACAAGGGGGCCAGCAAGGGACGGTCCTCACCCCCTTCTTGGATAGCGAAGCGCAAGGCCGAGTTGGATTCCCGTTGTTCGCCGCGCTCAAGCTCGAACGACAGAAGCGAGAGATGCACAACACGGGAGCGCGTATTGACTGGGGCTGGGACAATGCGGACGACAGCGGGATTCGGTTGGGGTTTCTGACCAATCAAGGGGAGTTCGACTACAACGCTCGCGACTATCTGCCGGCGACCCGCGACACGCAGCGCGACTTCGCTCTGTATGCGATCCAGCAGTTGCACATCATCAATGAGTTGACCACTCAGGGAAACACGGCGGGGGCGGCTCAAGTTCGATCCGATCTCGATCAACTCACCGCCGTGCAGCCGACCACGGTCGGGCGATTCAACGACGTCAACATGGTTTTGGAAAACAACCTCGACAACCTGGGTGGGCTGCCGTTGGATGACGGCACGATTCGCCGGTTCGCCGACGGGACAACCTTTGGCGGAGTCACCGTCCCCTTTGACTTGGAATTTCAAGTCAGCCTGCGATCCGAGTTGTACGGCGGAAAACTCGAATCGGTGATGTCACCGTTCGCGAGTTTAGGACCGTTTCGCATCCGTCCGACGGTGGGGGCACGCTACTTCTATCTCAGCGAACGCTTCCGGTTTTTCGGCAAAGACAGCGGTCTGGCCTACAACAGTGGCGGAGGTCAACAGGGTGGCGGCGGCGGTGGTGCCAACCAAACGCTTAGCCCCGATATCAAGATTCACGCCACGCCCGATCGCATTGATAACGACGCCGACGGCATCGTCGACAACGCGGGGGGCGAGGGGGGTGGAGGACAGCAGGGTGGTGGTCAGCAACAGAATCAATTGAACTTCTTTTCCTTCCACGACCACTTCCGGTATCCGATCGAGTCGTTCCTCAATAACAGCTCCGACCAGCATCTGGGTGGGGCGGATATCGGTTTGACTTACGATTTCGGGGGCGATTCGCTGATGCTCAGCGGCACCTCGAAGGTCGGGCTGTTGGCGAATTACGCTCAGTTGAAGATGAACGGCGACAACATCGCGATGCACACTCGCGATTCCAATTTACTGTTGCCGTCCGTCTTGGATGCGACGCCGAACGCGTTCAGCGACAAGCAATTTCGCACGCACGTTTCGCCGATGTTCGAGCAGCAGTTCAACGCGGAGGCGGCGCTCTTCAGGTATGTGCCGGTGTTGCGACGGGTGAGCATCTTCGAGAAAGCACGGTTCCGAGCGGGTTACTCGATCCTGTTGATCGGCCAGGTGACGGACACCGCGGGCAGCGTCAACTGGCAGGGGAATCCGGCGGCGGGGTTGTTCCCGACCATTCGCGAAAAGCGAAACACCTATTCCAGCTACAACTACAACTTCGGCGTGAGCTGGGAGTTCTAAGACGAACATGCACCTTCGTAGCCGCGTTCGCCAGAACGCGGGCTTGCCACCCCGCTTCGCAGAACGCGGCCCCCGCGTTCTGGCGAACGCGGCTACGTTCTGGCGAGTTTGCTGACGGCCTTAGCGTTTGACCGTCACCGCGTTCACCAGCAGGACGGAGAACAGTTGGTCGCGGATCGGCGAGATTTCACGCTCGCCCGATTCGCCGTTTTCGACCGCTTTCACGGCGGCGGCCAGAGCTTGAGTACAGCCACGCAAGAGGCCCCGCACCTCGGTTGTCAACCACATCTCCCCTTTACGCAAAAGGTTCAGCAGGTCTTCGAGATCGCAGGTGAAGGCTTCCAGTTCCGGCGCGTCGGCGTTCCGTAGTGCTCCGCGGATCGCGGTCACGGCGCGGTGCATCTGCCCCAGCACCCTCTCGCAGAGATCCTTCTGCTTGAGCGCCGAAAAGGCCACATCCAGAAACGCGAGTTGCCCATTGATTTTGGCCAACCAGCGGTCACGGTCCAAATGCAATTGAGTCACCATCATCGTAATTCGCTTCCTGATTGCGGCCGAGCAACTCCGCCACAAGGCGTTGAATGATTGGTCCCGGCCAAGTGGGATCGTTGGACCAAAGTAGGTCGCGCCGCTGAGCCGTCAAAACTCATTACGGTCGAATGCCGACTTGAGCCGCCAATCCGCGTATGTTGCAGCAGTGTTGCTCAACACGCCTGCTCTGACGGGAGGTCGAAAATGTTGCAAAAGCGAATCAGCGTTTCACGACCCTGCGTGGATTGCACCACGAGAATTCTCGGGCCGGACGCCCAATGGGCGAAAAAGCAACGGCCTCGCGAGCGTGGTGATTTGGCAACACGACACCAGACAACTCGTTCCCACGCGGAGCGCGGAACGAGAAAGACTCAGGCGGGCCGCCTGAGCTACGGGCGAATCACGACCTCAGTGCCGAGGTCCAGCAGGTCGTAGACTTCGGCGACATCCGCATTGAGCAACCGGATGCAGCCGCGCGATTGGGCTTGGCCGATGGAATTTGGTTCAATCGTCCCGTGAATTCCGTAGCTGTCTCCCAAGTTGATCCAATGTGTTCCCAGTGGGTTCTTGGGATCGCTGCTGGCGAAGACTTTGCCAGAGGGGTCGGTGTACTGCGGGTTCGTGACTTTGTTGAGCACCTTGAACTTGCCCACGGGAGTCGTGTTGTTCTTGCCGATGCAGCAGGCATAACTCCGCACATATTGCCCGCGATGATGCAGCGTCAGCTCGAAATCGCGGAGCGTCACGACCGCTCCGAACGGGCCGTCAATGACTTTCAGTTTCTGCCCCTCGCGCAGCCGCTTGGGTTCCACTCGATTGAGCCGAGATAAGTACTGCCACGGCACCTGATGCTTGGTGGCGATCTTGCGAAGCTGGTCGCCCGCCTGCACGACATACGGTTCTTGCACATGCAACTGCGGTGAGAAGTAGATCGCCTTGGCCGTGAAGTCGATCCGTTCTTGCACGCTGGAGCGCAGTCCGGGGTTTTCCCAAAACAGCTTCGACAAGGCTTTGTGAGCTTCGACCACTTGGCCCGCTTTGATCTGCCGGTCGATCTCAGTGAAGTCGAACTCCGAGTCCTTGTCCTTGGGCCGAGTCGCAACGCGAACGGGTGGATCCGAGGGAGTCTCGTTGGTGCTTTCGATAGGCGATTCAACTTTCTTCGCGGCTGCGGGCGCTTCGGACTTCTGTGCGACGGCTGGCTCTTCAAAGGCGACCAAGCGGATGGGTGCGCCGCGGCGGATTGCCTTCGGTTCCTCCAAAGGTTCGGACAGGTCCGTAGCCGCGTTCGCCAGAACGCGGGGAATCAAGTTCGAGTCCCGTTCGGATCCTTCCACCAGCGACTCAGACGATGCGCCGCCAACTTCCAGTTGCGGTGAGTCGTCGGCCGCGAACTCCGGCGCTGAATCGAGGACCGATTGCGGTGCGTCATCCTTCATGACCGAACCGGTGGCGGCACCACCCAGCTCGAGTGGGATCTTGCCGCTGTGATACACGCCAAATCCGGCGACGGTCAGCAGGACGACCAGAAACAGCGACGAGCTTGAGAACCGAGGCATGGGATGATCCTAGAGTCGGATGATGTCAGTGACCGGAGTCGTCGCCACGCTTGCCAAAGCGTGGGTTGAAAAAGTCGTTTAACCGCCACGCCATCGGCGTGCGCGCGAACGTCTGTTGTTATTCCACGATCCGCCCACGCCGTTGGCGTAGGGGGTTAAACGGTCCGCCCACGCCGTTGGCGTAGGGGTTAAACGATCCGCCCACGCCGTTGGCGTAGGGGTTAAACAAGAAATTCCACATGGTCTGGCGACCGTGGCTACTTCCCACTTTGTCCGTAGCTCAGGCGGCCCGCCTGATTCGCGTCAATCGACGCGGTCGCAGGCGGGCCGCCTACGCTACGAATTGCGGGTCGCGCCGCGCACGGGGCGGGACCATAACAGTGTGCCTGAAAATCGGCCAAGAGGATTCTCAAATGGGCGGACTCGGCACTTTAGGTAGCCCTCGAACTCTGCAAAGTGTCTGACTTGGGAAGCTGGCGAAGAGTTACCGACGACAACCGGTTCCGGTCCCGAAGAGTGCCGCGACTTTTCCGTTTGGAGTGAATCGAACGGTCACGAAAGGCTGATGAAGAATGACGAGCTTGGTGGATTTTCGACTTTCGATTTTTGATTTTCGATTGAGACCTTTGCTCTGCGATTCAATCGAAAATCAAAAATCGAAAATCGAAAATCAAAAATCCTCCCTCAAAGGATTGGGGCTATGCGATTTCTGTCGTGGTTGGAAACGATGCGTGGGCGATTCACGGAGCGAGGGACTGCCGCTCGGCGACGCGGGGCGAAGATGCCGATCGCGGGACAGCTTGAGCAACTCGAAGGCAAAGCGCTGCTGACGGTGTCGGCGCTCTTCGTGCATGGCGAACTCAACATCCTCTCGGATTCGAGTGACAACATCACGGTCAGCTCGGATGCCGTATCGGCGACGGTGCGAGTGCTCGCGAACGGCGTCTTGGCTACGTCGGTCGCCAGCGTGCCGACCAGTTCGGTCACGTCGATCGTGATCGAAGGGGGCAACCTCGCGAACGGGATCGACCTCAGTACCGTGAGCCGCGCGAACTATCCGAACTTGGCCAGCATCCAGGTCGATGGAGGACATGGCAGCGACACGATCTTGGGGAGCGACGGCATCGCGGAAACATTGCTGGGCAATCACGGCGATGACGTCATCACTTGTCTCGACGGCGCTTCGTCGATCAATGGCAACGACGGCAACGACACGATCACGGCGGCTGGCGGCGCGGACAGCATCAACGGCGAAGATGGCGACGACAGCATCTCGGCCGGCGACGGTAACGACACGATCATCGGCCACGATGGGAACGACACGATCGATGCCGGAGCGGGCAACGACGATGTGACCGGAGGCGACGGCGACGATCATCTCGCGGGAGGCATCGGCAACGACACGCTCAACGGCATGATGGGGACCGACACGATTGATGGCGGCGACGGCACTGACTTTCTGTTGGGCGGCGCGGGAGCCGATTCGCTCAGCGGCGGTCTCGGCGATGACGTGTTGGTCGCGAACGAAGGGACCGACACGCTGCTGGGTGGCGATGGAAACGATCTGCTCGACGGCGGCGATGATGCCGACACGCTCCAAGGCGAGGACGGGAATGACTCATTGATCGGCGGGATTGGCAACGATTCGCTGCAAGGCCACAACGGCGATGATTCGCTCACCGGCGGAGCGGGCAAGGATACGCTCGAAGGGAATGCCGGCACCGATATCCTGCGAGGTCAAGCGGGCAACGACACGCTCTTCGGTGGCGAGGGGGCCGATCTGCTCGACGGAGGTGTCGGCAACGATCTCGAACATGCGGGTGAAGTCCCGCCGCCACCGCCGCCACCAGTCGTGTTGCCGGGGCGGCTGTTCGCGGTCCCGACGGCCAATCGTTTGCAGAACGTCATCGTGGAACTCGATCCGCGCACCGGAGCGGAATTGAATCGCTTCGCCTCGCCCGAACCGATCAGCGCCAACGGCGACGGCTTGGCCTTCGATGGCACGACGCTGTACTTCATCAATGGACTGGGAACGCACACGCTGTATCAGCTCGATCCCGATACCGGAGCGATTCTCGCCAGCGATGTGATCCCGCAGCCGGGCAACGAACGGTACGACGCCTTGGCGGTCTTGAACGGACTGGTCTACATCCAAGATTCAAACAACGATGACGTGTTGGTCTACGACCCGGCTCTGGGTGGAGTCAGCCAGGTTCTGGACATAAATGGGACGAACGGCGTGACCAATCTGCTCGGCGGCTTGGCGGCGGCGACGGGACCGGATCGGCTCATCGCGACGATCGCCAACGGGCAGTCGGTGATCGAAATCAATCCGTCGTCCGGCCTGATCACAAACAGCTTCACCCCGACGACGGCACAAGTCGGACAGTATTCGGGAGTCGGCGTTCTCGAAGATCAAATTTATCTGGGGAGCACTCGCGTGAGCGGCGGCAATGCCTTCAGCGTGACCACGCAGTTGGACATTTTCGACCGCAGCGGAAATCTGCAAACGTCGCTGACGCTGCCGTACAAGATCGCCGAGCTGGGAGCTGACGGCATCGGCGTGATTGGCTTCGTTCCGCCGCCGCCAACTCCCACTCTGCCGCCGGTGATCAGCAACGACACGCTGCTGGGGGGAGCGGGCGATGACACGTTGCTCGGTGAAGATGGGAACGATCTGCTCAACGGGGGCATCGGCAACGATCAGCTCGATGGCGGCAACGGCGATGACAGTTTGGTCGGCGCGGCGGGGGACGATTCGATTCTCGGACAAGCGGGCAACGACACGCTTCGTGGCGGCATCGACAAAGACACGATCCTCGGCGGTGATGGCAATGATTCCATAATCGCGTCGCTGGGGGACGACTTCGATTCTCTCTCCGGCGGTGAAGGGAGCGACAGCTTCGAGTTCTTCGGCACCAACATGCTCAACACGTTCAATGTCGGTCAGTCGCTGACGCATCTGCTGACGGTCACGAACGACACGACCACGCAGACGTTGGCGAGCGATATCGAACTCGTGCAAGTCACGACGCTGGGGGGCACGGATCGCGTGATCCTCACGGACCTGACTGGTGTCGGAGCCACGGAATTGCGGATCAACCTCGGCACCGGCAATGACAAGCTGTTGGCTGACGCTGGAGCCAAGCTCGGCACCGTCTCACTGCGCGTCTTCGGCGAGGCGGGCAACGATTCGCTCTTCGGCACCGATAGCGCTGATTCGCTCAGTGGCGGCGATGGCAATGACACACTCATCGGCAACGACGGCCACGATACGCTCAACGGAGATACCGGAGACGATTCGATCGACGGCGGAGCAGGGAGCGATGTCATCGACGGCGGTGATGGGATCGCGACGATCAACGGCGGCGACGGAGACGATCGGCTGACTGGCAGCATCTTCAACGATGTCATCACCGGCGGAGCGGGCAACGACACGCTCATCGGACTCAATGGCAACGATCTGCTCAACGGAATGGATGGGAACGACAGCTTGGTCGGAGGCTCGGGTGATGACAGCCTGATCGGCGGCGGCGGTGACGACACGCTCGATGGGGGCACGGACAACGACACGATCAACGGCAATGACGGCAACGATCTCATCAACGGCTTTCATGGCAACGATCAGATTCTCGGCGGCATCGGCCACGACACGATCAGCGGCGGTGACGGCAACGATGTGATCGTCGGCGAAGCGGGGAACGACCTCATCAACGGTGGCGACGGCAACGATGTCGTCCAAGCCAACGACGGTGACGACACGGTGCTCGGTGGCGATGGCAACGACACGCTGCGAGGTGGTGCCGGCAAAGACATCGTGCTGGGTGAAGACGGCAACGATTTCGTTGATGGCCAAGGCTCGACCGTCGACACGCTGGCCGGCAATCAGGGGGACGACACGGTGATCGGCACAGCCGGAGAATTCAGAGAAGCCTTCGTGCTTGATCCGCTGGTGCGAGCGAAACTGCTGTAGCCCGTTTGACGCGCTGGCGAGCGGAGCGGCGTCAGTCCCGTAGCAGGCACATTCCATGTGCCGTCCGCAAATCACCGGGAAACGGCACATGCAATGTGCCTACTACTTTCTAAAGTCAGTGCCATTGGGCATCAGCCCCCGGTCATGCCGCGCGGAGGGGCTGAAAAGATTTCGAGCCGCGACCGTGAGAGAGCGGACGTTAGAAACTGTCCAAGAACAGCTCGAAACACTACGTCAGTCCGGCCGTGCGGCACCAATCGACCGTCGTGCGCATCGCGTCACTGAATTCCGTCGGCGGGTCATAACCGAGCATCCGCCGAGCTTTCTCGATGCTGTAATCCAGATTCAGGCCCAGGAACTTGATGCGTGCTCCCGACAGCAGCGGAGCCTCTTTCTTGCCGAGCATTCGGTAGACGGCTTCCATCAGTTTGGCCAAGTTCTTGGCGACGGGCAGCGGCACGCATTTGGTCGGAGTCGGCAAGTCGGCGGATTCGCAGATCGTGCCGATGAACTCGCGGCGCGAGACCAAGCGACCGTCGGTGATGTTGAATAACTCGCCGACGACATCATCTTTCTCAATCGCCAAGAAGATCGCCGCGACCAAGTTGCCGACGTAGGTGTTATTGAGCAGTTGCCGCCCATCGCCGAGAAACTTGAAGCCTCCGCTTTTGAGCCGCGCCAAAACTTTCGGCAGGATCGTGCGATCGCGCGGGCCGTAGATGAATCCGGGTCGCAGAATCACGGCGGGGAGTCGCTGATCTTTGATATGCTCGCGCACGAGATTCTCGGCCTCGACCTTCGTCAGCGTGTAGCCGTCGATGCCGGTCATGCTGACCGGTGTGAACTCGTCCGTGCCGAAGTGATCGCACGCGGGATACACGCCGAGCGAACTGATGTGGACGAACCGCTTGAGCGAACCGCTCGACTCGGCCGCCGCGAGCAGATGCCGCAGGCCCTCGACGTTGACCGTGCGATAGTCGTCGGTCGGTCCCCAATCGCCGACCTTCGCCGCACAGTGAACGATGACCGTTGCGCCTTTGGCCGCGTTGATCAGCGACTCGCGATGGGTCATGTCCCCTTCGACCAGTTCGACGCCCCAGCTTTTAAGATCGGCACATTGGCTCGGCTGACGGACGATCGCGCGGACTTTGAAGCCGCGTTTCCGAGCTTGCTCTGCGACATGGCTACCAACGAGGCCGGTCGCGCCGGTGATGAGAATGAGATCGCTGTCGGTCAAGGTCACGAGGAACTCCAAAGATTGGTGAGAAAGTCACGAGCGGCGATAAGCACAGGAACCTACGGCGTCATTTGCGAATTGGCCCGCTCCCATCGACCTTGTGTTCGTCTGAATTCACTTCGCGTTCTTTGCGACCTTCTGTCCCAAACTGCGTTTTGAACAGAAGGTCGCAAAGACGCAAAGTGAGACAAAGGATTATGGAACAATTAGTGAAACAGTCTTTGGTTTTTGGTTGCGAGTTCTGATTGGGAACACGCCAATGTTTTGGTTGCGGCTCCGCCGGGTCGATGGGGGCGTTTATTTCATCGCGAATTTCGCTCCGCGATACGCGGACAACTGCGTGGACTTGGACTTCAGCGCGTTGGCGAAGTGGATCTTGGCCGCGTCCTTCTGGCCGGCGAGGAGTTTGCGTTGGCCGACGAAGAATTCCGCCTCGCAGGTTTGAGCGTCGGCCGCCTTTGGATCGGTGGTGTTGATCACCTTGCGGAGGTCTTGCTCGGAGAGCTTGTCGCTGAGGTAAGCCAGCAGCGCGTCGCCCCATTCCCGTTTGTCGGCGGGGATCGCCAAGTCGGCGGCGAACTTGGCATCGGCCTGTTGTTTCTGGCCCAAAGAGATCATCGTGAGATACCGCCACGGCTGCAGGAACCGCAGCTTCTTATCCAGCTCCGCCGCTTGATCGAACTCGGCGAGCGCTTCGGGACGCTTGCCGGCGAAGAACAACGCGAAGCCCAACTCGGCATGTCCGACGGCGTTCTTGCTGTCCCACTTCAAGACTTCGTAGTAGTCCTTGATCGCGGCCTCGGCGTCGCCGCGCGAGAGCTTACTCCCCGCTCGCAGGCTGATAACCATCGGCTGGGCTGCTTCGATTTTCAGCGATTCGGTGAAGTCGTTTTCGGCTCCCTCGAAGTTGCCGAGGTTCATCATCACGAAGCCGCGGTTGGTCATCGCCACGGCGAATTGCGGATCGAGGTCCAGCGCCTTGGTGAAGTCGAGGATCGCCTCATCGAGTTTCCCTGTGGACTGCGCGAACATGCCTCGGTTGTTGTAGACCAGCGGCAGACTCGGAAACGCTTTGACCGCGTCGTTGTAGGCGGTCATCGCGGCCGCGTTCTGACCGGCGGCAGCCAGCGTGTCGGCCAATCCGATCCGCGCGCCCAAGTGAGTCGGCGTCACGCGGATCGCTTCTTGATAGTCGGCGATCGCTTTCGCCTGATCCGGTTTGACCATGTGAGCCAAAGCCCGTTGATAAAGCGTGTTCGACCGCTGCTCACCCTTCAATGTCGGCTGATTCAGCAATTGAGTGGCGAAGTCGATGGCCACTTGGGCATGCGCCGGCTTGTTCTCCAACGAAGCGAGGTTGGTCATGCCGTAGAGATACGGCAGGTAGTAATTCAAATTGTCTTTGTCTTTGATGCTGATGGCCTGCCGCGCATCGGCGATCCCGCTCCGCACGAGCGTCGCGTCGCGCGAGACCGCTCCCAAGTCCACCCGCGAGCTGCCTCGGAGATACAGCGCGACATGGTCTTTGGGATTCTGCGCGAGCACTGCCGACATGGACTCAATCACTTTCTTGTGATCGCCTCGGCGGTACGCCTGATCGGCCTCGTTGCGGGCCGCATCGTGTGCCGGCAACAGGTTGGGATCGGGGGGCTGATTGGCGGGAGCGGTGGGATTGGCGGTCGCGGGGATCGGCTTCTTCTCATCGTCATCGGCCCACGCCGCAGTGGTCCAAGCCGCTGTGGTCCAAGCCGCAGTGGCAATCAGGACGAGCATCGCAATGGAAATTCGGCTGAGTGGAAACATGATTCACCCTCTGGAATTGGCAGGGATTTGGTTCAAAAGAGGGGCGAATCTTAGGCACGAGCCTCCTTGTCGCACAGGCTGTGAGCGACCGAGTCACTCGCTAGAGTACGCCCCCATTCGTCGGAGCTAATTTTTTCATTTTCGATTTTTGATTTTCGATTTTTGATTGTGCATTGCCGTGTGCGATTGAATCAAAAATCAAAAATCGAAAATCAAAAATCGAAAATCGTCCACCATGACCAGTATCCTCGGCCTGTCCGCCTTCTATCACGATTCTGCCGCGTGCCTCGTCGTGGATGGCGAGATCGTCGCGGCCGCACAAGAAGAACGCTTCTCGCGCAAGAAGCATGACGAACGATTCCCAAAACTGGCTGTCGAATACTGCCTGAGCGCCGCGGGACTCACGCCGAGCCAACTTGATTACGTCGCGTTCTATGACAAGCCGTTGCTGAAATTCGATCGGTTGTTGGAGACGTATCTCGGCTACGCGCCGAGCGGCTTCGGTTCATTCGTCAAAGCGATGCCGGTCTGGTTGAAGGACAAGCTGTATCTGCCGCGCGCGATGCGGAAAGAACTCCCCGGCTACGAGAAACGATTCGTCTTCACCGAGCATCACGAATCGCACGCCGCGAGCGCGTTCTATCCGTCCCCCTTCGAGCGAGCCGCCGTGCTGACGGTCGATGGCGTCGGCGAATGGGCGACCGCCAGCATCGGTATCGGTGAAGGGAACCAGTTGCGGCTGACGCACGAGATGCACTTCCCGCATTCGCCGGGGCTGCTGTACTCGGCCTTCACTTACTTCTGCGGCTTCAAGGTGAACTCCGGCGAGTACAAGCTGATGGGCCTCGCTCCCTATGGCGAACCCAAGTACGCCGACCTCATTCGCGAGAAGCTGATCGACTTGAAGGAGGACGGCTCGTTCCGCATGGACCTGTCGTACTTCAACTATTGCCAAGGGCTGACGATGACGTCGAAGAAGTTCGACCAACTCTTCGGCGGCCCGCCACGACAACCGGAAACTCCGCTGACTCAACGCGAGATGGATCTGGCCGCGTCCATCCAAGTCGTCACGGAAGAAATCCTGTTGCGGATGTCGCGTCACGTTCAGGCCCTCACCGGCCTCAAGCAGTTGTGTCTCGCTGGCGGCGTCGCGCTCAACTGCGTGGCGAACGGCCGCATCCTCCGCGAAGGCCCGTTCGAGGACTTATGGATTCAACCCGCCGCCGGAGACGCCGGCGGAGCACTCGGAGCCGCGTTATTCGTCTGGCATCAACTTCTCGATAAGCCCCGCCCATGTAACCCGAAGCGTGAGCGAGGGACTGGCGCGAATGACTCCCTCGCTGACGCTTCGGGTTACATGGGTGACTCGCAACACGGCTCGCTGCTCGGCCCGTGTTGTGACGAAGCGGACATCCGCGCGTTTCTCGATGCGAAGGGGGCGAAGTACCGCTTCATCGAAGACGAAACCGAACTCTGCAATCATGTCGCCAACCTGATCGCGACTGAGCACGTCGTCGGCTGGGTCCAAGGCCGCATGGAGTTCGGCCCACGAGCACTCGGCAGCCGCAGTATTCTCGGTGACGCACGCAGCCCGCAGATGCAGAGCGCCATGAATGTGAGAATCAAATTCCGCGAGTCCTTCCGCCCCTTCGCTCCGTCGGTGCTCGAAGAGCGAGTCGCTGAATACTTTGAAACGCGCCCGCACGAGCCATCGCCTTACATGTTGCTCGTCGCCAACGTCCGCGAGTCGAAGCGCACGCAACGACCGGCCAACGCTCCGAAGCTGACCGGCATCGACAAGCTCAAAGAGCTGCGGTCGTGTATCCCGGCGGTGACTCACGTCGACAACTCCGCCCGCATCCAAACCGTCGATGCCGAGCGTCACGGCCGCTACTACCGCTTGCTCAAAGCGTTCGAGGCTCAGACCGGCAGCCCGGTTGTCATCAACACCAGCTTCAACGTCCGCGGCGAACCGATCGTTCTGAACCACGAACACGCCTACCGCTGCTTCCTGGCCACCAACATGGACGTGCTCGTTCTCGAACGCTTCGTGCTGCTCAAGAAGGACCAGCCGAATGCCACCGAGCAAACGCTGGAGACGTATTTGAAAGAATTCGTGTTGGATTGAAGGTTGCCTTAGTGCTCCGAGTCGTTGTCGATATCGTGAGCTCGGGCTGACGAGGAGGTTGCGATGAGGTTTTCTTGCCGGTTGATTCTCGCTGTGACGGCTCTGTTTGGGATGTCCGCGTTTGCCGCGGCGTGCCTGTGGGACTCGGACACGCTCCGACAAGAACGTGCTCGATTTCCTTCGACGTTGGAACTGATCACGGGCAAGTTCCTGCGACATTCTCCGGAGTTCTACGAGTGGCGCATCCAGGATCGGTTGGAAAAGCTGAAGGCCGATCCCACCAACTTGGCGCTGCACGATGATCTGGCCGTGGCTTACGAGAAGGTCGGCCAGCACGCCCTCGCGATCAAAACGATTCAGGCCAAGGAAGAGATTCAGCCCGGTTTGTACGAGACTTACTCTAATCACGGCACGTTCCACATCCTGGCGGGCGATTTCGAATTGGGGCTGCCCCTGATCGACAAGGCACTGGCGATCAACCCGGACGCTCACTTCGGACGCGAGCGCTATCAAAAGTGGCTGGTCGAGTATGCGTTGACTCGGCGAACCAACGGACAACTTCAATTCCCTCTGCGACAGTCGATCGAGGCCGCGAAAGAGAACAACGTCGCGACAGACTTCCGAGTCTTTCTCAGTCAGAAACTCGGAACCGAGCAACTTTCCTTTGAGGAATCGCAGAAGGGGGTGCAGGGCATTTTGGGAATGATGCGATTCGCCAATCACGGCAACCCTCTGCTCCTGGAAGCGCTGGGCGACCTGCTGGTGGACCTCGATCGTTTTGAGGTGCCCAACGATGCCAAGAACCTGGCGGCTCGTTGTTATTTGAAAGCGTCTTACGAATTCGCGGACGAGGAAACGACCCGGATGCGCTATCGAGGGCTGGCAGAGAAAGCTCTGCGAGGGCAGACGCCTGAGACAGCCCTCCCCGATCAACTCGAATTGGCCGATCTGGAAAAGGATTTCAAAGTTCAACTGGCCGACGCCGAAAAATGGTACGCCGAATTGAAAGCCCAAGAGATCGGTTGGATTCAGGCGGGCCTGGACGCGGACGCGGAATTCCATCGGCTCTATGCCAAGGAACCTGTTGCACGCGATCCGGAGAATGGTTTGCTCGGCACGCGGGAATTCAAGTTCCATTTCGCGCTCGGAGTTGCCCTCGCCGCCTTGTCGCTCGCGGTCATTCTGGCACTGCGGCAACGAAGCCGAATGAAAACTTCGCGACGAAATCAGACGAATTGGCCATAGCGGGTCACCGGCCGTTCGCTCACGTCTTAACGTCAAACAAATCCGAAGAGCTGCGCCGCATTGCCGCCGAGAACCTTCGCTTGATCGGCGGCCGACAGGTCTGAAACGAACGCACGCACTCGTTCGATAGTCGCGCGATACGACTCGCCGGTGCTCCCTTCACCCCAGCAGCCGCCGTAGATCAGGCGGTCGGGGCCGAAGGCTTTGACGAGCGTGTGGATGATCGGCTCGACGTCGCGATGCGGGTACGTTCGCGTGAGCGGGATCGACGAGAGCTTCATCACGGTATTCTCGAACTGCGACCACTTCACGACGCGATCGTGCTCTTCCGGAGTCCCCTGCAATGGGCGGCCGAGATGGTCGATGATGACCGGTGTCCTGGAGAACTCTTGGATCAGCGGTTCAAAGCCGGGAGCGTGTCGCGGCTCGAAATGCAGTTGGATCGCGAGGCCCAGTTCGCTGGCCGCTTTCCAGAGTTCGCGCAGTTCCGGCTTGCCGAACGGCGGCAGGCGATCCGGTGCGTAGGCGTGAATTCGCAATGTGACGATCTTGCCCGGTTGTCGCTTCACGAGCGCGGTCATGTCGCGAATGCTGTTCGGTCGGCCGGCGAAGAACAGGCATGTCCCTTTGAGTTTTCCTTTGCCGACTTCCAAGCAGTGTTCGAGATAGCGATGGTCGTCCTGATACGGCTCCGGATGCACGATGACGGTGAAGTCCACGCCGGCCTGCTTCATGCAGTCCAGCAAGTCTTCGGGCGTCGAAGCCTTCTCCGGCCGATACGCGCCGTCCTTGTGATATGGGAACCGAGCGTCCGCCGTTCCCGCGAAACAATGGACGTGAGTGTCCACGATCGGTGAGCGTTTTTGGTCGGCGAAGGTCACATTGGCAGAGGTTGCGAGTGCGAGCACTCCAGCACCAGTCACAACATTGCTCAAGAAACTTCGACGGTTGAATTCGGCTTCCGGGCGTTCGGTCGGATTCAAGGCAAACTCACTTTCGAGGCATTCGTCGGGAGGAAACCGTGTAGCTTCGATTTCTTTTCGGTTTGGGGAGCGACCGATCTGTTTCCTCACCGGTCAACCACAGGATTCCGGCGCAGAAGTGGCGAAAGGAAATCGACTCATTGACGCTCGGCCATTTCGTGTCGAGAACCTCTCCCATCTTTTCTCCCCATGCGACCTTGTCCTCAAACGTGGCTCCGATCACGTCTTGAAATTGTTCCCATGTGCCGCAAACGCTGTCTTGCTGGTACGCATTCAGTTTTTGGAGCTTGGCGGTTCTTGGAAACGCCAGCTTCAGCGCGCGGCGATCGCCCAGATAGAAGGCTTCGACTTCTTCCACAGCGATACGAATGAGCGTCGCTTTGGCAATTCCCGGAGCACAATGTCTTAAAGCCTTGATGATCCGCTTCTTCAATTCGTGGCACGGTTCGTCGTCGGCATCGATCAGTACCAGCACACAATCGGTGTCGGGGTTCAAGGCCTTGTTATAGGCTCGAAGTTTTGCTGGCAGTTGGTCCAACAGTCCCCGCTGATCCGGTTTGGGCTTTCCATCGAGATCTCCGGAAAGTCTTCCTTTTCCTTGATGAGTGACGATCTGGAACGAATGCTGGCTGGGAAGAAATCGAGGCAGCCACGCATTGAGAAACGATTCTTCGGATGGGCCTTCAACGAGAATGTGTAATCTCATGACTTGAGCCGCTCCTCGAAGTGGTTGCTGTACCACAAGCTGCCCAGCGGAATGCCCTCAGCGGTCAGTTCTTTGATTTGCGGCATGTCGGCCGTGCGTGTGGCTTGAGTGAAGCCAATGTCATCCTTTTCCAGCAGCCAAACCTGAGTCGGCGCGAGTGCATCGACGAAGTACGGTGAGTGCGTGGTGACAAGCATCTGAATTTGGCGCTGCGATCGGATGGCGTGATCGCGAAATTCGCGGGCGAGGCGCGACAGCAACTTGTGATAAAGACCATTTTCCGGCTCCTCGATTCCGATAAACGAGTGCGGTTCCGGGTCTTCGAGTAACAGCAAATACGCGAACATTTTCAGAGTGCCGTCCGACATGCTGTTTTGAAAGAACGGGTCGGTGTAGCCGCGCTCGTTGAACTTCAACAGCAGCCGGCGATCAGGACTTGTCGCGTGTTCGATTTTTTGAATGCCCGGAATCCGCTGAGCAATTCGTTTGAGAATTCGCTGAAATCTCTCCGCATGATTTCGTTGCAGATATTGCACGACGTTTCCGAGGTTGCCCGCCGTCCGATCGAGGTGTTTTTGGGCACCGGTAAACGGGAGCTGGCGAGCGTCGCCGGGGACGAAGTACGACAAATACCAATTCTCGATGTACTGCCGGAGCGCCACGATTCGCGGATGCTCGGTCAACTGACCCAGAGTCGTGATGGCCAGCCGCGACAAATCAGCAAGCTCGATACGATCCGAGGCGGCTCCTTCTTCGGCTTCGGTTTGATCGCCCGCCCAGACGTCACCTTTGCCCCGTTCCAAACGCAAGAACGAATACGGTTTTCCAACCTTCATGCCCCTTCGCCGCTGTCGAAGACGCTCGCTGAGCACGATGGGAACGCCACGTTCCTCTCCAATCTCGAACGTGTAGGTGATCGGCGAAGAGGGACTCCCACGACGAGAGGTTGCCTGCTGAAAATACAGACTGAAACGGATCGGATCGGTGCGTCCCTGGGTTCGGAGTCGCGCAAAACCACCGCGCTGCGGTTGATCGCACGCAGACTCGACTCCCTGAGCGAGACAGTCTCCCAGAAAGCCGAATGCGTCGAGTAGTGTTGACTTGCCGCTCCCGTTGGGCCCGATGAAGCACATGAGCGGGGGAAGTGGTTCTCCCTCGCCGTGAGCCACTTGCCCCAGCGTCACGTCGGCCAGCGACCGATAATTCTCAATGTGAATGCCCAACAGTTGAGGCATCTCAATCTCATTTCTTTTTGAGCGTCATCAGGTGCTCGACGATGTCGCTCATCTCTTCGAGGCTCAGCGTCTTGGCCAAGTCGGCGGGCATCAGCGAGATCTTTTGTTTGACGATTGGTTCTTCGAGGCTCTTCTTGGGGATTGTTTTCGTAATCGCTTCGACGTTGCGGAGCGTCACGGCGTCGGCGGTTTCGCTGATGAGCAGGCCGGTGAAGACGGTGCCGTCGCTCAGGGCGGCGGTGTAGGTTTCGTAGTTGTGGCTGATGCCCGCGCTGGGGTAGATGATTGACTCCCACATCGCTTGGCGGCTGAGCTTCGTGCCGATCTCGCTGAGGTTGGGGCCGACGTCTTTGCCTTGGTTGTTGACGATGTGGCAGTTGTTGCACTTGGCGGTCATGCCGGAGGCAAACAGTTTGGCTCCGTTGCCGGCGTTCCCTTTGAGCTTGGCCAGTTCGGTCAGGGGCGGGAGCGGTTTGGCGTCTTTGCCGGCGGGGGCGGGGAAGAGCGTCGCGACGAGCTTCTGCTGAGCCGCGTCGAGCGGAGCCGACGAGAGTGCCGCGGCCAGGGCCGGCGCGAAGGTTTCGTCGAACGCTTTCGCCTCGGCGAGCTTCAGGATTTCGGTGGCTCCGGGTTTCGTGCGAGCGGCTCCCTTGATGGCCTGTCGGCGAATGTCAGCGGGAAAATTTTCACTTGTCACGATCGGCAACAACAACGGCGAAGCCGCACCGTCACCGGAATTCGACAACGCGGTCGCCGTCGCGAGTGCGGCGCGGGCGGCGTCGGCCTTAGAAGCCTCGCTTCTTGGAGAACCCGGGCTTCTTCTTCCCACGAGCGCCCCCATCAACAACTCCTGCGCCCCCTTGTTCAACAACACGCGGATGGCGTCGATGCCGATTTGGTCATCGGGCTTGGCCTGAGCCAGGGCGAGCAGATCGGGGTAGCGGTCGGTGACGTTGAACTTCTCGACCAGCGTGAGGAACTGCGGCTGGCCTTTGAGCGAATCGAGGACGCGGTTCAGCGCGGCCTTTTGCGGCTCGTTCTTCGAGACGTCAAAGCCCTTCAGCCGGTTGAGAGCCTCGGCCGAGACCAGGGCCACCTTCGGCTCGTCGCCGCTGGTCGCGAACGCGAGCTGCACCAGCGCGTCGTCCTTCTCTTTGCTCGCGGGGAGGAAGTCGAACGCGCGGAGGTAACGCGGCGCGTCACTGGCTGGCGTGCTCGGATCAGTGACGACCTTAGCGAGCAATTCGGGAGTCATCCCAGAGCGAGACCGCCACAGAATATCGAGGAATGCGGCACGCTTTGACTTCATGACTTCAATGAATGCCGGATCGGTTCCAGCCGGTGCGGTTGCTCGAGCCGGATGTTTCAAGTACGCCATGAGGCACGCATCCCAATCGTTGCCCGCGCCGATGCCGAGGGCTTCGAGATACCAACGGTCCTTGCCGTCGTGCTGCATCGCGAGCTTCGCCCAGAGTTCAGCTTTCTTCGGCGACTTCAAGTGTCGCAAGGAGACGAGGCATTCTCGGCGGATTTGTGGGGAGGGATCTTTCGCGGCGTGCTCCAAACAACTCACAAAGAACTCTTCAATTCGAAGTTCACGAGCAGCTCTTATTGCGGCCAATCGAACGTCTTCGGATTTGTCCGCCAGACCAATCATTACGAAAGACTGCGCGAGTTCCTTGTCGGCGAGCTTTGACAAAATCCAAAGAGCACGCGCGCGATGTAGCGGATTCGGGTCCACCCTCCCCACGACGTGGAACATGCCCTCCAAGGCATCAAGCCTCGCCTTCTTTCCCATCTCGTTGAGCGCGGTCCAAGCGAGATACCTCGTGGCTTCGTTGGGACTTTTCAGCGCGGCGATCGCGCCCTCGACGGTGCTGACGTCGGCCTTCGGGAACTTTCCGTAGGGGGACTTCGGCGGAGCGACTCGGAAGAGGCGGCCTTTGTCGGCGTCGCCCATGCGGTGGCCCCCCACGCCGGGGTCGTACCAGTCGGCCACCAGCAGCGAACCGTCCGGAGCCACGCACACGTCGCTCGGCCGGAACCAGTTGTCGCGAGCTCCCGTCAGCAGGTTGACCGTCTCGGCGGTGTAGCCCGCTCCCGACTTCTTCACCGGGTAGGCCCGCACCACGTTCGGCCCGGCGTCGCAGTGGATCACCTGATTGCGAAACACCTCCGGCAGCAAGTCCCCTTCATAAACCACGATGCCCGTCGGCGAACCGGCTCCCGTTTGCAGCAGGTTCGGCACCACGCCCGGATCGTTCAGATGCCAGTGACGCAGCGGAATCTCGGTCTCCATGTTCGTCCGCGGCGACTGCCAGCCCGCGCGAGTCAGCTCGTCCTTGTAGCCGTAGTTGCCGAACTCCATCACGAAGTTGATCCGCACCCCCTTGTTGCCGTCGTCGTCGTTGTCGCTCTGCCACAGCGAACCAAAACTATCGACGGCGATCTCCCAGTTGTTCCGGAAGTTCCAGCCGAGCGTTTCAAACTCGGAGCCATCCATGTTGCAGCGGAAAACCATCCCCTCTTGATAGTGCGACTTGCTGTCGTTCACCTCGTTGCCGGCCAGGTCGATGATCGGCTTGCCGTCCTTGTCCTTGATCTGCTTCCCGCTGTTGCCGAAGTTGAAATACAGTTTTCCGTCTGGCCCGAAATGAAACGCATGAATGCCGTGATCGTGCTGCGTGCCGCCGATGCCGGTGAAGAGAATTTCCTTGCGATCGACCTTGAGATCACCGTCATCATCGAACAACGAGAAGACGTTGTCGTTGGCCGAGATGATGACTTGGTAGCCGAATTTGGCCTGTGCTTGTGGCGCACGCGGCTCGCGTGCGTCGGTTTCTTTTTCTTTTTGGTTGGGTTGCACGCGAGCCGCGTGCACCACAAACGGCAGCACGCAAATGCCGTGAGCCGAATCCACGTCTTTGCCCTGATGGAAGACGGTCTGCTTGTCGCTGACGCCATCGCCGTCGGTGTCTTCGAGAATCAGGATGCGATCCCCTTCCTTCCGCTCGCCGTTGCGATGCCGATAGTTCACGACTTCGCACACCCAGGCTCGGCCGAGATGGTCGATGTCGATGCTCGTCGGATTGAGCATCGCCGGATTGCTGGCTTCAGACGCGAACAACGTCGCTTCAAGTCCCTCGGCGACGTCGAGTCCTTTGACCGCGTCCTTCGGATCGCGACTGCCGATGCCGCTCTGTGGGCTGCCGCCATTGGAGGCCACGAGGAACTTCGGATCGGGCTTGTCGGTGAAGACAAGAAACCGCACGGTCGAGCCACAACCTTGATTCGTCCCGTGGCTATCGAGTCCCGCTCGGCTTTTGAACTTCGTGAAGCTATGTCCGTCCGGCAGAGCAAACTCGATCACCGAGTTCGCGTGCGTGCCGATGCCGTACTCAACCTTCTTGCCGTCGATGCTCAGCCCGTCGCCGCCACAGTTCGCGTTGACCTTCACTTCGCCGAACCCGGTCGAGGCGTCCTTCCACTTCAGCTCGGTGAGCTTCGTTTCTTTGCCGTCCTTTCCGACGAATCGCGGCTCGGCCCAGTCAGCCCAATCGCAGCCGAAGCCGTCGCCGCCGTCGCTCGCGACGAGGAACAGCGACTTGGCTCCCGCGAGATCGAGGTCGATCTCGACCGCGTGTCCTTTGGTCGAAGCGGTGACGACTTTGCTGTCAAATTTCGGCTCGGCGGCAGAGGCAAATCCGAACAGGGACAGCGTGGTGACAACAGCGGCTCCGTAGCAAACGGCAGACAACGAGCGACGATTCATGGGTGAGTGCTCCAACGGCGGGGCAAGGGGTGGGATAACGGCTTTCGGCCAACGGCCATCGGCTCTCGGCCGTGTACGAGGGACTCGCACGGGGCGGCATGGTAGGCAGCGTCCGACTTCATCGCCAACCGCCACGCTGGGCGACTTTGGGAATGGCGAATTCGATCCCCTCAGTCGTCGTCTCCCTCGATTCGTCGGGCCTGTTTTGATTCATCCGTGTGTGAGGCGATCCGTGTGCGCAGTCCGTTCGAGAAACCTCTGCGCACACGGATCGGCTCACACACGGATGATGAAAGACGAGCATCAGTCGCTCGACGCATTCCAACTTTGTCTTATGCGTGTCGCGTCGGTCGGTTCGGCGAGGTCCATTTGCTACTCTGCTTGCCGGTCGATCTTTTGAATCGGAGAGAAGAGTTCCATGAAGGTCATCGTCGGTTTGGGCAATCCCGGAGATCGTTACGCGCGGACTCGGCACAACGTCGGGTATGACGTGATCGACGAGTTGGTGCGCCGTCATGCTCTGCCCAAGTCGCGCATCAAGTTCGAGGCGGAGACGTGGGAACTGGAACTCCACGGCGAGAAGTTGTGGTTGCTCAAGCCGCTGACGTTTATGAATCTCAGCGGACGAAGCGTGCGGCAGTGTCTCGAATTCTTTCAGCTTGGTCCGGCGGATCTGCTGGTGATCTCGGACGACCTGAACTTGCCGTTGGGCCTATTGCGGATGCGCGCGTCGGGTTCCGATGGAGGCCAGAAAGGGCTGCGCGACATCAAGCAGCAATTAGGGACGGATGCGTTTGCTCGGCTGCGGATCGGGATTGGCCGGCCTCCGGGTCAGATGGATTCGGCGGACTTCGTGCTGTCGCGGTTCGCGAAGTCGGAACTGCCGGAGATCGAACACGCGATCGTCTGTGCGGCCAGCGGCGCTGAGTTGTGGGTCCGCTCTGGCATCTCTGAGGCGATGAATCGCGTGAATGCGCCGCCTCCCAAGAGCGAAGATTAAACTCTCAATCAAGCTCCCCCACTGAGCTTGCCTCAGTGGCTCGTGGGTTTTTTCGCTACTCTTACTTCCCTCTTACTTCTACTTCACCGGGTTCCGAATGCTTGTAGCGCAGAAACCCGTAAACCGCTGACGCAAGGTCAGCGGGGCGAGTGACCGAAGATTGACGGTCTATTCGATCGCGATGCCCGCGGTTTCGAGTTCTCCGAACAGCGCGTCATCGTCGAGGGACTCCCAATCGAGCGGCGCGTCGGCTTCCACTTTGAGATCGGTCTGCGTGGGATCGGCCATGCCCTCCGGCCAGATATGGAAGCCGCCGGTAAAACGTGCTGATTGGAAGCGGACCTCCCAGGTGCCCCAAATCCCTTTGCCCTCGTTGAAACCACGATAGCCGACCGAGTGTTGGCCAATGTACTGCTTGATCCAATCGCAGTTGCCCTCTTCCAATTCGTAGCGGCCGTTAAACAGAAACTCGCCGATGATGTCACGGCCATCGCCGGTGAGCACTCCGTCGCGAAACGTCAGGTCCAGCTCCATTTGGTGTCGTCCGGGCATACGGGCGTCGAGCCAGAATCCCAGCCAGCGGCCGCTCGGAAAGCGCGGATCGGTTTCTACGGCGGAAGGTTGTTCGGAGGACATGGCGAGTGCTCCTGAGAGAGGGCGAAGTTGTTCGCGCGGGCATGATCCAACTTTTGGGCGAGGCCGTCAAAGGCAATTCATTCGACCAGCAGCACGCCAACCAGCAAGTCGTACAGAGCGTGACTGGCGACCGTGATCCCGAAGCCACGTTGCACGAACAGCACCGCGAAGAGGCCGCCCGCCAGCGTTCGGAAGCAAAAGCGGAACAGATCAAACGGCTCGCCCGACGGCCCGGCATGATGAGCGGCGGAGAACAGCAGGCTCGTGATCAACACCGCCAGGGGCGTGGCCCATCGTCGTAACAGCGCTGGCTGTCGCAACACGGCGGTCATGGGCGGCAACAAGGCCAAGCGGAACAGGACTTCCTCGTAGATCCCCGCACCGATGAAAGGAATCGCCATCGCCACTCGCAGTTGGAGTTCGCGGAGCGTGTCCCCGGAATCGGCGGCGGAGAAAAATGCTGCCGGCGGAACGCTGGCCTCAATGCCCGACGATGCCACTTGCGCCGCCGAAAATACGAGGCTTTGCAACTGCCCGATCAGCAAGAGTAGAAACGCGAAGACGACGCTTTCGGCAAACATCCCGGCGAGCGTTTCCCACGAAACACGCCACGGATGCCGCTCAACCCATTGCCACACGAGCAAACCCAGCACGACCAAGACCGACGGCAGCCAGTCCACTCCCAAGCCGATCGCGTCCAGCCCACCGCGCAGCCAGAGATCGGCACCGCTGCGAACCCGCACCGCATTCGCTCCGCCGATCCACAACACGCCGACCTCGTAGGCGACCAGCATCGGCATCAAGAAGACCAGCGACGGCCACGGCAGTCGCGACTGCTGCCAGTATTCGGATTTCGATTTTCGAGTCATACCTTGAAGTGTAGTTGGTCCGGGGTCGGGTGTGCGATTTTCAGAATTCGCCGTGTGCGACTCCTCCACTTCCCAAATCGTTGACGGCGAATTCTGAAAATCGCACACCCGACCCCTCGCCGCTAGACTCCGCCACCATGCGAATTGCCATCATCGGAGCCGGGATTTCCGGACTGACTGCCGCCTATCGGCTGAGCCAACATCACGAGATCACGCTCTTTGAAGCGAACGATTATCTCGGCGGGCACACGCACACCGTTGATGTGGAACTCGGCGGCGAGCGGCACGTCATCGACACCGGCTTCATTGTCTTCAACGATTGGACCTATCCGAATTTCATCGCGCTGCTGGACGAACTGCGGATCGCTTCGCAGCCAACCTCGATGAGCTTCAGCGTCCGCTGCGACCGCACCGGGTTGGAATACAACGGCTCGTCGCTCAACGGCCTGTTCGCCCAGCGATTGAATCTGTTTCGGCCGAGCTTTCATCGGATGATCCGCGACATCCTGCGTTTCAACCGCGAGGGGCCGGAACTGGTCCTCAGCCGCCCGGCCGATGACCCGATGACCGTCGGCGAGTTCCTCACGAAACATCGCTACTCGCGCGAGTTCGCCGACCAATACCTGCTGCCGATGGGAGCCGCGATTTGGTCCTGTCCGACCGGCACGTTCGCCGAGTTTCCGATCCGCTTCATCGTCGAGTTCTATCGCAATCACGGATTGCTCAGCGTGCGGCATCGACCGACGTGGCGTGTGATCGTCGGAGGCTCGCGAACCTACGTCGCCGCGATGCTGCCCCGATTTCAAGATCGAGTCCGGCTCAACACGCCAATCGAGATCGTGCGTCGCTCGGCGGACGGCGTTGACGTCACCCCGCGCGGGCAAACCGCCGAACGCTTCGATCACGTCATCTTCGCGTGTCACAGCGATCAAGCCTTGCGAATGCTCGCCGACCCGTCGCCGACCGAGCGGGAATTGCTCTCCGCGTTTCCGTATGAGCGGAACAGCGCCGTCCTGCACACCGACGAATCGCTGTTGCCGCGACGCCGGCTCGCTTGGGCGAGTTGGAATTATCAGATCCCCGCCGAGCCGACTGCTCACGCGACCGTCAGCTATTGCATGAACATCCTCCAGCACATTCGCTCGAAGCACACGTTCTGCGTGACGCTCAACAGCGACGATCGGATCGACCCGGCAAAAGTGCTCGGCCAGTTCGAGTACCATCACCCGATCTTCACGACTCGCCGAGCGGCCATGCAGGCTCGGCATCGAGAAGTGCTGAACGTCAACCGCACGTCGTTTTGCGGAGCGTATTGGGGCAACGGGTTTCACGAAGACGGCGTGAACAGTGCCCTCGCCGTCTGCGACGCCCTGACCGGCCGACCGCCGATGTAACCCGAAGCGTCAGCGAGGGAGTGTTTGACGACCCTCGCTGACGCTTCGGGTTACTTAACTCCTGCCGATCGCCTGATCTCACGATTCACAATCACCATGACCCACTCCTGCCTCTACGAAGGAACCGTCGATCACCGGAGACTCACTCCGGTCGAGCACGCTTTTCGCTATCGGCTGTTCCTGGTCTACGTCGATCTGGCCGAGTTGGAGATGCTCTTCGGCCGTCGCGGTTTGTGGTCTTCGCGCTGGCCAGCCGTCGCGCGGTTTCGTCGTGAGGATCATCTCGGCGATCCGACCGTGCCGCTCGACACCGCTGTGCGTAATCTCGTCGAACAGCGCACCGGCCGGCAGCCGAGCGGGCCGATTCGACTGCTGACCAGCTTTCGGTACTTCGGCTTCGAGATGAATCCGATCTGCATCTATTATCTTTTCGACGAGTCCGGCCAGCGCGTCGAGACGGTCGTCGCCGAGGTCAACAACACGCCCTGGAACGAGCAGCATTGCTATGTGCTCGACTGGCGCGGCGGCGAGGGGACATCGCCGCTGACGTCTGAGACCGCCAAAGTGTTTCACGTCTCGCCGTTCATGGCGATGGACATGACCTATCGCTGGAAGCTGAGCGAACCGGGCGAGCGACTGGCGGTCCACATCGAGAATCACACCGCCGCCGGAAAACTGTTCGACGCGACGCTGGCTCTTCGCCGAATTCCGCTGACCGGCTGGCAACGAGTCCGCGTACTGTTGCGATATCCGTTGCTGACCGTTCAAGTATTCGCGGGCATCTACTGGCAAGCGTTTCGGCTGTGGCGGAAACGAGTCCCCTTCGTGCCGCATCCGAAAACGACAACTTAAATTCGGTAGCCGCGTTCGCCAGAACGCGGGCCCGTCGTGTAGCTGCGTTCGCCAGAACGCGGGCCGCCCGCACTCTCGCGAGTGCGGCTACCTCAAACTTGAAGAATGGAGTTCATCTCTGATGAGTGTCACCCTCGCTGCCGAGCGATCGTCTCCCTCGTCGTTCGGTTTTGTGAATGGCCTCGCCCGGCGAGTGCTGACCAATCAACTCCAGGGCCTGCGCGGCGGGCAATTGACGCTCCGCGATGCGGTCGGTGAGACCGCGCTCGGGTCTCCCGCCGACTTGCAGGCGACCCTGACGATCCGAGCCGGGAGTTTCTTCCGTCATGCGGTCTTGGGAGGCAGCCTCTCGGTCGCCGAGTCGTACTTACGCGGTGATTGGGACTGCGACGATCTCACCGCACTGTTTCGGATCTTCCTGAGAAACATCGCTCTGACCGACCGGATGGATCGCGGCCTGTCGCGCTGCTTTGCGGTCGTCAATCGGTTGTATCACTGGTGGCACGCCAACAGCCGCGAGGGAAGTCGGCGAAACATTCACGCCCATTACGATCTGGGCAACGACTTCTTCCGGCTCTGGCTCGACGAGACGCTCGCATATTCCAGCGGCATCTTTCTGACGCCGACCAGCACGCTGCACGACGCCTCGGTTGAGAAGATCGACCGCGCCTGCCGCAAGCTCGACCTCAAGCCGAGCGACCATCTGCTGGAGATCGGCACCGGCTGGGGAGGACTCGCCCTGCACGCGGCCCAAAACTACGGCTGCCGAGTCACCACCACGACGATCTCGCAACAGCAGTTCGATGTCGCGCGGCAACGGATCGCCGACGCGGGCCTGTCCGATCGAGTCACGCTCCTGCTGCAAGACTATCGAGACCTCTCTGGCCAGTTCGACAAGCTGGTCTCGATCGAGATGATTGAAGCGGTCGGCTATCGCTACTTCGACACCTACTTCCGCAAGTGCAGCGAACTGCTCAAGCCCGACGGCTCATTCGTGCTGCAAGGGATTCTGATGCCGGATCAGCGTTTCGCTCAGTATTTGAAGTCGGTCGATTTCATTCAGCGTTACGTCTTTCCCGGCGGGTGCGTGCCGTCGATGGGTTCGATCTTCGAGTCGATCACGCGTGCGACCGATCTGCGATTCGTCCACGCCGAGGACTTCGGGACGCACTACGCCGAAACGCTGCGTCATTGGCGACGCCGATTCCACGAACGGCTCGATGAGGTCCGAGCACTCGGATATCCCGACCGCTTCATTCGGCTGTGGGATTACTACCTCTGCTACTGCGAAGCGTCGTTCGACGAGCGGTACACCGGCGTCGTGCAGATTCAATTCGACAAACCGATGTGCCGCCGCGATCCGATCGCGATTGGGAAGCGAGCGACCGGAGCGTCGTGATTCGACCGACGCCTCCTCATCCGTGCCTCGGCCTTGCCATCCGTGCGAGCAACGCAGGGATGACCGATGTGTGAACGCGGGATCGGGTGTGCGAATTTCAGAAATCGCCGTCTGCGATTTTGCCACGTCCCAAGCTCACACCGGCGATTTCTGAAATTCGCACACCCGACCCCCGATGCCGCTGCGGTAAAAACAGAGTTCTCGTCACTCTTACCGCAGAGAAGCGAAGAGCTTGGCCCGGCGGAGCCGCAACCAAAATTCAAGACTGTTTCACAGGTTGTTCAACAATCCTTTGTCTCACTCTGCGTTCTTTGCGACCTTCTGTTCCAAACACCGTTTCGAACAGAAGGTCGCAAAGAACGCGAAGTGAACTCTGTGAACAAAGAGACTCACGAGAATTGGGGTCAGGCACTTCGGAATTTCGGAATTGGCTGGGGCCAATTTCGAATTTCCGAAATGCCAGACCC
>JBJXEX010000479.1:0-5653 GCA_046156195.1 Planctomycetaceae bacterium | reverse complement strand
GAACTCGATCAGGAATATCCCCTGAGAGGGAACGCCGTCTTTATTAACAGCGTGGTGTTGTTGATGCTGCTCTATCAGCGGATGTGCCCGGATAAGTCGCTCGAAGCGGCCGTCAAGGTGCTGCTGGAAACCATGCCCAGCATTCTTCCCATCAATAAACGCGTCACCGAAAAGACACTCTCCAGTGACTCCGGCGGCTATGCCAAAGCGAGAAAGCGACTGCCACTGGAAGCGGCCCAATGGCTCACGCGGAAAGTCAGTCAAGCGCTCATCGACGCGACCACTCCCTCGTTGCTGGACCGGCGGGTCTACTTTTTCGACGGCACGACCATGACGCTCGCGCCCGAGCCCGCATTGCGAAAAGAGTTTCCGCCAGCTTCGAATCAGCATGGCGAAGGGGCCTTTCCCGTGGCACTCTTGGCCGTGGCGTTTGAACTCGAAAGTGGTGTGGCGGTGCTCCCTGAGATCGGGGCCATGTATGGCGAGAACGCCGTCTCCGAGACCGCTCTGGTCCGCAATCTGTTCCTGCAATTGCCTCAGGACAGCGTCGTCATGGGCGATGCCGGATTTGGCATCTACGCGGTGGCGAATGAGGCCCAGGAGACCGGCCACGACTTTCTGTTGCGTCTGACCGCTTCGCGTTTCAACGCGATGGTTGCCAAAGCGCGACTCGTCAAACAGCAGGAGGATTGCCAGACCTACGAGCTGACGTGGCGTCCCAGCGGAAAGGATCGCCTAAGTCATCCCGAACTGGCGAAAGACGCGGCCCTTGATGTGAGACTGCATGAGATCCGCCTGCATGACTCGCTGAGTCTGTATCTGGTCACGAGCCTGTCGGAGAATGCGGCCGAGCTGTCGGAGCTGTATCGCCACCGCGGCGATGCGGAGATTGACATTCGCAACTTCAAGGTGGTCCTGAAAGCCGAGACGATGCGTGTGCGGAGCGTCGAGATGTTTCACAAGGAACTGTGGATGTCCTTGGTGGCGTACAACCTGGTCAGCGACTTTCGGCGCGAGGCGGCTCAACAGGCCGGAGTGGCGTCTCGGCGCTTGAGCTTCAAGCGCGTCTTGACGACGTTCAAGATGTTCTTATTGACGAAGCTCTTCTCAACCGCCGCGACCTGGCGTCATGCCTTTCAAAGGGCGCTGCACTACGCGATGAAAGACAAACTTCCGAACCGTCCCGGCCGCTCCTACGAACGTGAGGCGTACCATCAACGCCCGAAATCGTCACAATTCAAAAAACGCAAACCGAAAAACGACCTACCCGAACGCCAAATCTAAAGTCAGTGCCATTGGCGCTAGCCGCCGGTGTGTTTGTGGCGATAGGACCGGCGGAAGTGGCGGCGTTGGAAGAACCGGCGGCTAGCGCCTTGCCGCTCACAATCTTGCCATCGACGAGGCTGGCTTCCTGACAATCGCCAAACAGCCGGGTGATTTCCTTGATGTGCTCCGGGCTGAGTTCTTTTCGCTTGCTCCCCAGACTCTTCCGCATCTTCTGCCAGAAGCTGCTGGCGTCAATAAGCTGCAGCTTGCCCTTGCGATGATCCGGCTTGCGGTTGCTGACGATCCAGATGTAGGTGCTGATGCCGGTGTTGTAGAACATTCGGTGGGCAGCCCGATGATCGCTTCAACGAGATCGTTCTCCAGCACATAGCGGCGGATTTCACTCTCGCCCGATCCCGCTCCGCCGGTGAACAGCGGCGAGCCGTTCAAGACGATGCCGAAGCGGCTGCCGCCATCCTTGGCCGGTCGCATCTTGGAAATCAGGTGCAGCAGAGACAGCAGCGAGCCGTCACTGACAGTAGCAGGCACATTCCATGTGCCGTCTGCCCAGACTTCATTCACTGCCGCCATGGCACCACTCCGCTGGCAACGGCACATGGAATGTGCCTGCTACATTCGATCTTCTTCCACTCCACGCCAAACGGTGGATTGGACAGCATGTAGTCGAATTGCTTCCCCGGCAGCCCGTCGTTCGACAGCGTGTTGCCGAAGATGATGTTGGCGATGTCCTGCCCCTTGATGAGCATGTCGGCCTTGCAGATCGCGTAGGACTCCGGGTTCAACTCCTGCCCATACATCACCAGCCGAGCGTCCGGGTTCAGGTCGGCGAGATGTTCGCCACCGACCGACAACATGCCCCCGGTCCCCGCCGTTGGATCGTAGATCGACCGCACGACGCCCGGCTTGGTCAGCGCCGCGTCGTCCTCGATGAACAGCAGATTTACCATCAGCCGAATGACTTCGCGCGGAGTGAAGTGTTCCCCGGCCGTCTCGTTGGAGATTTCCGCGAACTTGCGAATCAGTTCCTCGAACACCGCTCCCATCTGCGCGTTGCTGACGGTCTCCGGGTGCAGGTCGATGTTGGCGAATTTTTCGCTGACCAGATACAGCAACCCAGACTTGGCCAATCGGTCAATCTGCGTGTGGAAGTCGAAGGATTCAAAGATGTCTCGCACGGCGGGCGAAAACGCCTGCATGTACGCGAACAGGTTTTCCTTGATGTGGTCCTGATCCCCCATCAGCTTCTTCATGTCGAGCGGCGACGTGTTGAAGAAAAGCTGCCCCGACTTCTTCAACAGAAACGGCTCCGGGTTCAGCTTGGCCTTCTCGCGGATAGCCAACTCTGCCAGCACAGCAGGCTTGGTCGCTTCCAGCACGCAATCCAGCCGCCTCAGCACGGTGAACGGCAGGATGACTTTGCCGTACTCGGACTGCTTGTAGTCACCTCGCAGTAAATCAGCGACGGACCAGATGAAGGACGACAGGTTGGGATCGCTCATAGGGCCTTCAATGCTCCAAAGGTCGTTGTGTGACGACAGATCGTTTCAGGACAAGCATGGCGACCAGAGTTGGCTTCGATGCCGTGGATGGCGAGGTTCATGTGCGCCAGTCGCCGCGTCGTGGGGTTGGACTCCTGGCCGAAGATGAAGACGTCGGTCCTGTTGCCGCCGTGGGCTTCGGCAAACTTTTCGGACTGGACGAACATGCCGCCGGAGCCGCAGGCGGGGTCGTAGACGCGCCCGGCGTAGGGTTCGAGCATCTCGACCAGCACGCGGACAACGGAGCGCGGGGTGTAGAACTCGCCACCGAGCTTCCCTTCGGCGGCGGCGAATTTGCCGAGGAAGTATTCGTAGACCCGGCCGAGCGTATCGCGGGCTTTGTCGCGCGCCCCTTTGAAGCCGATGCCGGCGATGAGGTCGATCAGCCCCTTCATCTTGATCGGCTCGATGCCTCGGCGGGCGTAGTCGCGCGGGAGTTTCGATTTGATGTTCGGATTGTCACGCTCGACGGCGAGGATGGCGTCGTCGATCAGCGTGGCGATGTCGGAACGGGTCGCCTGGTTCTGCAGGTTGGGCCAGCGCGACTCGGGCGGAACCCAGAAGACTCGCTCGGCGGTGTACTCGTCGCGGGATTCGAGGAGCTTTTCGAGCTGCTTCCCCTTGATGCCGTCCTTGGTCAGCTCGGCTTCCAGTTCATCCCGCCGCGACTGAAAGCTATCGGAGATGTATTTGAGGAAGAGCAGACCGAGGACGACGTGTTTGTACTCGGCGGCATCGACCTGCCCGCGAAGAGCGTCGGCGGCTTTCCAGAGCGTGTCGGCGTAGGAGAGGTCGGAGACGTTTTCGTTGGTCATGCTTGGATCAACTGCTCTTCAAGGTGGCGTTCGAGGGTGGTCATGGCGATCATTGGACTGAATTTACCGAGGTTTTGCGATGCGACAGCCGATGTCCGATTCCACGGAACAGAAACCTCAAGGAATTCCTCCCGTGGGGACGCGTCGTGAATACCGACTTGGAAGGCAAACATACCCGCCGAGCCGCAGCACGGAACAAAGGGGCCGCAACTCATTTGGAAATCACACGGAACAAAGGGGCCGCAACTCATTTGGAAATCAGGATGGGTGAAATTGTCATAGGCCGTGACCTTGATGCTCCTGATTCGCGGACGGCAATGGATGCCGCCGATTCTCACGTCGCGACGTGCGAGACGTGGTTGCTCTGCGGCCCGTCGCCTTGGGAGTTGTGGCCGACGAGCCAGAACTCGTAGGTGACGCCAGAGGTCAGGGGGCCGAGTTCGATGAGCGAGACGGTGGTGGTGGCCGAGGTGCCGGCCAGTTCGGCGGTCCCTCCGGCGGTACTGCGGAAGGCTCGCAGGGTCGTCGAGTGATCGGGCTGGGCCGACACCCTCAGCCGACTTCTCTGCGATCGTCTCGACCTCAGCCGCCGCGTCGTCGAGTTGGACTCCTGCCCGTAGACCGCGATGTCGCCGATCCGCCCGCCATGCTCTTCGACAAACTTTTCGCTCTGCACGAACATGCCCGCCGAGCCGCAGCACGGATCGTAGACGCGTCCCTTGTACGGCGCGAGCATCTCGACCAGCACGCGAACCACGCAGCGCGGCGTGTAGAACTGCCCGCCGTTCTTGCCCTCGGCACTGGCGAACTGCGTGAGGAAGTATTCGTAGACGCGGCCCAGGATGTCCTTCGAGCGGTTCTCGGCATCGCCCAGCCCGATCGTGCCGATCACGTCGATCAGTTCGCCCAAGCGGTGCTTGTCGAGCGCCGGCCGGCCAAAATCCTTGGGCAAGATTCCCTTGAGCCGCGGATTGTCCCGCTCGATAGCGACCATCGCCTCGTCGATCAGCTTGCCGATCGTCGGCTGCTTGGCGTGGTCTTGCAGCGTCTGCCAGCGAGCCTCCGGCGGAACCCAAAAGACGTTGTCCGCGCGGTACTCGTCCGGGTCTTCGGGATCAGCCCCTTCGCTCACTTCGGCGAGCAGTTTCTGATGCCGCTCCGCGAAAGCGTCGGAGATGTATTTCAAAAAGATCAGCCCCAGCACGACGTGCTTGTACTCAGCCGCATCCATGTTGTTGCGGAGCTTGTCGGCCGTGAGCCAGAGCTTGGCCTCAAAGCCGAGATTCGCGGCGGTGCCGTTTGCGCGACTGCCACTTTCGCCCTTCTTTTTCGCCATATCGGTTCGCCGTGTTGTCGATTCAGTGATGCACAATCAGGCGGGCAGCATACGGAGCAAGCTGTGGGCAAGCCAATCGCTGCGGCTTCGGGACTGCTGGCAATGCGCGAGTCGTTCAAGCCCGATCTTGGCGCGTCCTCTGCCTGCGGCGAGACGAAGCGAACGGGCGAGCCGAAGCACTTGCTCTTTCCACGCTTTGGATTCAGCACCGTCGCCAGAGATCGCCCGAAGTTTCGCGGCTCACCCAGCCCGCCAATCGGTATCGCTGATCTACTGACCGTTGCCTGTTGTCGTGCCGGGATTCAGGAAATTGTGGGACTAAAATGCGTCATCGCTCGTTACGGACTCATCTTCGCCAGCACGTCCGGCGGTGGCGTGTCCTACACGCGGCTGTGGAACTCGGAACTAATCGAGATGATTCGGGACGTGGCGACAGACTTCACTCCGCCACAAATTGCCGTCAACGGCGGGACCGGGTTGTATTGCGGCGAGCAGGACATGTTCTGCTTCCTCATCGACCCGACTGGCTGGATCGACATCGACGGCGAGTCGTTCGCGCCGGGATTTTTCGTTTGGAACTCGGAAGTCGGCCGCCGTTCGCTCGGCATGCAGTCGTTCTGGTTCCAGCGCGTCTGTCAGAACCACATCGTGTGGGACGCGACGCAAGTCGTCGAGTT
>JBJXEX010000042.1:0-13002 GCA_046156195.1 Planctomycetaceae bacterium | reverse complement strand
AGCGCGTGGGACTCAAGCCGGCTGTCACCAAGTTGTCGAAGAACGAGGTCACTCCCGATGAGCTGCCCGGTGCGGTTCCGGGAGGGGACCATGTTGCCAACCCGGTTTGCCAGGCGCGCAGCGAGGGCTGTTGATGACTCGGCCCACGGTCTGGTGAGCGTGCCTACGTTTCGTAGCGTGCCGCGTTGTTGAACCGTAGCCGTCGGTTTTCGCTTGATAACGAGGTCGCTCAATTGTCGGCGTGTGCGGGATCACTTCGTTGATCCCTCAAAACCCCCTCCCTACTATCCCCGGCCATTCAACCGCCTGAGTTTCAATGTGCTGGCGACGCAGCGGTCGATCGTCACCGGCTCGCGAAGAAAACTCAGCTCGATTCACGGAGTGTGCTCCGCAGATTTCTTGCCTCAGAATTTGATCCACAGAATCGGCCTTCAAGGAGTGAGGGAACCATGAAGCGAACAGGTGTCGCGTTGTTGGCCACGTTGGCTGCCGCTGCGAAGAGTTGGAGACCGGTCCTCTGGGCCATTTCGGTTCTGCTGCTGACCGCGTCCGTGGCTCCCGCGAGCGAAGCGGATATGGCCATTCCGAATTTGAAATCGGGAACATTCGACACTCTGGGGGGCACGAGCGCCTGGGACTTGCTCTTCTACGGATCGTTCGTCATCTGCGGCACGCTCGGCATCAGCCTGTATCTGAAGAACCAGATTTACAAATTGCCGGCACACAGCTCGATGCTCGACGTGGCCGAGATCATCTTCCAGACCTGCAAGACGTATCTCTATCAGCAGGGCAAGTTCTTGCTGCTGCTGTTCGTGCTGATCGCGGGTGCGATTTCGTATTACCTGCTGGGCTTTGGCCACGGAGCGGAATTCCAAGTCACGGATCGAACCCTCCAGGAATTGCGAATTGAAGGAGTGCCGAAGGAAGTCGTCGAAGCGTTTGAATCGCTGAAGACTCTGAAGGGGGCGAACAAGAAAGCGTTTGAAACGAAGCTCAAAGCGGCCGTCGCTCCTGAGACTTGGGCGAAGCACGGTGGTGACGTGATGAAGGCGCTCGAACCGATCGCCGAGACCGGGGCTGTTCCCAGTAAGACCAAAGACGAGCTGATCGCGAAGCTCAAGGCGGCCGTCACCTCCGAACAATGGGCCAAGCACGGGGACAACATCACGCAAGTTGCCGCCCCGGATCCGATTGATCCGATGCAGAAGGTGCTGATGGTGCTGTTCTTTGCCGTCGTGGGCATGGGTGGCTCGTACTGCGTCGCGTACTACGGCATCCGAGTCAACACCTACGCGAACTGCCGCACCGCTTTCGCCGCACTGCGCGGCGTGCCGTGGGATGTGGTCAACATTCCGCTCCGCGCGGGGATGTCGATCGGCTTGTTCTTGATCTCCCTCGAACTGGTGATGATGGTCGTCATCCTCTTGTTCGTACCGCGTCAGGTGGTCGGCATCTGCTTCCTCGGCTTTGCGATCGGCGAGTCGCTGGGCGCATCGGCTCTGCGTATCGCGGGCGGCATCTTCACGAAGATCGCCGACATCGGCTCGGACCTGATGAAGATCGTCTTCAACGTGAAGGAAGACGATCCGCGCAACCCCGGCGTGATCGCCGACTGCACCGGCGACAACGCGGGTGACTCGGTCGGTCCGACTGCCGACGGCTTTGAAACCTACGGCGTGACCGGCGTGGCGCTCATCTCGTTCATCACGCTGGCGGTGCCGAGCATCGAGATTCAGGCCAAGCTCATCGTCTGGATTTTCGCGATGCGATTCCTGATGGACTTCATGTCGGGAGCCTCATACTTCATCAACCAAGCGTATTCCGAAGCAAAGTACAAAGGTCTGAAAGAATTCGATTTTGAACAACCGCTGACTCGCCTGATTTGGATCGCGGCGATTCTGTGCATCACAACGTCGTTCGGTATGAGCTGGCTGCTGATCCGCGATCTGAAAGTGACCGGAGTTGATCCCGAACAAATCAAGGGGCTGTGGTGGCAGCTTGCCAGCATCATCAGTTTTGGAACGCTGGCGGCCGTGCTGATTCCCGAATTCACCAAGGTCTTCACCAGTTCGCATTCCAAGCATGTGCATGAAATCGTGACCGCGTCCCGCGAAGGGGGAGCCTCACTGACGATTCTCTCCGGCTTGGTCGCGGGCAACTTCAGCGCGTTTTGGACCGGGATGTTGATGGTCGGTTTGATGACGGGTGCGTACTTCGTCAGCTTGCTGGGCTTGGGTGAATTGATGGGCGATCCGGCTCATGCGTCGGTGTTCGCGTTCGGTCTCGTCGCGTTTGGTTTCCTGTGCATGGGGCCGGTGACGATCGCCGTCGATAGCTATGGCCCGGTGACGGACAACGCTCAGTCCGTATTTGAACTCGCTCAGACCGAGCACATCCCCGGCATCAAGGAACAAATCAAGCGGGACTTCGGCTTCGAGCCAAACTTTGAGCTTGGCAAACACTTCCTGGAGGCGAACGACTCGGCGGGCAACACCTTCAAGGCGACCGCCAAACCGGTGTTGATCGGCACGGCGGTCGTCGGTGCGACGACGATGATCTTCTCGATCATCTTGCTGCTCGACAAAGCCGGTCTTCTGAATTTGAGTCTGACAGCCGCCCCCGTGCTGCTGGGCTTCATCTGCGGGGGAGCGGTGATTTACTGGTTCTCCGGCGCGTCGATGCAAGCGGTGACGACCGGGGCTTACCGAGCAGTCGAGTTCATCAAGAAGAACATGGACCTCACCAAGAAAGAGGCAGATATCAACGACTCGATCACCGTCGTCCGCATCTGCACCGAGTACGCTCAGAGCGGTATGTGGAACATCTTCATCGCTCTGATGACGATCACGCTGGCGTTCGCGTTCTTCGACTCGAACTTCTTCGTGGCCTATCTGATTTCGATCGCGGTGTTCGGTCTGTTCCAAGCGATCTTCATGGCCAACGCCGGCGGATCGTGGGACAACGCCAAGAAGTACGTCGAAGTTGATCTCAAGGAGAAGGGGACCGACCTGCACTCGGCGACCGTCGTGGGCGACACCGTCGGCGATCCGTTCAAGGACACGACCTCGGTCGCGCTCAATCCGATCATCAAGTTCTCGACCCTATTCGGCTTGCTGGCGGTGGAGATCGCGCTGGAGTTCAAGCGCGCCGCGGACGAAAACAACACGACCAACTACACGCCGTTCATTGGCATTGTGATGTTGGTCATCGCTCTCGTGTTCGTCTGGCGTTCGTTCTACGCGATGCGAATCCCGAAGAAGATTTGACCCTACTGCGTCCGTTGGATAACTATCTCAAAGCCCGGCGATTGGTTTCAGTCGCCGGGCTTTTTGTCCGTTCGCCCCAGGCAGAGGATCAATCCCATGAAAGACGATGCTTTCCAAAAAAGCTTGCGTGCCTTCGTTCGTCGCCGACCGTTCAAGCCATTTGTGGTCGAGCTGGTCAGTGGGGACCGTATCGTGATTCAACACCCAGAAGCCCTCGCGATGAATGGCACAGCCGCTTTCTATCTCAACCCAGACAGTGAGTATGCGTTTTTTGATAGTTCGACGGTGAGCCAATTGGCAGACATCAGTGAGAACGGGAGCAAATCGGCCCGTCGTCGCAGTTCGCACTGAGAGGCAGTGAAGACTTAGAGCCGTCCGCCACAGGCGGATGAGGGAGAGGTTGTTTCAAGGACTCTAAGATTTCACGGCCTCTGAAGACTCAGTCGGCGGAATCCTCTTCGCCGCTCGCGATGGCTCGGCCGTGAATGTCTTTCAGCGTGACGACGTCTCCCTCCGCGCGCAGCTTGCTGAGATAGCGGCGATCAATGCGGCAGGTGATTCGCACCCGATTCGATTCGTCATAGACGTGATCGGTCACGTCGGCACACTGCGACAGGAACGCGAACAGCTTGCCGTTCGCCACGCTCGTCTCGACTTCGGCAATCACGATCCCGTCACCCAACCGCGAGACGATCGCGGACTGCAACAGTTCGAGTCCCGACCGTTCCAGAGCCGACACGCACACGCAATCGAGATGCTTCACGCGCAAGACATCGACGACGCTGCGATCCGCGACGGCATCCACCTTATTGAGCACCAGCAGCATGTTGGTCCGATCGACGCCGATCTCTTCGAGCACCTGATGGACGGTGTCGATCTGCCGCTCGGCTTCGGGATGACTGGCATCGACGACGTGCAACAGCAGGTTCGCTTGCCGAGCCTCTTCCAGCGTTGACTTGAACGAGGCCACCAAATGGTGCGGCAGGTCGCGGACAAACCCGACCGTGTCGCTGAGCAGCACTTCGCCCCAATGCGGGAGGTGCCAGCGTTTCGTCCGTGTGTCGAGCGTCGCGAACAACTGATCGGCGACGTACACGTCGGCCCCGGTCAGCGTCCGCATTAGCGTGCTCTTGCCGGCGTTCGTGTATCCGACCAGTGAGACGGTCGGCTGATCGTCTCGAGTCGCGACGATCCGTTCGCGGCGTTTGGAGACTTCTTTGAGCTTCGCTTTCAATTCATCGACGCGCTGGTCGATCAAGCGTTTGTCGGTTTCGATCTGCTTTTCACCCGGCCCGCGTCCGGCACCGACGCCACCCTCAATGCGTTCCAAGTGTGTCCACATCCGCTTCAGCCGAGGGCGGTAGTACAAGAGCTGAGCCAGTTCGACTTGCAGCCGCGCTTCGAACGTCTGTGCTCGCCGCGCGAAGATGTCGAGGATCACCTCGCTCCGATCGACGATGACGCTATTCAGCTCTTCTTCGAGGTTGCGGCCCTGCGACGGCGAAAGGTTGTTGTCGAAGATCACCACCGTTGCGCCGCTGACCTCGATCAGTTGCTTCAATTCTTCGACCTTGCCTTTGCCCAGCAGCGTGGCCCCGCTGGGTTGATTGGTCTTCTGGACCAACTCGCCGACGACTTCGGCACCGGCGGATTTGACCAGCCCATGCAGTTCGTCGAGCGCCGTGTCCTTGTCGATGCGGCTACCGGTTTCGAGCACGGCGACGAGGATCGCCTTCTGCTCTTGGACTTTCAGATGTTCGCGTTTTGCGTCAGACAAGTGAGCCTCCTGTCTTAAGGTATCGGCACGGAATAAGTGTTGTAGCGGAACGGCGCAAGCCGTCCGGTGTCGGCAAATCGCCGCCCGAAACCGGAGGGCTTGCGCCCTGCCGCTACATCAATGTGTTTGTTGCACCTGGTTCAGCTTGTCGATGCTGACGCCTTTAAGTTCCCGCGTCGAACCATCGGGCCAGCGAATGCGAACTTCGTCGATCTTCTCCGCCGAGCCAAGTCCGAACGTGACCGGTAACTCCACTTGTGAAAGATAACTGCGAGTCGGCATGACGAGGCGGCGCTGTGTCACTTGGCCCGTTCGCACTTCGATTACCGCGCCGATCGCATCGCGGTTGATCTTCTCGCCGCCGGTCAATTGGAACCGGACCCAATGATGTCCGAGTCGCTGATCGTTGCGGAGCAATCGCGGCGCTTGTCCGCTGGTCGAGATCAATAGATCGAGGTCACCGTCGCCGTCGATGTCGGCATACGCCGCGCCTCGGCCGACGTTCGGCTTCACGAAGTCGGGACCGGACTTCGCGGCGACAACCAATTCAAACTCGTTGGCCGAATCGGGACCGCAGTTCCAAAACAGATGCGGCGGCTGTTCGTAATGCTGGCTCGATTGGACCTTGTTGATTTCGATTTCCAGGTGCCCGTTCGCGCTGAACAAATCCGGCCGGCCGTCGAGGTCGAGGTCGGCGAAGAGCACACCGAATTTCAGCTCGATCCGAGAACTCGGCCCCAAGCCGTTCGCGACCGCCTCGTCGCGGAATTGCAGATCGTTCGACTTGGCCACATACAGCGCGGTCATCTCGTTGGAGAAATTGCCGATTGCGATCCCGAGTGCCGGACTGTTACGGAACCACGCCGTGTCGAGACCCATTGCTCCCCGCGCTTCCCCTTGCAGGTCGAACGCGATGCCGGACGCCACGCCGATTTCCTCGAAGCGATCCCCCAAGTTGTGCAGCAAAAAGTTCTGGACCGTGTCGTTGGCGATGACGACATCCAGTCGGCCATCGGCATCAAGGTCGGCGAACGTGATCCCCAGCGATTTCGCGGCCGGCTCTTTCGATTCTCTCGCGGAAGCATTCACGATTTGCACGCCTGCTTCTTTCGAGAGGTCGCTGAACTTGCCCCCTCCGTCGTTGCGATAGAGGTATGCGAAGACGCCACGAAACGGCTGCGGCCGACCATAGCCCCGTCCGCCTCCGATGAGCGTGAACTTCTGCGAGAGATCTTTCTCCCTCGTCCATTCGATGTAGTTGGCGACAAACAGATCGAGGTCACCGTCGTTGTCGAAATCGAACCAGCCGGCGCTGGTGCTCCACTGAGACTCCGCACCGCCGACTCCCGACTCATCGGTGACTTCCACAAACTTGCCGCCGTCGTTGCGGAACAGTCGGTTCTTGCCGACGGCCGTGAAGAACAGGTCCGTGTCGCCGTCGTTGTCGTAGTCTCCGCAGGCGACTCCCATGCCGTAGAAGGTCACGTCGAGTCCCACCTCTTTCGTGACCTCCACGAAGCGCCCCTTCCCGTCATTTTGATAAACCGCCTGAGTCGGCTGCGCTCGGTCCTTGCCGATGTCGCGCGGATCCCACGGCCAGCGGCAGGAGTTCACGAAGACGATGTCTTGATCGCCGTCGTTGTCGTAGTCGCAGAACGCGCAGCCGCTCCCCATCGTTTCGGGGAGCAGCTTGTCTCCGTGAGCCCCGTTCTCGTGAACGAAGTTGATTCCGGACTCGGCGGTGATGTCGGTGAAGCGAATCTCCGGCGTCTCCATTTTCGATTTCGGAGGGAGCGGCGGAGGTGGCGAAGGAGGCGGAACGACGACGACCGGCTTGGCTCGCACGAATCCAAACCAAGCGGCTCCACCGATCACCGCGACCAGCACGATCACAATCAGCGACCACTTCAACGCCGTGCCAATGACCGCGTCGTCTCGTTCGAGCGTGTTGGGGTCGAGGTCGTGGTTGTTGTCCGCAGGCATCTTTGTCTCCAGCATCGGTCTTCGGCAAACGGCAACAGATAAGTAACCCGAAGCGTTAGCGAGGGCGAACGCTCCTGGACGCGACGAACTCTGGATTCCGAACCGTGTGGAGCGCTCGCCCTCGCTGACGCTTCGGGTTACTTAAGTCCTGCCGTTCGCCTTACAGAACAAACGGCCGGTTGCTCATCGCGATCTCAATGAACTTCTCGATCTCGTCGGCTCCACCCACCCAAACTTCGTCGGCCAACTGCCGCAGTGAAGCACGGTCGATGTCCTCAAAATTCGCTTTGACCATGCGGCGAAAATCCACCGCGTCTTGTTCCTTCTTTCCCAAATCGCGAAAGACCGAGATCATCGCCGCGTACTTGGCGACGAGTGCCGCTTCCAGCCGAGGAATGCGATGCTTGGTCGCCCGGTCGATCTTCACGAAATCTTTCAAGATCGTCTTTTGGAATTTTCCCCACGGCAGCATGATGTCGATTGTCGGCTTGGGTTCGCCGCGATGATCGAGATCGTTCGGGTCACGAAAGCGGACCACCACGTCGCATTGCGCGATGAGCAGCGTCGGCCACGCGGCCGAGATCGCCTTTACTGCTTTCTTGCGTTCGCTGGGTGCAACCATCACGTCCACGTCCTGCGTCGAACGAGGATCGGCGAGATACCCGGCGTAGCCGTGCAACCCCATCAGCACCCACTTCTTCACGCCCCCGTTGACCAGTACGTCGATGACCTGCTGCGGAGTAATGTCCATCGCCTGTCTCCGGTGAAGTTCGCGGTAGTTGCGAATCAATCGAGTCGTCGTGCGGATGCCGTACTCGTGACCGACCGGGCCTTGTGGTTCGCCCACATCCAAACTGTGAGGCACGCCGTTCTTGACAATCGAAGCTGTGCGCCAAGCGTACCACTCCGGCGAGTACAGGACCGGCACCGACTTCCCGCGCGGCTTCTTCCTAACGGCGGCTTGAGGCATCATCAAATCCTTTCAACCCGTCGCGGGACGCTGTTGTCTTTCATTCCTTTGACCAGATTCCTTTGATCTTGTCTGCACTCGATGAGGGAGATCAGAGGAATCTGGTCAAGGGAATGAAGATGAAGACAGTCACGAATGCAGCAGCCAAACCAGCAAACCTTTGGCGAGGTGCATCCGGTTCTCTGCCTGTTGAAAGACGATGCTGTTTGGCCCGTCGATCACGTCGTCGGTGACTTCCTTGCCTCGGCGAGCCGGCAGGTCGTGCATGAACAAGCAGCCGGCCGGAGCTTTCGCCATCAGCCGCGCGTTGACTTGATACGGGAAGAAAATGCGGCTCCGTTTGTCCGCTTCAGACTCTTGACCCATGCTGGCCCAGACGTCGGTGTAGACGACGTCCGCGTTCGCCAGCGCGACGTTCAAGTCGGGCGTTTGGGTGATGTCGGCCGACGGGTACTCCAGGCAGATCGCCTGCAACAGGCTCTGCTCCAGTTCAAAATCGCGCGGAGCACAAACCGTCATCTTCATGCCGAGCATTGAGGTGATCATCGCCAGCGACGCGGCGACGTTGTTGCCGTCGCCGACAAAGACCAGCCGCTTGCCTTTCACGTCGCCCCATCTTTCTTGCAGCGTCATCACGTCGGTCAGTGCTTGGCAGGGATGATCGTCGTCCGACAAACCGTTGATGACCGGGCAGCGCGCGAACGACGCGAAGTCCTCAATCAGCTTTTGCGAGAACGTCCGCAACACGACCGCGTCGGAGTAACCGCTGATGACTCGCGCGACGTCCGCCAACGATTCGCGACCGCTGAGTCCCGCGTCCTGACCGCTCAGGAAATTGCCGGTCCCGCCGAGCTGGGCCATTGCGGCATCAAAGCTGACTCGCGTGCGCAGCGAGGGCTTCTCGAAGACCTGAGTCAGATAGCGACCTTGCAGCAGAGCCGGCCGTTCGCCGCGCTGCCAACCCGCTTTGAGTTCATGCGACTTGGTCAAGATCGCGTGAACGTCGTCCACGGACAGGTTCAGAAGTGAGGTGAGGTGTTTCATAGTTGATCTCCGTAGCCGCAGGCGGTTCGCCTGCGGGCGACAGGCGAGCCGCCCGTCGCTACGGGTTGGCTTCGTTGGCCATCTCCCGTAGCACGGTCGCCAGCGTATCGCAACCTTCATCGACTTGCTCGGCCGTGACGTTCAGCGGCGGCAGCAGGCGGACGACGGTGTCGTGAGTCGCATTGATCAGCAACCCGCGCTCCATGCACTTCGCCACCGCGGGCGTGGACGGAATGCACAACTCGATCCCGACCATCATCCCGCGAATTCGGAGTTGCGAGATGATCGGCAGTTCGGCTTTGAGCTTTTCCAAGTGAGAACGGAAGCGGTCGGACATCGCCTGGCAGTTCGCCAGCAAGCCGTCCTCTTCGATCGTTTGAACCGTGGCGATGCCCGCCGCCATCGCCAGTGGATTGCCACCGAACGTGCTGGCGTGCATCCCCGGCCGCAGATCGGGAGCGAGTTCGTTCTTGCAGAGGATGGCTCCGGCCGCGACGCCGCCGGCCAGTCCTTTCGCCAGTGACATGACATCCGGCTGCACTCCGAATTGTTGATAGCCGTACCAAGTGCCGGTGCGGCCCATGCAAGTCTGCACTTCATCGAAGATCAGCAAGCAGCCGTTCTCATCGGCGAGCCGTCGCAGTCCTTGCAGATATCCGTCCATCGGCAGGTTAATGCCCCCTTCGCCCTGCACCGGCTCGATCAGAATCGCACAGGTCTCGCGATCGAGCAGCTTCGCGACCGCGTCGAGATCGTTGTGCGGCGCGTATCGAAACCCAGCCAGCAGCGGGCCGAGTCCTTCGTGGTATTTCGGCTGAGCGGTCGCCGTCACGGTGGCGAAGGTCCGTCCGTGAAAGCTGTTCTCGAAGCTGATGACTTTGTAGCGTCCGTCGCGCGCGTGCAGCCGAGCCAGTTTGATCGCCGCCTCGTTCGCTTCCGCACCGCTGTTGCAGAAGAACGCCTTGCCGAAGCCTCGCGTCGAGAGCATCTCCGCGAAGTCCCCCTGAGCCTCGGTGTACCAGGTATTCGGGATGTGAATCAGCTTCGAGACCTGTTCCTGAATCGCACGGACGATTCGCGGCGGACAGTGACCGAGAATGTCGCAGCCCCAACCGGGAAACAAATCGAGATACCGTTTCCCCTCGGCGTCCCACACATACGAGCCTTCGCCACGCACGAGGCAAATCGGCTGACGCTTGTAGTTCGGAATCACGAACTTCTCGAACTGAGCGATGGTCTGTTGACTGCTGCGAGTCGCGGCGGAATCCACGGTGTTCTCCTTCAAGTCCGATGATGTAACCCGAAGCGTTAGCGAGGGCGAACGCTGCAAAACGCATCCAATTCACTGTCGGCGTCACAGTCGGCCGAAGCGTCCGCCCTCGCAAACGCTTTTTGAAGTTGCGCTCTTTCAAACAAATTCGACCGCAACACCAAGAATAAGTCCCGAATTCATTCGTTTCATTCCTTTGACCAGATTCCTTTGATCAAACTCCTTAGACACAGGTTCGCCCAATGAATCAAAGGAATCTGGTCAAAGGAATGAAGACAACCTGACAAATTGACAAAACGGTGCGAAGCCGAGTTCAAAGCGTGCAACTTCAAAACACACGCTTCGGGTTACTTTTGGTTGCGGCTTCGCCGCGTTGGTTGACCGTAGCCTCCTACAGCACGATCTCCGTGCCGACTCCGGTGTCGGAGTAAATCTCCAACAACACGGAGTGCGGGCGACGGCCATCGACCACATGCACTTTGCCGACTCCGGCTGCGAGGGCTTCCAGCGCGGCTTCGACTTTCGGCACCATGCCGGCGTCGATGATCCCTTCGCGGATCAACTCGCGACATCGCACCGCCGTCAGATGTGACTGCAACGTCGCCGGATTGTGCCGATCCAAAAAGATCCCCGGCACATCGCTGACAAAGAGCAGCTTCTCTGACTTCAAAATCCGAGCGATCGCCGCCGCCGCCGTGTCCGCGTTGACGTTGAGCATCTGCCCCGACGCATCCACCGCGACGGACGGAATCACCGGGATGATCCCCGCCGCGCAGACGTCTTCCAGAAAGCCTCGGTCGATGTCGATCACCTCGCCGACGAAACCCAAGTCCACCGGACCTTCGCTGCTGGGCAATTCGAGCTTCTGACCGATTAGGCAATTCTGAGTCCGATAACTCAGGCCGATCGCGTTGCCTCCTTGCCGACGAATCTCGGCGACCAATCCGCCGCAGATGTCACCGGCCAACACCTGAGCCACGATCTGCAACGTCGCCTCATCGGTGTATCGCCGACCTTGGACCTTGCGCGGGGTGATGCCAGCGGTTGCCATCGCTTTGTCGATGTCCTTGCCGCCCCCATGCACCAGGATCGGCCGCAGTCCGACCGATTGCAGAAAGATCACATCGGTCAAAAAGCTGCGCACGGCGTCTTGTTCTTCGAGCGCGCTGCCACCCAATTTGATGACGACATGCTTGCCTCGAAACCGCCGAATCCAAGCCAGTGCCTCGATCAGCACGTCTGCTTTTCGGATCGCTTCATCCACGAGAAAACCCCTGAAATACCCGGCGGAAAGCGGGCGATTGTTAGGAGTCATCCAAAGAGTGTCAATCAGCCTCGGTGACTCGCTTTGTGAGCCGATGGCGCTAGCCACGGGCCTCGATGGGTGACGTGTGATGGCGAATCGCCCGACGCTAGCGCGTTCGGCTCACCAAGCGCGAATCGCCCGTGGCTAGCGCCATCGGTTCACAAAGCGAATGCACCGGGGGGTCTAAGGACCGGCGTATCAAAAGACGACTGCGGCCCATCAAAGCCGCATCGTGTTCTGTCTTCATCCGTGTGTGACGCCTATTTCCAATTCGGAGTACGATGCTCGAAGAACGCGGCGATCCCTTCACGAGCTTCCTCGCTCGACCGAGCACGCTTGTGGAAGTCGAGAGCCTGAGCGAGTCGTTGTGACGGCGCGGTCGAGCGGAGTTCCTGAAGCAATCGCTTGGTCTGACGGATCGCCTCCGGCGCGCCGAGCAGGATCGTCGCCGCCAACGCCTGAGCCTCATCGAGCAAGCGATCCGTGGGCACGATTCGCTGCACGAGTCCGATCGCCTGAGCTTTCTCGGCAGCGATTGGTTCGCCGATGAAGAACAGTTCGCGCAGGTCAGCGTCGCGCAGTCGGTCTTGCAGAATCGCTCCGACCAGAGCGGGGACCAATCCGCGGCGCACTTCGGGAAAGGCGATTCGCAATTCCGGTGTCCCGATGGCGAAGTCGCAGCACGCAAGCAAACCGGCTCCTCCGGCAAAGGCGGCTCCGTGAGCGGCCACGATCGTCACGAGCGGACTCTGCGACAATGTTTGCAACGTGCGCGCGACCCATTCGGCACCAAGCTCGGCGACTTTGAGATCGGCGGACTCCTGCAGATCGAGTCCCGCACAAAATGCGGGACCGGCTCCGTTCAAGATCACCAATCGTCGGCGCGGCTCAGTCGCCAGGGCATCGAGCGTTTGGCAGAGTTCCTCCATCAACTCAATCGTCAGCGCGTTCCGTCGCTCCGGCCGATTGAGCGTCAGCAGAGCGGTCGCGTCATCAGGGCATTCGACAAGCAGCACGGGATCGCTCATGGTAGGTTCCTTTTAAGCCCTACACCGAACACGACTGCCCACCCATCATTCTGCTCGCCGGGAATCAGCAGAATGATGGGTGGGCAGAATGATGTGAGAGCGTTTGGCGTCTTTCCAATCGGAATTCGCCAATGTTTTGGTTGCGGCTCCGCCGGGCCAAGCTCTTCGCTTCTCTGCGGTCATAGAAATGGGCTTTTACCGCAGAGAAGCGAAGAACTTGAGGCGGGCTTTGCCCGCAACCCAACAGGAGAGATTTCAAAGTCGTTTGCGACTGTCCGTTACTCCGAAGGAGTTATGTCTCATAGCCCAGGGTTGCCGCGCTTCGCGGCTACCCTGGGTTCGAGTCACAACGAGGTGA
>JBJXEX010000035.1:0-14797 GCA_046156195.1 Planctomycetaceae bacterium | reverse complement strand
CTGGCACCCCGCGTTCTGGCGAACGCGGCTACAACGAGCACTTGAAAAATAGAAATGCCGGAATGGCAGCAGCGTCTGAGGCGATCCCGTTTCGTTGCCAAGGTTGGCAGCCGTGACGCAAACCGCCTCGAACACAACTCCCGGCCAATCTGGCTTTTGAGAACCAGTCGCCCGATTGGCCCGCGATTCGCTATTCGCCGCAACGCCTCGGACTGTTCTTAGTTTCGAGGACATTTTCTCCCTGAACGACGTGCGTGATCTTGAGGAGACACAAATGGCCAAAGCCGCCAGCAAGAAGACGGAAAAATTGGTTCCCTTGGGGGACCGCGTGGTAGTGAAACGTGCCGAAGCCGAGACCACGACGCTCGGCGGAATCGTGCTGCCGGACTCGGCCAAGGACAAACCGCAACGCGGTGAAGTTCTCTCGGTCGGCGAAGGCTATGTCCGTCGCGACGGCAAGAAGGTCGCCCTGACCGTGAAGTCCGGCGACTGCATTCTCTTCAGTTCGTATGCCGGCGATGAAATTAAGGTCGGCGACGAGACCTATCTGCTCATGCGTGAGAGCGACATTCTCGCGACGTTCTAACAATTTTGATTTTCGATTTTTGATTTTTGATTTGGGAACGCTCAATCAAAATCAACCGCTGGACGGCAAATCGCAAATCGCAAATCGAAAATCATCAATCAAAAATCAAAAATCCTTCCAGGAGATTTCCGACATGCCCAAGATGATTGCCTTCGATCAAGAAGCGAAAGACGCTGTCCGTCGCGGCGTGAGCAAACTGGCACGAGCCGTTCGCGTGACGCTCGGCCCGCGTGGCCGCAATGTGATCATTGAGAAAAGTTTTGGCTCACCGACCGTCACCAAGGACGGCGTGACCGTCGCCCGTGAAATCGAACTCTCCGACAAGTTCGAGGACATGGGCGCTCGTATGGTGAAAGAGGTCGCCAGCAAGACCTCCGACAACGCCGGTGACGGCACCACGACCGCAACCGTGCTCGCCGAAGCGATCTTCATCGAAGGTCTCAAGGCGGTCGTCGCGGGTGTGAACCCGATCGATATGAAGCGCGGCATGGACAAGGCCGTCGTCGATGTCACCGAGAAACTGCACGGCATGGCGACCGAGTGCAAGAACAAGAAGTCGATCGCACAAGTCGGCACCGTCGCCGCCAACGGCGATGAAGAGATCGGCAACATCTTGGCCGAAGCGATGGACCAAGTCGGCAAGGACGGAGTCATCACCGTCGAAGAGAGCAAGAGCCTGAAGACCGACTTCGAAGTCGTCGAAGGCATGCAGTTCGACCGCGGCTACCTCAGCCCGTACTTCGTCACGAACCCGAACACGATGGAAGCGTTCTACGAAGACTGCTACGTCCTGATTCACGAGAAGAAAATCTCCAACATCAAGGATCTCGTTCCGGTGCTGGAGAAGGTCGTCCAATCCGGCAAGCCGCTGCTGATCGTCGCCGAAGAAGTTGAAGGCGAAGCTCTGGCGACGCTGGTCATCAACAAGCTGCGTGGCACGTTCAAGTGCGTCGCAGTCAAATCCCCCGGCTACGGCGATCGTCGCAAGGCGATGCTGCAAGACCTGGCGATCATGTGCGGTGGCACCGCGATCTTCGAAGACCTGGGGATCAAGTTGGAGAACGTCCAACTCAGCGATCTGGGCCGTGCGAAGAAAGTCATCATCGACAAGGACAACACAACGGTCATCGAAGGCCACGGCAAGACCGCCGACATCAAGGCTCGCATCGACCAGATTCGCCGCGAATTGGAAAGCAGCACCAGCGACTACGACAAAGAGAAGCTCGAAGAGCGAATCGCGAAGTTGTCGGGTGGTGTGGCTCAGATCAACGTCGGAGCCGCGACCGAATCCGAGATGAAAGAGAAGAAGGCTCGCGTCGAAGACGCCCTGCACGCGACCCGTGCAGCCGTCGAGGAAGGCATCCTCCCCGGTGGTGGCGTGGCTCTGCTGCGAGCGACCGCTGGCCTCAAGGGCAAGGGACTGACCGACGATGAGACGGTCGGCTACAACATCATCCTCCGAGCCTGCCGTGCTCCGGCGACACAAATCGCTGACAACGCGGGCGTGGACGGCGGAGTGATCTGCGAGAAGATTCTCGAACTCGATGGCAACAAGGGCTACAACGCCGCGACCGGCAAGTACGAAGACCTCGTGAAGAGCGGCATCATCGACCCGACCAAGGTGACTCGCTCCGCGTTGCAGAACGCCGCCTCGGTCTCGACGCTGCTGCTCACCAGCGACGCCCTGATCGCTGAGAAGCCGAAGGACGACCACAAGAAGGACAGCCACCACGACGAAGACATCTACTAAACCGTCTTCAACTGAGATCGACCTCCGTGATTGAAACAGCCCTCGACGAGTCCGCTCGCCGAGGGCTGTTTGTTTTGGAAGCGATCACCAATCGCCGAAACTCAACTCAACGTCTTGAAAGATCAAATCGCCAAACACATCGTGTTGTCCGTCAATTTAAGGTTCATTATTTCCTTATTGGCGCGGCGGTTTGCACAACAATCGTTGGCCTCATCGTTGCCGTCGTCTCGCTTCAACGGCTCGCGGTCAGGTCGGGCTTCTTGGGCTGGTCGCGCGTGTCGCCGTTCACTGAGGTGCAATTCGGATCCGAGGACTCGGTCACGGTCCAGTTTGAGAACGCCGAATATCAACTGGTTTCGATTAGCGACATCCCAACTGCCACCATCCTGGCAACATGCCGTCACGAATTTGGAGTCCGCTGGGAGAAGAGATTTGTCGAAGACCCTGTGGAAGTTTTGATTCTCACGGGCCACCGGCCCGGTCGTCATGTGAAGCTCGTCTTGAGGGTATTGGACGGCAATCTCAAGACCGCTCCAATGGCACCGCTGACCGCTGAGAATCGCCAGAAGGCTTACGATGCGAGGCAAGCACGGCTCAAGTCGAATGAGGCCACCGACAAGGTTCAGGAAACTCAAGAATCTCCCTCAGCTCCGCTTGGATAGTCCACCGCACATCGAGCGTGAACTCGGGATGTCCTAAGTCGTCGAGTTGGCGAGTGAACTCGATCCGCGCACCGAGGGCGTCCCTCCCACCCAGTATTCGCGGATGCGGGCTTTCGAGTCGAGGTCCACCAGCAGGTCTTGTCGTTCTCGACCGAGATGTCACGAGGCAAGCCACTCTTACGATCGCGACCGAACGATTGAGGCGACGGGATGTGGGCGATACGCTCCGCCCGCGTCGTGGTAAGGCTCTCAACTTGGCAGGATGTCGCGAATCATGGGCATGAAGTCCTCGGCGGTGGTCTTGGAGCGCGGTTCGAAGCTCGACTTGGCCGATGCGAAAGTTGGTACGGCGGCGATCGACTCGCCGGTGACGCTGACGGCGGGAGGGATTCCGATTCGCTGGCGGTTTGAGCCGCTCTTGAATCGGGACACCGGGCGCTTCGCGGATGTCGAGAATCTACGGCTGCATCTGGATCATGCGCGGCTGAATTTGTTGCGCGGGTTTGATCAGCTCTTGTGTCTGGAAGGGCTGCACGGCGTCGAGCAGTTGCCGCATCAGATTGAAACTGTGCGAAAGGTGCTGCGGCGATTTCGCGGGCGAGTCTTGCTGGCGGATGAAGTCGGGCTGGGGAAGACGATCGAAGCCTGCCTGCTGTTGCGCGAATACTTGCTGCGCGGGTTGGTGAGGCGGGTGTTGATTCTGGTGCCGAATCCGTTGGTCTCACAGTGGCATGAGGAGTTGTTGAACAAGTTCGGATTGGAATTCACCGTCCCGCCGAAGACTCGTGCGGGAGGCTCGGCGGAATTCTGGAAGCAGACGGATCGGGTGCTGGTGTCGTTGTCGTGGGCCAAGATGGCTCAGCGGTCGGCGGCGATCGCGGCGGTGCCGTGGGACTTGGTCATCGTCGATGAGGCGCATCACTGCAAGAATCGCAACACACGCAACTGGCAACTCGTCAATTCGCTGAGTCGTCGGCACATGTTCTTGCTGACGGCCACGCCGGTGCAGAACGATCTTGTCGAGCTGTTCAATTTGCTCACGCTGTTGGAGCCGGGACATCTCCGAACGGAGAAGGACTTCAAGAAACAATTCGTGAAGCGCGGGAACCCGCGCGATCCGCGCAACCGCGAGCGGCTGCGATCGCTGCTGGGCGAGGTGATGGTTCGCAATACGCGGAGCCTCGTGCAGATGGACTTGCCGCCGCGATACGCACAAACGATTCAGGCCGTTCCCGGCCCGGACGAGCGGCGGCTGTACGAATTGATGCGTGAGTTCCTGCGGCCAGAAGCGAGATGTTTAACCGCAACGCCATCGGCGTGCGCGCGAGCGTCGGAGGGCGCTCTTGCGCAGGCCGATGACACGCACGGTCCCGCGCACGCCGATGGCGTTGCGGTTAAACAATCGGATGCCACATACGGTGACGACGACGCGAGCGACATCGGCGACGAATCGTCGTCCTCTAAGCCCGAAGGGACTTGGTCGCGGATGCAGTTGCAGGCGATGTTGTCGGCGTTGGGAAGTCATCCGGCGGCGTTGGCGGTTTCGCTGGAACGAACACATGCTGAGCATCCGCGTGCGAAGGAAATCTCGCGGTTGGCGGCCAGAATCGGCATGTCGGCGAAGGATGAAAAGCTGCTCGAACTGTTGCGGCAGAGTCACGAGCACAAGGCACTGGTCTTCGTCAACGCGCGAGCGACGCTGCATCATCTGCAACACTTATTGACCGAGGCGGGCATCGCGTTCTCGACATTCTCTGGCGAGCAATCCGACATCGAGAAGGACGCCGCCGTTGAAGCGCTCCGATCGACGGTGCCGGTCATGCTCTGCACCGATTCCGGCGGCGAGGGGCGCAACCTGCAATTCGCCGACACGTTGATCAACTACGACTTGCCCTGGAACCCGATGAAGATCGAGCAGCGGATCGGCCGCGTGCATCGCATCGGGCAAACGCGGGACGTGTTTGTCTTCAACCTCTGCACGAGCGGTTCGTTGGAGGAACGCATTCTGCGATTGCTCAGCGACAAAATTCGGATGTTCGAGCTGGTGGTGGGCGAAGTCGGTTCGATTCTTGGCAACCTCGACGAGGGGGAAGACTTCGAGTCGCTGGTGCTCAACCTGTGGCTGAAGTCGCCCGACGAGTCCGAATTGGACCGCAGCTTCGATGGGCTGGCCGACTCGTTGCTGGACGCTCAAGAGAAATATGTGCAGGCCAAGGAACTCGACGAGGCATTGTTCGGAGACGATTACGAATGAGCACGATCGCATTGCAGGAGGACTTGCGAGACTTCGCCACTCGGCTGTTCGAGCAATCGGGGGGGCTGGTCGAATGGGACGACGACGGCCTGTCGGGCGTGGTGCTCGCGCCGGCGGAGGTGGGGCAATTGCTCCGTCTGCCGGAGTCGTTCGCGCTGTGTAGTCCGCCGCGCGAGCCGGGTTCAGACGGCATGTCGCTGAGCCTCGCCACCGATTTCTTGGATCAAGCCGGGCATCTGTTGGAAGCGGCTGTCCCGCGCGTCGGACGATTCGAGGTTGGTGAGCGGTATCTCAAACGAGGCGACCTGCAAGCTGCGGTGGATGAGTCGTTCGGTTGGCAGAACGCTCGCGTCCGCGTGCAGGGGCACGGGCCGCAACCGGTTGAGTATCACACTTGGTGGTTCGCCGCGTCGCTCCGATCGGACGACGTTTGGGAAGATCGGTTGTCGTTCACAATCAACTCGCGATCGGGTGCCGAAGTTTCGTTTCCCGATCTGCTGCAATCTCCGGAGCTTTGTCAGAGCCAATCTCGCCCGAGAAGCGATTCTTGGAGCCGCGACCGTGAGGGAGCGGTTTCGTTCACCGAGCAAACACCGCTTCCTGAAGAGCGCGGCTCCGAGTCACACGCTGCTTTCAAAAACCTTGCCGAGATCGACAGCGACGATTTGTTGTTCGACACCCTGTCCGTCGCTCAAGCAATTGTTCAACAACGGGTGCTGAGCGCGGCGGCCGGGTTTCTCGAACGAATCGAAGAGCGGAAGAAGCGCGATCAGAAGAAGCTTCGCGATTACTATCATGCCTTGCTGCGCGAGACTCGTGCCGGCTCGAAGCGTGCGAAGATCGTCCCCACGACCGAGGAAAAGCAGACGAAGGAACGAGCCGTCGATCTCGAACTCCGCCGCAAGCTGAGTGAACTCGACGAGCGTTATGCGATGGAGGCGGTGGTGCGACCGACCATTCTCATTCGGACGCTCGTCCCGGTGTTGGCCATCGAGCTGACCGTCCAACGCAAGCAAGCCACTCGGCAACACGTCGTGTTCTGGAACCCGCTGACGAAATCATTTGAACCACTGAGTTGCTCCCGCTGCCGCGCCTCCACCGTCAACGTCTGGTTCACGAACGACACCGTCGAACCGCTCTGCCGTCGCTGTTTCGAATGAATTCAAAGATTGCCATCGGGAAGGATTGCTCAATGGATGACGTAGCAGACGATTGCCGGATCGGATTTCTTTGGGCCGGTGCAGTGGATGACGACGCGAGACTTGGGGCGGATGTGGACTGCCCCGCAACCGGTGCCGGCTCTCGGACGAGTCAAACGAGACGACGGTTGGGACGAGGGCGTCTGCGATGTCGTGCCGGAGTTTCATGCCGCGACGGGAACGGTGCTCGGTTTGGGACACAGCGTTTGTTATCGCGGGCCGAACGGCGACATCGCCTTCGTGATGACCTTCGGAGCGAAAGGAACGAAACGCTCGGCGGCCGGAGTGCGGTGTTCGTTCGATGGCCAGACGCTGGCGATCAAACAAGTCGGCCGCGAGATGAAGCATTCGGCCGGCCGAGGGTTGCTCGAACCGTCGCTGGTGAAGTGGCGAGACAAATTCTTCGTGACGCTGCGAGCGGAGGACAATCGCGGTTATGTCGCGACGAGCGATGACGGTCTGGACTTCAGCGACAAGCAACCGTGGACGTGGGACAACGGCGAGACGCTCACGATGTCAACGACGCAGCAGCATTGGCTGGCTCATTCGGAGGCGTTGTTTCTGGTCTACACACGCAAGGATGCCAGCAATCTCAACGTGCCGCGCTGGCGATCGCCGTTGTTCCTGGCTCAGGTCGATCCGAGCACTCTGCGACTGCGGCGCGACACCGAGCGGATCGTGTTGCCGTTGGTCGGTGATGGAGTGAACGCTCCGGACGATGTCGCCTACAGCGGCAACTTCCATCCGGTCAACGTGTCGCCCGATGAGTGCTGGGTGACCGATGGCGAGATGCTGCCGAAGCGTGGCTATCGCGGCGACTTGTTGCTGTCGCGCATCCGGTGGTCGCAGCCGAATGAAATCTTCAGGTAGGCGAAGTCAGGAAGACTGGAGTCAGGAAGACTGGAGTCAGGAAGACTGGTGTCAGGAAAATGGGAAAGCGAAATGGAAATTTCATTGAGAGAGCGATTTGATACTCACCACCCAATGCCAGTTGTCATGACATGTTGCCATCTTTTGTCCCATCTTCCTGACACCAGTCTTCCTGAGACTCGTCTTCCTGACACTCGTCTTCCTGACACTCGTCTTCCAGACACTCGTCTTCCAGACACTCGTCTTCCTGAGACTCGTCTTCCTAACACTCGTCTTCCTGACGAATTCCCGGAGTCTTCCTGATGCCGATCGACGCCCCCAGCCTGCCCCGGCTTTCGACTGACGCGATGCGTGAGTTGGATTATCTCGTGATGGGCCACGCCTTCGCCTCGCACCACGAACTGGGTCGAATGTGTGACGAGAGCGTGTATCAAGCGGACTTGGCGGCACGCCTTGTCGAAGTGGGAATCGCTGCTCGCACAGAAGTTCCGATTCGACTGACGCATCGGGATTTTGTGAAGCTGTACCAGATCGACTTGGTTGTCGGAGGCAAGTTCGTTTACGAACTCAAGGCCGTCGCCAACTTGTTGGGCGAGCATGAAGCGCAGTTGTTGAACTACCTACTGTTGACCAATACGGCTCATGGCAAGCTGGTGAACTTTCGGCCGGGGAAAGTTGAAAGCCGGTTCGTCAATTCGCCCGTCGATGCAGCACGCCGAGGGCAGTTTCGAGTGGTGTGTGATTCCTTCACGGCGGAAGCATCGCCGTTGCGCGGCTTGCTGCTGGGTCTGATTGAAGACTGGGGCATGTTTCTCGATCTGTCACTTTACACTTACGCCCTGACGCATTTTCTCGGCGGCGAGGAAACGGTGATTCAGCAAGTTCCCATGACCCGCGGCAAGGTTTCGCTCGGTCATCAGCGGCTGCACTTGTTCTCCAAGGATTCGGCATTTCGCGTGACTGGCATCAAGCACGATCTGGCGACTCAGGAATCGCACCTGAGACGATTGCTCGAACTGACTCCGTTGAAAGCGATTCATTGGATCAATCTGTGCCGCGACGAAATTTGTTTGGTGACGATTCAATAGAAGATAGAGAAGACTGAGTCAGGAAGACTGGTGTCAGGAAAATGGAAGAGAAGGCAGATAGATTGGCTCCAGCAATTGTGCCTTCATCTTCCTGACACCAGTCTTCCTGACTCCATGCCTTCATGCCGCCGCATTCCACAACGAAGGACAAACCATGCACCTGGTTCGCATCTTGAATGTCTGCCTGCTTCTTGAATTATTGCTGTGCGGTGTTGCCGGTCGCGCGGCGGATCCGCAGCCGTCTCAGTTTCGGCGGCTCGATGAGTTCGGCGACGTCAACTCAAAGAAGTTGGTTGAGACGTATCAGAATGCGGTCGCTGAACTACGCAAGTCGGGTGGCGTGCTGTCGATCTCGGCGGCGGAGTGGCAGCAATTGCAGTCAAAGCTTTTACCGTTGCAGGGACTGACTCGTTCACCAGAGCCGCCGGCTGAGACCAAGCGTTGGACGACGGAGCCGGGTGTCACGATCGTCTCGCACGATGGCAAGAGCGTCATCGTCCAAGTGCCGCCGCTTTCGGGGTTGCGGATCGAGCGGCCGATTCGATTGGCCGATGGCGACAGCCTCCCGCATTGGGGAACGCATCCGGCCATCACGCTCGACAGTCACATTGTGTCGGGGTCGAGCAGCTATCTCGACTATTTGCAGGAGCCGGTCGCGAAGGGAAAGGACCAAAGGTTCTATCTGCCGACCGTGCGTGGGATTCATCCGGGTCAGTTTCTCAACCTGCACGGCGGGCCGGGGTATGGCGGCGGTGTCACGCGCGGAGTTGTGAAGTCGCTCGGTTATGACTCGGAGAAGAAGCTGAACTACTTCGTGGCCGACACGGACCTCGATCACGTCCCCGGAGCAATCCTGCACAACAAGTCGAACACCGGCTTGCTGCACATGCTTCAGACGAGCAACAACGACAATCAGACCTACGACGTGAAGGTGATCCGCAATCAATACGCTCACGGCGACACCTACATTTACTACTGCGACTTCAACTACATGAGCAACATTCACTCGGCGGCGGGCGACGAGAACGGCAATTGCTACGCGGCGTTCATTCGCTCGAAGGAAGACAATTTCAAAGGGACTGTCGAGTCGATCGATTGGGAGAACGCGAAGCTCGTCTTCGGCAACTCCGCTCAGAACGTGCAAACGCTGGGGGATTCGCGACCGCTGATCAATCGCAATCCGAAGAAGCACATCAACGCCGGCAAGGTGCTGATCGTCACCGGCCGCGCCGAGTTCGACCTGCCCGATCCGAAGATGAGCCTCTTTGAGGGAACCGATTACTCGACCGGCTTGGTGAAGAGCCCCGTCAGCAAATCGGTCGAGCGGAAATTCGGCGGCTTGATTCGTGGCGACAAAGATTGCCCGTGGACTCCCGAAGTGGTCGGCCGCTACTTCGCCGTCGATGATCCGACCGAGAAGACTCCGAAGGGAACGTATCGCTGGTATCTCATCACGAAGTTCCAGGCGAACGCCGACGGCACGAAAGAGATCGAGATTCAACGCTTCTGGTGGGGCGCGAAGAGTGCCGGCAGCCCGACGCTGTATCGCACCGACAATTATTCGTGGGACGGCCATCTACGACCTTTGAGCTATGTCATCGCGCCGGGTGCCTACGTCAACGACGTCGCGCGAGCGTTGCCAGGTGGTGATCGAGGCGGACAGCGAACGCTCGGAGTCGCTCCGCATTCGGCGATGAATTCGCCGTTCGATTTCGAGAAGGGTGATCCGATCGAACAAGCAATCGGCCCCGATCCGTTCAAGCCCACCGTCTTCCGAAGCTGGATGTGGGAAGACGTTCCCGGCCAATATCCCGCTCCCGTCATCGACGCCTACAACCAAGGAGCTGCGTCGCGCTACTCAGTGATGTCCGTCTCCGGCGGCCCGGCGAACATCGACGACGTGGCGAAGCGACACGAACAAAAACCGGCGTGGGACAACGTGATCGTCGTGAACTCGGCGGCGACCGTCGGCGTGAACTTCAAAGGAGACTTCGCCCGCGCCGCGATCCTGTTCCAGCAACCGCATCACGAGCAGCCGATTCAATGGCATTACGGCCAGAAGCCGGAAGCACCCGACGACAGCGGGAAGACTGGCATCACAAAAGCGGTCTCGGCACCAGCGAAGAATCCGCAAGTCGCCTCGCTGCAAGTCAGCCGCGAATCGGGCGAGTTCCAATTCACCGGCGGCGGCTTGAGCGCCGGCGGATCGGTGTCGAATGTTGCAGGCATCTCTGGCGATACGAAGCCCGCCAAGAATCTGCGCGGCAAGAACATCGCCGTCGCCGCAAACTCGGCAACGATCCGCATCAAATTCCCGACTCCCGAAGCCGATGCCGATTACGCCGTGTTCCTGGAACAGTCCTGGTTGAGTAACCGCGCGGTCTCGGACAAATCGCCGGACGGCTTCACCGTGACGTTCGAGAAGCTGGCTCCCGAAAAGGGAACGGTCGATTGGATGTTGGTACGGTGATTTCCGCGCCGGAACCCCTCTTCGCGAATGCTTGGTGAGGCGAGAGTGCGGACTTCGACTTGAAGGCAAGGAATCTGTCCGGGTAGTGTCTGTCAAAGCCCTGTGGTTCGCGATCTTGCTGGAGATTTAATGATGGCGACGGGAACGATGACGCGACTGGAATTGCCGTTGGAAAGCGACGTCTGGAATCTCTTGCAAGACGAAGCGGCACGTTCGGGTGAGGCTCCGATGTCCCTGGTCTCGCACGTCGTGGCGAACTGGGGCCGCGGACGCCAGCGCCAGCGAATCGCCCAGGAGATTGCCGAGTTCGCGGCGGCTCAGGCGGGTGGCGAATTGGACCTCGACGAAGAGTTGGAAGCCGCCGCCGTTCAAACGCTGAGTGAGGTCGAATGATGAGACGCGGCGATGTTTGGTGGGCGACACTCCAGCCACGCTCCGGTTCCGAGCAAAGCGGATGACGCCCGGTCGTCGTCTTGTCCCACGATTCGTTCAACCAAACACCGAATTGGAAATCGGTCATCGTCGTTCCCTGCTCGACTTCCGCGCAACAAGCCAAACGAACTCCCACGGTCGTCCCACTTGCCAAGGGAATCGCCAGCCTGCTTCAAGATTGCGTGGCGGTCTGCCACCAGATCACGACGCTTGACCGGAGCAAGCTACAAGAACAAATCGGCTTCCTGCCCGAAGCGGAACTGCGAGCTATCGAAAACGCGATCCTCAACGCAATCGACGTTGCTGTCGAATAAATCTGCATCTTCCAACTTCAAGGGGGCAGCGTCGCTGTCTGACAACCACAGTCCAAACGAAAGCCGAGACGTAATGCCCAACCAACCAGAACTCACCCGTCGTGCCCTGTTGACCGTTGCCGGAACCGCCGGAGTGCTTGCGATCTCGGACAACTCGGCAAACGCAGCCGAGCCGCCGAAGAAGGTCTATCGCATCGGAGTGATCTCGGCCGCGATCGACGGCAAGCCTCAGCCGCGCAACGGGCACACTTGGCACTTCGCGCAGTACCTGCATCCGACGTTCGACTTCGATGCCTTCAAGAAGCATTACCCGCAGGCGTTCGATGTCTTCAGTCGGATGAATCGGAATCCCAAATTCAACTTCGATCAGCTTCCGTTTCCCGACACGCAGATCACGCACTATTACGACGCCGATCCCGCCATCTCCGTCCCGTTCACCGAGGTGTTTCCTGGAGTGAAGGTCGCGAAGTCGCTGGAGGAAATGGCAGCGGAGTGCGATGCGATTTGGATGGGAGACGCCTCCGGCAAAGGGGACGATCATTTCGATCTCGTCGCTCCCGGATTGGCGAAGGGCTTGCCGACCTTCTGCGACAAGCCGATCGGTGGCACGGTCGCCGGGACTCGGAAGATTCTGGAGTTCGCTCGGAAGCACAACGCTCCGATCATGTCGTCCAGTTTGTTCCGTCATCAGTGGGGCATGGAAGCCGCGCTGCGGATGCGCGACTCCGGCGAGTTCGGCGCGATCGAACATATCACGGCGACGCTGCACAGCAGGTATGCGCTTCCCGGCTGGATGATCTACGGGCAGCATCCCGTCTGGTCGGTGATGACACTGATGGGACCGGGCGTCGAGGGGGTCAGCCTCTACGAATTCAAAGACACTTGCCACGGCATGATCACTTGGCCCGATCGCTATCCGAGCCACGTCTGGTACGGCGAGCCGTTCGAGAAATTCGAGTACAACCGAGTCAACGTCCACTTCAAGAAGAAGTATTTCAGCTTCACGCCGTCGATCGAGGGGAGCTTTGAGTTCGGCCATCACTACGAAATGTTCCGCCTGGCCGCGACGTTTCGTCAGATGGTGCTGACCGGCAAAGAACCGGTCCCGCATCCAGAGATTCTGGAAGTCACCGCCATCGTCCACGCCGGAGCCAAGTCGCTGGCCGAGAAGAGCCGGCTGGTCTCACTGGCGGAAGTGATGGCGTAGCCGAGCGGCATCAGACAAACGGCAGGACTGAAGCGCACATTGTAGCCGCGTTCGCCAGAACGCGAGCTTGGACACCCCGCGTTCTGGCGAACGCGGCTACGAAGGGCGCAGTCGTGATAACTAACCCGAAGCGTCAACGAGGGCGATCGCTCCTGGACGCGACACATTCTGGATTCCGAATACGGTGAAGCGCTCGCCCTCGCTGACGCTTCGGGTTACTTATCTGTTGCCGTTCGCCTAAGGATTCCGCTGCTCGAATCTCGGCGGTTCGTTGGGAATTGGAGTGGGGCGTCGAACGACGTTGGTATGATCGTCTCGAACCGACTCAGACCAATCAGTCACCGTGATGCAGGAGGTTGGACCATGATCGCGAATCCAAGTCTGACTTTTTCGACGAACACCCCGAAGCAGCGGAGTGGATTTACCCTCGGCGAGTTGGTGATTGCCACCGCGATTGTGATGGTGATTGCGGTCGTGGCCTTCACGCTCTTGTTGCCAGTCCAGCGTGCGAGAGAGCCTGCTCGTCGCTCGCAGTGCAGGAACAACCTCAAGCAGATCGCGTTGGCGTTGTTCAATTACCATGACCAGTATCACGCGTTTCCGCCGGCTTACACGGTCGATGCGGATGGCAAGCCGCTGCATAGCTGGCGGACGTTGATCCTGCCGTACATGGACCAGAAGGCTCTGTACGACAAGATCGACCTGACGAAGCCGTGGGACGATCCGGTGAATGTGGAGGTCTTCAAGTCGATCAGCTTCGATCCGTACCGTTGCCCATCAGAGCCGGGGCCTGCGAGTCACACGACTTACCTCGCGGTCGTGACGTCCAACAGTTGCCTTCGCCACGGTGAATCGGCGCGGATCTCTGACATCAAGGACGGCCTGGCGAACACTCTGATGGTCACCGAAGTGGACTCCGAACATGCGGTCCCCTGGATGGCTCCGAGGGATGCGGATGAGTCGTTGTTCCTGGCCATCAGCCCGACGAGCAAGCTGGTTCACACCGGAGGCGTGCAAGCTGTCTTTGCGGACGGCACCGTTCGATTTCTGAATGCTGACCTGACGGCAGAAATTCGCCGCACTCTGATAACGATCGACGGAAAAGACTATCAGACCGGTTTCTTCTGATGGCTCAAAGACGGACGGTTCGCCACTGCTTGAGGCGGCTCAACTCCAACAGGATCAGCGGCACGAGCCAGCTTGCCCAGGACGCGAGCGGATCGAACCACGGAGAGCGGACCTCCAGCACGGTTCCCAAGCCGCCGAAGACCCTGAGCACCACGGCTGAGCAGAGCAGCAGAAAGCTGCGTGTCATCCAGCGTCGGTGGATGGCAAATTGCCGCCTCACGGCCGCTCGCCAACCGAGAGCAGAGCACGTTGCCGTCGCCACCGCCAAGAGGGCAAAGCTGATCGCCGCGATCGTTCCGGTCGATGTGCGGTAGGCCATCCATAAGCCGCTCGGCGACACGACCAGCAACACGTTCAAGACGTGAACCCGACCGAGCCGTCGATGCCACTTGGGAAATCGAAGTCGAAAGCGTTCGCTGATGAGCAACATCCCCAAGAAAAGCGCCACTGGCCCAGACGCGATGTGCGGATAGAACGCCCAGCGGTACGCGCCGAAGAAATAGCCATCGCGCCCGTGCAAGAAGTCGGACTGAAAGTTCGGTGGGAAGTAATTCGAGTACCCCAGCATCACGACGACGGTCACCTTGCAAATCAACAGGGCGACCACGACGACCAACGCTCGTCGCAGAATCGTTAATGGGGTGGCGGCCATGACGTGATGACTGTTTGGAGTTGTCGTGAATTGGAGCCGCGACCGTGAGAGAGCAGTGGTGATACCTCTCGCGGCCTGCAATGCGTCGTTTAACCCCAATACCGTTCGGTTAGTGAGCCGCCGGCGCTCGCCTCGGGCTTCAAACACTAACAAAGTCCGAGAAACAAAGGCCCGAGGCTAGCGCC
>JBJXEX010000009.1:0-5502 GCA_046156195.1 Planctomycetaceae bacterium | reverse complement strand
CGCCTTCGGCGGAGGAACGGCAGAGGTGGGAGATTATTGGGTTCTCGCCTGTTCGCTCTCCATCTGTTTCCCCATCCGGGCAAGCCGAATGCGGTCGCTTGAATCCCCCCGATGAAACGCGATACTCGCACCGGGTAGGCGTTTTGCCACTTTTCACAAACATGCTGCGGCTAAGAAGCTCAACGCGGCGAAGGAGAATTGCAGATGGCTGAGACTCGAACTGGTGCAGTGACTCTGAAAGGAAACCCCGTGACACTCGCGGGAGCGGCGTTGCAGGCTGGCCAAGCCGCACCGGATTTCAAGTTGCAGGACAACGGCTTGGGCGAAGTGACACTGGCTTGCGGCGCGGGCAAGACCCGAATCATTGCGACAATTCCGTCGCTCGACACACCCACCTGTCATGCCGAAACCAAGCGGTTCAACGATGAAATCAAGAACCTGCCGAACGTCGAAGTCCTGGTGGTCAGCATGGATTTGCCTTTCGGACAGAAGCGCTGGTGCGGAGCCGAAGGTGTGACCAACGTCAAAACGCTGAGCGCTCACCGTTGCGGCAAGTTTGGTGAGGACTACGGCGTTCTGATTTCCGGCGGCGTGTTGGATCGCTGCCTCTGCCGAGCGATCTTTGTGATCGACGGCCAAGGCCAACTCAAGCACGTCGAGTACGTCAAAGAAATCGCCGACCATCCGAGTTACGAAGCCGTCTTGGCGGCAGCCAAAGGTTAATCACGGAATTTCAGAGCCTCGTTCCCACGCTCCGCGTGGGAACGCTGGCTTCGACGAGATTGAGTCAGCAAACGCCCGTCTCCTTGAGGAGTCGGGCGTTTTTTTTGGGATTTACCAACTTTTTTCCAAAACATTTGACGCATTTTGCCGTAGCTCGACATTACTGCTGCCAGTGAAGGGATTCAAAGCCGGAGGAGATCGGCGAATCATCGCGAAACAGAAGAGGCTTCTAGGATCGAGGCCGGTCGCTGAGGCGGTCGCCTCAAGGAGGAGATGCGATGCTTGTGCTCACTCGAAAAATCAATGAGTCGGTACGGATTGCGGACAACATTGAAGTGGTCGTGCTGGAAGTGAAGCACGGCAAGGTTCGGCTGGGGTTCCGTTGCCCCGACGATGTTCCGATCCTGCGGAAAGAAGTCTATGATCGCGACGCCGCCGCTGAGCCGCTGTCGCTGCTGGAATTCGCCGCATTGGTGGAAGCCTAGCGACACGCCTCCGGCGACCCAGCCGGAAGGGCAATCATGGCCGCTTTGTTTCTGACCGAGGATCACGTTCGCGAATTACTCGATATGCCGAAGGCGATCGAGGTCGTCGAAGAACTCTTCCGCGAGCTTGCCAACGGCCGCGCAAAGAATGTGCCTCGGCAACGCGTGCAAGCCGGAAGGATGTTGCTGCACACGATGTCGGCCGCGTGCGAGTACCTCGGCATCGGCGGCTGGAAGGCGTACTCGACCACGCGTGAGAAGTCGCGTTTCCATGTCGGGCTGTATGACCTCGCCACCGGCGAAGTGCTGGCGATCATCGAAGCCGATTTTCTCGGCCAACTGCGCACCGGTGCGGCCAGCGGCGTGGCCACCGAATTCCTCGCTCGGCCGGATGCTAAAGTCGTCGGCCTGTTTGGAGCCGGGCTGCAAGCCGCCACGCAACTCAAGGCGGTGTGCTCGGTGCGCAAAATCTCGCGAGTCGAGGTGTATTGCCGCGACGCCGCTCGACGCGAAGCCTTCGCCGCGCAGATGTCAGAATACTGCGCGACCGAGGTGGTTCCGGGACATGCTCCCGATGAAGTCGCCGCTGAAAAAGACATCGTCATCACCGCGACCGCCAGCAAGACACCGGTCTTCGACGGCCGAGCACTCGATGAAGGGACGCACCTCAACGTCATCGGCTCCAACTTTCTGACCAAGGCCGAGGTCGATGTCACCACGATCCGCCGCGCCGACAACTTGATCTGCGATAGCGTTGAGCAGTGCCGTCTGGAAGCGGGCGACTTCCTCCCCGCGATCGAAGCGGGTGTCACGGATTGGTCTTTGATGCACGGCCTCAGTGACATCGTCTCCGGCCGCGAAACCGGCCGCGCCTTGCCGGAGAACATCACGCTCTTCAAGTCTGTCGGCCTCGCCGTCGAGGATGTCGCGCTGGGTGCGAAACTGCTGCAATTGGCTCACAATCAACGTCTCGGCACACCGCTGCCGTTTTGAAGTCTGTCGTTGGCTTGTGGCGCACGCGGCTCGCGTGCGACGGTTCCGAGTCCAAATGAACCTGATTTGCGTGAAAGAGACCGCAATCGAATCGACGCACGCGAGCCGCGTGCGCCACAGGCGAGCCGCGTGCGTTATGTCTTCGCGGCGATCAACTGGTCGAGTTCTCGTTTCAGTTGCGGCAGGATCGCGTCATACGGATACGCTCCCAGCGACTCCGTCCGGCGTTTGAGATTCACATGCGTCGGGCCGCACCAGAGGCCGAGGTCGGCGTCGTCGGTTTCGCCGGGGCCGTTCACTCGGCAGCCCATGACGGCGATCGTGATGGCGTGCTCTTTCGCGTAGGCGGTCATCTCTTTGACTTGCTGAGCCAGTTCGACGAACGCTTCGTTTTCGACGCGCGAGCAACTGGGACAACTGATGATGTTGAGTTGCTTGAGGCCGAAGTCCACGAACGTGCGGACTCGGCCGGCGGCGATGTCGGCCAGGATTTGGCGACCGACGGTGATCTCTTCCCCCTTGCGAGGATTCGGCACCGTCAGCGAGACGCGGATCGTGTCGCCGATCCCTTTGCTGATGAGCTGCTCAAAGGCGATCCGCGTTTTGATGATGCCGTCGGGAGGCATCCCGGCTTCGGTGACGCCCAGGTGCAGCGGGACGTCGGGACGACGCTCGGCGAAGCGGCGGTTGACTTCGATGACTTTGCTCGGATCGCTGTCCTTTAGCGAGACGGCGTACCGCGTGAAGCCGACGGAGTCCAAGAAGTCGCAGTGCTCCCACGCGCTTTCGAGCATCGGCGTGATCGAGTCGGCCGGATCGAATTTCTCTTTCTTGTCGGGATCAACGCTGCCGCAATTCACTCCGACGCGGATCGCGCAGTCGTTGTCGCGAGCGACGTCAGCAAGGTAGCGGACTTTGTCCTGCCACGGCTTCTCCCGTTCGTGGTGATAAAGATGTCCGGGGTTGTAGCGGACCTTGTCGACGTGCGGGGCGACGAGTTCGGCGAGCCGATAATTCTCCTGCAAATCGACGGAGAGGTTAGCCGTCGTCTGCTTGCGAATCTCGGCGAGAGCGGAGGCGTCCTGCTTACTATCGACGGCGATGCGGATGACGTCGGCTCCGGCGGCGGCGATCGCGTTGACCTGCTGGACGGTCGCGTCGATGTTGGTGGTGTGCGTGGCCGTCATGCTCTGCACAGCGATGGGATGATCTTGGCCAATGGTGATCGAGCCGATGCGCACGGCTCGCGTGGGATTGCGGGGCAGGTCCAAGGGAGACTCCTTTTGATTGTGGTGTGACGCTCCGCGTCGCAACTCACGACGTGGAGCGTCGTGCAACATTGGTGGCGGCTCGGCCGCGATGCTGAACCGCCGAATAATAGCCGCGATTCACCGCTCGGCCATGCTTCGGAAGAGATTCCAATCCAGGCACCGACTTCCAGTCTGTCGCCTGAGTTGCCAGAATCGGCCGCAGTCATTCCGTTGTCTTGGTTCCTATTCAGCCAAGCTCACAACTTTAGTGAACTGACCCGAAGCGTTAGCGAAGGTGGACGCTCCAAGTGACTACAAACTGAAACCCTTCGGAAGTCCCGTCAATCGAGACTCCTTCGGAGAGTGAGTTGAATCTCATCCGGCTCGCACCTAGATTGCCGCTCCTTCAGCCCCTCCGAGGACAGGTAGCTCAGTTGGTAGAGCACAGGACTGAAAATCCAAAGATTCTTTCGTGGGTTTCGATCGCTAAATCGCTCACACTCAATGCCTTTGCGACACATCATTCGTCGCAGCGTTGATTCCAAATATTCCACGTTTCCCCGATCTTTCTCACGGCTTTTTTCCGGTTCTGTATCAGATTGTGTATCAGCGACCCACAAAAACAACCGCCATCATGGCGGGCTACTATCGCAAGCGGATGTGCTTGAGGTGGGGGCGGTGGGGAATTGATTTGCCATCGTCCCTCCGCTCCTGCCTCGTTTCTTCCAAGTAGGCTGCAATCTGCTCTTCTGAGAAACGGATCGCACCATCGAAGCGGTGATGTGACAGCTTCCCCTCTTCGACCAGTTGGTACACTTTGGAAGCCGAGATATTCAGCCGACTGGCTACGTCCGAAACTTTCAACATGGGACACCCTCTTTGCTCTTCACCTAGACCTACAAAATCATTCAGGATCAATGGACTTCAGAGTGTCGAAAGATCCAAGTGTGTGCGGCATCAAGAGCGATTCGGAGCAGTGGAATGTCATCGCGTCCGAACCGCGACGACTCTTTCCAAAGGTCGCCGTTGCGAAAGAGGCGGGTGACGGTGATCGTGTGCCGCAAACGGTCGCGGGTGCGTTTTCGCCAGATTCGGACTTTGATCAAACCACGGCGAATCTCATGAATCGGTTGACGGACCATTGAACTGCTTCCGTTTGTGTTGCGGTTTGAATAATTGAATTCGTCGGTGAAATTGGCTGTCGTGATGGGGTTGGAAAAAGAGGCCGGCTGGGGAAACCAGCCGGCCGAAAACCAATACGGAAAACCTGTTGAAAACCCTTCTCTCTCAGTACTCCAATGGGAGAAAGATGGTCGTGACGGAACGATCCCATTCTGTGATGATCCAGAATCGGATGCCCTTCTTGGTGCGATAACTGGACATCAGACGAGCCTCGTTTTCGAGTGCCTCGTCGTTCTGCTCCCACTCCTCTTTACAGAGATCGCCCCAATCCCCCTCGGCATGACGCAACAAGCTCTCCTGCACTTCTTCTGCGGGAAGATCGTTTAACGCGCCTTGGGTGATGACCACCTGCCCCAGTGGAACCCGCTTGCTTGACTTGAGTGTCATCATCGTGCTTACCTCCTATCGAGTGTGCCGACAGGACACGTTTCGTCCTGTCGGCGGTTGATTCAGTTACTCGATTGCCTCGGATTCGCCGGGGGCGGGGTGCTCCCAGATCCAGGCGTAAGCCATCTCGATGGCTTTCGAGAGGATCGGCAGGTCATCACGAAAAAACTTCTTCGTGTCTTTGAACTGCTCCTCGACTCGATAGCTGCGCGACACCGTCACGGTGTACCAGCTCTCCCCAGTCTTTTCGGAATGGTTCGGCCAGATCGCCGCTTGGATTGCGCCCAAGCGGAATTGATGCACGGGTCTATTTTTTTTGTCTGCCATATTGGCCTCCTAAGTGTTGCGGTCGATGTGCAGGATTCCCTGTCCTCATCGATCGCAGTTCATTCAAACGACGACGCAAATCGTCGCTCCTCGTTGACGCGCCGTAGCGAGTCGCAGAGATCTTTTCTTGATAACCTGCTTGTCGAACCTCACCT
>JBJXEX010000521.1:0-7261 GCA_046156195.1 Planctomycetaceae bacterium | reverse complement strand
CCCGGCGCAAGCCGTCCGGTGAAGTGTGGGAAACTCGACGAAACCGGACGGCTCGCGCCGTGCCGCTACCGAGAATTCGCCAAAGCGAGTGCCATTGGGCTAGCGCCATCGGCTCATCAACAAGGATTTCCCCATGACCGACGAAGACAAACTCATCAACCTCCTGCAACAGCATCAAGCCGGAACCCTCGGCGTCGAGAGCGACATTCTCGAACTGGTTGACACTTACTTTCGCCGTTCGCTGCGACCAGTCGTGGCGAAGGTCTTCGGGAATAACGTCGTCGGCGCGACCGGCAACGACGGGCAGTGCCGCTACACCGAGATGGTCCACGACTTCTTCATCAAAGTTCTGGAGAAGAAGCCGGATGCCTTTTGGAAAGCTCAGACAGCGGCCGCGCTCCGAACCTGGGCCAGTGTCGTGATCGCCAATCAGATGCGCGACACGCTGCGACGGCAGAAGCAGGGTCAGCAAATCCTCGCCGACATCATGCCGCTGATCGAACAGAAGCGGACCTACTTTCAAGAGCGCTACCGCAAGACATTTGAGGAGTTCCTGGATCAGCTCGCGAGTTGGGAATCCTCCTCCGACAAGTCGCTGAAACTGCGAGCGATCGTGTTGCGGCACAGATATGTGGACGGCATGTCCTGGCGCGACATCGCCACGCAGCTTGGCCTCAGCGACGAAGCATTGACCAAAATCCGCAATCAAGCCGGCACCGACTTCGGCGGCCGAGCTGGTTGATATCGCGGTCGTTTAACCGCACGCCGCAGGCACGCGCGTTTGAGCGATTCGTGACCCCTGACTCGACCAAAACGCGCGTGCCTGCGGCGTGCGGTGAGCGGCGGGGTCGGGTGTGCGAATTTCAGAAATCGCCGCCAACGATTTCACCACTTCCCAAGCTGACATCGGCGATTTCTGAAATTCGCACACCCGACCCCTCTGACAGAATTCATTCGTTTCATTCCTTTGACCAGATTCCTTTGATTGGAATCCTTAAACACAGGTTCGCCCCATGAATCAAAGGAATCTGGTCAAACTTTATTCCTGGTTCCTCCGGCTTTGTCGTGGCTGCTTTCTGAGACGATGGAAAGTGTGAGACCATTCCACGGTGGATTTTGGGAGGCATGACTCCGATGTCCCAGGTTGGACTCACGCCGACGATTCCGTTCCAAAACTGTCTTCGAGAGATTCACATAGACACCCTGGGACATCGGAGCCATGCCTCAGAAGATCCACCGTGGTATCGCCTCGCGATCCCCATTGCTGTTTGCATTAGCCACGACAACGACGGAAGAACCACTCATTACAGGAACTCTCACCATGCCTCTCCTTCCCGACTCCGGCGATCCTGGCGACATGCACGAGCAACTCGGCATCGGCAAGACCAAGCCTGAACTGCTCACCGAGGCGACTTGGCAGCACATCAGTCAGACGTATCAGCTTCGCGGCGATCTCGGCCAAGGTGGGCAGGCGGTCGTGCTGTTCGTCAAAGAGAAGGCCGAGCCACATCGCAAGCAGGCGCTCAAGGTCTATCACGAGAACACCGACTCCGCCCGCCGGTTGTTCGAGCAAGAATGCCGAGTGCTCGCGTCCGCCTATCTGCCGGCGGACTTGGTCGTCGGCTACTTCCACTGCGTGGCCGAGCCTGGTTTGCAGCCGTACCTGGTTCTCGAACACATCGACGGCAAGCCGATTCACGAGTACGTCTCCTCCGCGCGGAAGATGTCGCTGAGCGAGAAGCTGGACCTCTTCGAGACGCTCTGCCGCAGCGTGCAGCGCTTGCATGACTGCAATCTCGTCTTCGGCGATCTCAGCGCGAACAACGTCTTGGTCGAGCCGGGTGATCGGATCCGCTTCATCGACTTGGCGGGATCGAAGTTGTTGGCGAAGGGCTACTCGCTATCGCAGTCGAGCATCAACATCGGCACGCCGGGGATGCTGCCGGATTCAGTGCTGACCGGAGAAGCCCGCACCGCCCGTTGGACCGACATCTACGCGACCGCCGCGATCGGCTTCCTGATCCTCACGGGGAAATCACATCGCGAATGTGGCCCCATGTTTAACCCCAACGCCAACGGCGTGGGCGGCCCGGCGGGAACTGCCTCCAACACCAAGACCGCTCACGCCGATGGCGTTGAGGTTAAACAGTGGGACGCGGAGCTCACCGCGCATCACATCCCGCGAGCGATCCGCAAGCTGATCCTCAAAGGCTTGCGCGAGCCGGCTCCGAACAAGCTCGTCGATCCTGACCTATATCCGACTGCAAAGCAGCTTGCCGATGATCTGGCCAATTGGAAGCGGCAAGGTGAGCGACGCCGCCAAGGCTTGTTGATCGCGGCGATGATGTTGCTCGTCGCGTTGCCGGGAGCGTTGGGTTGGTTCAAATGGAACGAAGCGCGGCAGGCGTCGAACCTCGTCGCCAGTCAGCGGATGATTGACGATCTGCGACAGCAGTTCGACCAGCTTCCCGCTCGCGTGCGCGAGTCGGTGAAATCGTTGCGAGAGGAAGCGACCAACGCCGAGCGGCAATTGAATGAGTCCCCGGCTCACGGCGCGACGTTGAGCGAACGTCTGGAACTGGCCAACGCCGCGCGATCCGAGTGGCGTCGCGTCTTGCAAGTCAGCCGCGAGATCGAGCGTGGCACCGACCTCCGCGAAGCGATCGGCCTGTGGCTGGAGAAACGGGACGGCGAGGCCGAGTACTGGGCGACGGATGCTCCGCCGATCAGTCAGCGACTGACCGCATTGCGAACTCGATTCCGCGATCTCGAACGCCAGCTCGCGAGTGCCGATGTCGGCGAGACCGACGGAGAATCGGGACTGGTGAAGCGACTCTCAAACCTGCTGGCCGAGCTGAAGCAATTCATGGTCGTGAATGAAACCGCTCGCGGAGCACTGCAAGCGAAGCTGGGCTACGAGCGAGAGAAGCGATCGGTTTCGGAACGCATCCAGAAACTGGGCGAGTTCCTTCAAATCGACAAGACCGCGCAACGTGGCGAGCAAGGCTTCGCGGCGGGCGAGTTCAACGAGGCCAAAACCAACTACGGCAGCGCCACTCAGTCTCTCACCGAGTTCCTGCAACAACCCAACATCGAGACGGTGGAAGAAAAGCAGAAGCGACATCAAGTGACGATCGGTCTGGTCAACAAACTGGAAGAGGAAAAGTCCCGGCTGGTCTCGCGAGTCGCTCAACTGACGGAAGAAGTCTCCGGCTCTGAAAAGCTCATTGCGCAACAATTGGCGAAGTCTGAGAAAGCTGAGGAAGCCCGCGCCGCCGCAGTACACGAATTGAAGGACGCCAAGCCCAAGCTCGTGGAGTACGACAAGACGAAAGCCGCGCTGACCAAGGCCATGACCGAACTCGCCGCCACGCAGAAATCGTTGACCGAGCAACAAGCCAAACTTCGCGGAATCGAGCCGCAACTGGCCGAGGCCATCGCCGAAAAGACGAAAGCCGAGAAGCGTACCAACGAGGACGCCGAGCAAATCCGGCAATTGGAAGTCGCTCTTCAGAAGTACGGTGCTGACGCCGTCAAGCGGGCCAAGGAGATTGCTGAACTCAACACGAAAATCGCGGAGGTCGATCCCAAACAACTCAAGCAGGCCGAAGACGCCTTTGCGGCCGCGCGTGACAACTACGGCAAGGTGCTGGGACTGCGTGACGATTTCGTGGCCACGCAAAAGCCCAAGTCAACGAATGAAGAACTTGGCAAACGCAATGAAGCCCTGGCCGTGGCGGAAGAGCAATTGGTCGCGGCGCACACGAAGTTGGAAGACGCACATTTGGTCGTCTACAACGCGAAGCAACCTCCCGTCACGGCGGCGGAGAAGGCGCTCGAAAAGGCCCGTGCGGGGTATGAAGACGACAGCCCCGAAGTGAAGAAGGCTCAGCAAACACTGGCCAACGCGAAAAGCGAACAGCAACCGTTTGCCGCCGCAGCCCTGCGTGCTTCCGGGTCGGGGAAGAAGTTGACGATCGCGGAAATCGTCACACTCGCCGGAGCTGGTGGCTTTGCGAGCGACGGCTTTGGCAATCGCAAGGCGGGCACGGAAATGCAACTCACCATTGATGGAGTGGTGCTGGACTTCGTCTGGATTCCGGCGGGCAAGTTCAAGATGGGGACGCCCCCTGGCGAGACCGGGCATCAGGACGATGAGGCTCAAAAAGAGGTCACGCTGACTCGTGGCTTCTGGATGCTCAAGACTGAGATCACGCAGGCCATGTACACGCTCTTCGCCAAGGAACAACCTTGGAAAGGCCAAGCGTATGCGAAAGAAGGGCCGCGATACCCCGCCAGTTATGTGAGTTGGAATGCGGCAAATGCTTGGTGCGAAAAGGCCACGACGGAAGCACGCCGCAAGGGACTGCTCACCGCGAAACAGAAGATCGCGCTCCCGATGGAAGCGCAATGGGAATACGCCGCGCGGGCCGCGACGACGACCGCCTACTTCTTCGGAAACGATGCGGCGAAGCTGGGAGACTATGCGTGGTACGACAAGAACGCTTGGGACATCGGCGAGCAGTACGCGCACGAAGTCGGGAAGAAGAAGCCCAATCCGTGGGGGCTGCTGGACATCACGGGAAATGTTTTTGAGTGGTGCGCCGACTCGTATTCGGCGACGCTGCCCGGCGGGACGGATCCGTTCGTCGGACCACTAGCCGGGTCTTCGCGTGTGTGTCGCGGTGCCTCGTTCTACGGCAGCACGATCAATTGTCGTGTTGGCTTCCGCCACTACGCCGATCCCGCGTACTCCTACGACTACATTGGATTTCGTGTGGTCCTGTCCGTCGAGTGATTTGGCCGAGTTGTCCTCCCCGTCTCTGACACTCTGATCTCTGATCTCTGGAACTCTGAAGGGGGTCCAGGGGGGTACTCCCCCCTGGTCGCGCAAAAATTTTTTTTGTTTTTTGGGTTTCGGTTTTCTCGTTCCCACGCTCCGCGTGGGAACGCACGTTTCGAGGCTCCGCGTCATCGTCGTTGGTGACGATTTCGCGTACCGGGTCGCCGCTCCGACGCAGAGCGTCAACGCAACCGTTCCCACGCGGAGCGTGGGAACGAGGAAACGTCACGCATCGAGGCCCGTGGCTAGCGCCATCGGCTCACCAAGGCAGGCACATCACATGGCAGTTCCCAACACACCGTTGTTCGTCAAGACGCATGACTTCAACGTCTGGTTGTTGAATCACACGCAACGCTTTCCCAAGAATCTGCGACACACTTACTCGGCCCGTTTGGAATCTCAGGCGTTCGAGTTTGAAGAGATGTTGTTGATGGCCAACTCCGTGCGGGGCAAAGAACGCCGCGCTTGGCTGGAACGAGCCGACGGCCGATTGCATTGTCTGCAAGCGCTGCTGCGATATGCCCAGGATTGGAAGCTACTCGGTGGCAATCAAGTCAAGTTCGCTTCAGAATCTCTCGCTGAGCTGGGTCGCCTGTTGGGGGCGTGGCTCAAGGGGACGGATCGAAACTAGCCGGGTCTTCGCGTGTGTGTCGCGGTGCCTCGTTCAACAACAACACGATCAATTGTCGTGTTGGCAACCGCAACAACAACGATCCCACGAACTCCAACAACAACATTGGTTTTCGTGTGGTCCTGTCCGTCGAGTGATTTGGCCGAATTGTTCGTACCGCCAGATGCCGGGTCTGCACCGCCTCGTGCGGCAAGTACGCCCGGCCCGTGCCAAGAGGACAACACGGTCGGTTCCCTGCGTACCCGACTCGCGACTCCGTCAAAAGAGGCCGCGAGCGACGGGGCCAAAGCCGAGGCGGTGGGTGAGGACCAGTAGCTCGTCGAACGCCCTCACCCACCTTTTTTGTCGCTCGTCGCCACGCTCGCCACAGCCTGTTGAAAAATAACCCGAAGCGTCAGCGAGGGCGAACGCACTAAATTCGCAGTCGGTGGGAGCGTTCGCCCTCGCTGACGCTTCGGGTTACTTTTCATCAACAATGCCGAAATCCTTCAGCAATCTTTGGCCGCAAGTCACCGCCTGGGACGACCTCGTCACCGCTTACCAACGCTGCCGTCGCCGCAAGCGTTACAAATCCGATGCGGCGCAATTCGACTACGAGTGGGAAACAAATCTCGTCCAATTGCAACGTGACCTTCTGGATGGCTCCTACCGACCTGGCCCTTACCGGCACTTTCACATCCAAGACCCCAAGCCACGCAAGATCAGCGCCGCCCCCTTCCGCGACCGCATCGTCCATCATGCGGTTGTCGCCGCGTTGGAACCGATCTTTGAACGCCGGTTTATTCATGACAGCTACGCCTGCCGTCGCGGCAAAGGGACACATCGGGCACTGGATCGAGCACAGTCATACCTGCGCAATCATCGTTTCTTTCTGAAGACGGACATCGTCAAGTTCTTTCCCAACGTGGATCACGAAGTGTTGCTGGCCGTGTTGTCACGCAGCATTCGCGATGAACGGCTCATGGACTTGATACGGATCATTGCCGCGTCGGGCGAAGGAGTGCTTGCCGACCAACGCACGCCCGCTTTCTTTCCCGGTGATGACCTCTTCGCAGTCCTCCGCCCTTGCGGACTGCCCATTGGCAATCTCACCAGCCAGTTCTTTGCCAATGTCTTGCTGGATGGCATCGACCACTTCGTCAAAGAAGAGCTGCGCGTCCCTGGCTACGTCCGTTATGCCGACGACTTGTTGCTGTTTGCCGACGACAAAGCACAGCTCTGGGAAATCCGTGACAAACTGGCGACGCGCTTGGCCGCACTGCGTTTGAAATTGCATCCCGACAAAACGCAGGTCGCCCCCTGCTCCCACGGAGTTGGATTTCTGGGCTTTCACATGACACCAAACCGTCGGCGACTGCTCCGTTCCGGACTCCGCCGCTTCAACCGTCGGCTGCGTCTGCTGAGATGGCGCTTCGCCAACGGGATGATCGACCTGCGTCGGATCACCCTGTCTCTGCGAGCCTGGCTGGCTCACACCTCCTCCGCCCGCAATCCGACTCTGATGCGATCGCTGTTGCGTCTAGCCAGTTTTCAACGACCTCAAACTCCGAAAGAGAAAGAGGGGGCGGTTCTGATCGGTTTGTTGGATTAGACTGGCCGGCTGAACGTCGTTAGTTTCCCAATGGAAGCCGCCCGAGTGGCGAAACTCATTCTGGAGAGTTTGTATGTCCTCTGCCGTCTTGACTGAACTGCCGCCCCCAAGCACTGCCTCGCCGTTGTCCGTCGAGTGTCTGCCCAATTACGAGCTCATCGTCACCGAGGATGACACGCCCGTGGAAAATCTCTTT
>JBJXEX010000520.1:0-2565 GCA_046156195.1 Planctomycetaceae bacterium | reverse complement strand
TGGGCCAACGGCCAATTCCGAATTCCGAAGTGCCTGACCCCTGAGCAGCACGACATTTCGGCGGGTAAGTCGGGGCAGGAAAAACAACCGGCGGGAATTCAGAGGTAGGACGGTATCTGTGGAAATTTGGCGTGTCCAGAGCTTGGTTGGATCTCGTTCCTACGGTCGGCTTGAGGGCATCGACACTCAGGCGGGCCGCCTGAGCTACGGGCCTTGCGATTCCGCCACTGACTCCTTGTCATGCGGTGGCACTCCCACTGACGATCGCCGCCGGCTGACCAGTGGGAGCGCGATGGACGACTCACGGCAAGTCATGGTCACCTCTGATACTCTCGCGCAGCTCAAGTCGCGCATCCTGTCGCACTTCTCGATGATGTTCCTCTCGACGTGGGAGGAAGAGCGCTGGGAATCCGAGTTGTCGGCGCTGGCGACGGAGATGGATCGCGGGTTGGTGACGTGGACGGTGACTCGCGGGACACAGCCGAAGCTCGAATCGATGGAGGGCGCAACGCTCACTCCGGCGGAGTTCTTAACGCAGGTGCCGAGCTTCCCTCGCGGGCAGCTCTTCTTGGTTAAGGACTTTCATCCGTATCTCTCGGACCCGCAGATCGTGCGGCAGTTGCGAGACCTCGTGCCGGTGTTGATCGAGCAGAGTCAGACGTTGCTCTTCATGGGGCCGGAGACCGAGATCCCCATCGAACTGCTGCGCGACGCACTAAAGTTTGAATTGCCGCTGCCGGGACTCGACGAATTGCACACGGAGCTGAAAGCGGTCCTGGCGTCGGAGCGCACGAATCGCATGGTTCCGCTATCGGTCTCGCTCGAACAGGAAGAGCGGCTGGTGCGGACGATGTTGGGGCTGACATCGGCTCAGGCGCGGAAGTCATTCGCGCGGGCGTTCCAGGGTCGCAATGAAATCGACGAGGAGATTTACGCACAGCTCATCGGCGAGAAGAAGGTGATGGTCCAAGGCTCGGAGATGCTGGAGTTCCAAGAGCTGACCGAAGGAGTCAAAGACATCGGCGGCTTGGACGCTCTGAAGGATTGGGTTGCGAAACGCTCGTTGGCGTTCAGCGAGACGGCTCGCAAGCAAGGCATCCCGGCTCCGAAGGGTGTGCTGCTGTTGGGCGTGCAAGGTTGCGGCAAGAGCCTCACGGCGCGAGCGATCGCGCGGCTGCTGGCGTTTCCGCTGGTGCGGTTGGATGTCGCGACGCTGCTCAGTGGCGACAAGGGGCAGTCCGAGAAAAACATGCGCGACGTGCTCGCTCTGATGGAGATGATTGCTCCGGCCGTGCTGTGGTTGGACGAAATCGAAAAGGGTTTTGCTGGCGCGAACGGCGAGGCGGGATCAGATGCGACGATGGTCCGCATCATGGGCCGCTTTCTGACCTGGATGCAGGAGAATCCGGCTCCGGTGTTCGTGGTCGCGACGGCCAACAGCGTCACCGGCCTGCCTCCCGAAATGTTGCGGCGCGGGCGCTTCGACGAATTGTTCTTCGTGGACCTGCCGAACTATCACGAGCGAAAACAGATTCTGGAAATTCACCTCCGCAAACGCCGCTTCACGCCGGCGGACTTTGACATCGCGAAGCTGGCCGAACGGAGCGAAGGCTACAGCGGTGCCGAACTGGAGCAGGTCGTGCTGGCGGCGATGGTCGAGACCTACGGTCAAGCCGATGGCATCACGCAAGCCGCGTTGGAAAAGGCTCGCGAGGAAACCGTGCCGCTGTCGGTCACGATGGAGGAGAAAATCTTCCAGCTTCGCGAGTGGGCGAAAGGCCGCTGCCGTCCCGCGACTCCCGACAGCCGCGTGCTGCAAATGCTCGAAGCTGAGCAACGCCAAAAGGCCGCCGCCGCGGCCAACGACGAACAAGCCTTCGAGGACAAACCGTTCTCGTTCGATCCGACCGATCTCGAAGAGGACGACGCCGTCGAAACTTGGCGAACGCTCGCCCAAAACGGAGAGATCCCCCCTGCCCTGCTGGAATACGTCCGCACTCACGACGGCACGACGATCGCGCAGCTTCAATCGGTCTTCGCCGAGTTTACTTCAACCAACGGCGAACAAGGTCTCGCGCTGCGTGCCGATCCGAACCTCATCTTATGGCTGGGTCTTAGCGCCGAGTTTGCTGGCGAGTTATCGAAACTCATCAGTAACAAACGGCTCTACCTGCGCCTGGCTGACGCCACCGCGTTCGGAGAGTCCGCCTCAGAAATCAAACTTCCCAAACTGACCTCGCGGCCCGACAACAAAGTCACGAAACCAACTTGGCTGCCGACTTGCCTCACGGATCTCGCACCGGATGAACTCGACCCGCGCTTGGAACGTGTTGCTCGCATGATGCTCGCGAAATAACGCAGCAACTTGACCCTCCACAGGCAGTCGGCGTAGATTCAACCTCAGCCAGTTGGGAGAGCTACCTGTAGGTGGTTCGTGTTCGGGAAACCGAACCCTAGCTGGCCTTTTTTTGGTCTAAGGCGCTGTGCCAGAACTAACTCCGAGACTTCAATGATGCGATTGGCCTCTGCGGTCTTCCAATCTCTTGCGGTGTTATCGTTGCACCG
>JBJXEX010000506.1:0-10204 GCA_046156195.1 Planctomycetaceae bacterium | reverse complement strand
ACCGGGTTCGTGGTTGAGCATCCATTCTCAAAACCTCCTCCTTGGTAAGAAGAAGTCTGAGAATCGAACCGCAAATCACCAACCCGGCTTTCCGTCACTCACCCCTGCAATCCGATAGGGTCAGGAAAATTTTAAAAAAACGCGATGTCGCGTCTCGACTGACTCAGCGGCTCTGCGCTCACGCAATTGCGAGTGTGAAGATTCTGCAACAACCAAGAACGGTCTTGAACAACCGGAAGTCAGCCAGCAAACTGCCGCCTCGTTGCGTAGGGGGCCGCACATGGAATGTGCCTGCTACTATCTGAGAGTTATGTCGGAGAGTGAAACGTGTTGAACCGGTTGGGACGATGCTTGGTGGCTTGGCTGGTGGCGAGTTCGCTGCTGGTCTCGTCCACGGCCGCCATCGTCCACACGCACGAGCATTCGCCGGGACACACGCACGCGAAGTGTTCGACGGAGGCTAAGCCGGTCCCCCATCAGCATTCCGGTTGCCAGCATCGCCATCGTCACGCCGAACCTGTCTCACCGCCTGAGAAGGCTCCACAGCATCCGCGGTTGCCGTATCCTCACGACGATTGTTTGCTGTGCCATTTCCTGCTGGAACATTCTCTGCCGCCGAGCGTCGTTGAGCTGCCATTGCTCGATTTGGTGCTGGAGTTTCGTCCGGCGACTCCGCGAATTGTCGCGGTTGTTGCGGACTTCGATCTGCCGCCTGCTCGCGGCCCGCCGGACGCTGCCGATGCCTCTCGCGGCTGTGTGTGAGATGTTTAACCGCAACGCCGTCGGCGTGCGCGCTTGGTGATTGCGACCGCTATTCCTCAGCGGCGCGCGCGCCGTTGGCGTAGCGATTAAACATCTCGGCTACGCCGTGCGCCGTTGATTTCAGTCCAACCGAGCGTTTTGACGTGGTCTCGTTGCCTGTCCGCTCACACTTTTATTTTTCGCTGCGGCACTTCTGGGCCGCAGCGTTCCAGCCCAAGACAACTACGGTCAGCAATGCTCTGCCGATCGCTCAAGGAGTTTTCGAAATGTCTTCTTATTCTCATCGGAGTTCCCCCCCTGCCCTTCAACCACGCCGAGGCTTCACGTTGATCGAGTTGCTCGTCGTGATCGCCATCATCGCAGTCTTGATCGCGTTGCTGTTGCCAGCGGTGCAACAGGCTCGTGAGGCGGCTCGGCGGTCGCAGTGCAAGAACAATCTCAAGCAGATTGGCTTGGCGATGCACAACTACCACGACACCAGCCTGAGCTTTCCGCAGGGCTGGATTGGAGTCACCGGCAATCAGCCGGATATCAATGGTCTCAACGGTTGGGGCTGGGCCAGCAAACTGCTGCATCGCATCGAGCAACGGGAGCTGTATCACGCGCTCGATTTCAAAGTGTCGATGACCGACGCCACCAACACCCCCAACATTCTCAAATCGTTACCCGTCTTTCGGTGCCCATCGGATTCATCAACGGAGACGTGGGTCTTGAAGAACCCGATGGGAACTCCGCTGGCCACTCTGGCGACGGCGAATTACGTCGGCAACTTTGGCACTGACGGGTTGGATGCTTGCTTGAGTTTCACTCCCGGGATGACCTGCACGGGAGACGGTGTGTTGATGCACAACCGGACGATCCGCCTGGGCGACATAAAAGACGGGACCAGCTCCACACTGCTGGTCGGCGAGCGAAAGACACGCGACGACCTGGATTGGCATTCGACTTGGGCAGGCATCGTGGCGGGTGGCGAAGAGAACTTGCAGCGCGTTTTGGGAATGGCGGACCACGTCCCCAACAGCCCCACCGCTCACTTCGATGACTTCAGCAGCCACCACGCGACGGGTTCGTTCTTCTTGATGGGGGACGGCCATGTGCGACTCATCACGTCGAACATCGACGGAAACGTCTACAAGAAACTGGCGACTCGCGCGGGGAACGAAACGGTGGGTGAGTTTTAAGCGATCGGCGTGAGATAACTTCGCAGTAGCCGCACTCGCCAGAGTGGGAGGTTCCCGCGTTCTGGCGAACGCGGCTACGCCATACGCCCGACGCTAGCGAGTTCAGTTCAGTTCGTTGGCGGCCGGTCGTAGCGATTCTCCCGGTCGTAGCGATTTCAAGAATGAGATCCGAGCGAAGTGGTTGCGCGCGGAGAACCGACTACGCCAGCGGCTCGGATTGGGGACAATAATCAACGCGGAAAAGCGGCACCGATTGGTGAGGCTTTGTGGCAGCGGCAAAGTCCTGTCGTATCTTTGCCGCACTCGTTGCAGAGTGGGCGGCTCGCCAACTCTGGCGAAAACTTTGGACACACGGGCGCGCAGCCTGTCCAACCTCTTGAGGACTCTCATGCCAGAATTGAGTTTGCAACTGGTGGTGTATTTGGTCTGTGTCGCGGCCCTGACGGTATCGACCGCGATCTGCGACATCCGGCTCAAGAAGATTCCCAACAAGATCACGCTGCCGATCTTCGGCGCGGGACTGCTGTACCAATTGCTGTTCCATCAGCTTGGTGAGGGGATCGGCAAGCCGGGTTTGATCGATGCCGGGGCGGCGTTCATGGCCGGGTTTGGAATGATGTGGGTCTTGTGGATGATCGGCGGCGGCGGCGGCGGCGACGTGAAGCTGATGGGGGCCTTGAGCGTTTGGATCGGATTTAAGGCGACCATCGCGGTGCTGGTTCTGAGTACGGTCTTCGTCATTATCGGAACCGTTGGAGTGATGTTCTTCAGCGTCTTGGCGAAAGGTCTCTTTCGTACCAAAGAGGCTTATCTCGCGGGGGGCGGGCCGCCGAATGGGCTACCGCCAGCAGCAGAATCTGCCGTTCAACGTCAGTCCCGGCGGGTCATGGGTTATGCACCGCCGGTCGCGTTGGCGACTTGGATCATCGTACTGGTGAAGCTGCCGAAGTTTCCGGGGTTCTAACTCAATGATGAACCGCTCTCGCAAATCGAAACCGCGCCGCCGAGCCGGTGTGCTCAGCATGGAGTTGGCAATGACGTTGCCGATTCTCGCGCTGGTGTTGGCCGGGCTGTTTGAGTTCACGATGTTGTTTTTCGCACGCGGCGAGGTCGTGGAGGCGAGTCGTGTGGCGGCACGCAAAGCCAGCTTGCCGGGCGCGACCGTGGAAGATGTTGAGGACGAAGTCCTGAAGGTGCTCCATCCGCGATATCACAACTCGCTCCAAGTGGACGCTCAGTTGGGAGAGAAATCGGGGGACGTGGTTGCGGTGTTAGTCACGGTCGCGATGAGCGACGCCGCGCCGGACCTGTTGTGGCCGATCGGCTACAGCCTCCAAGGACGCCCGTTGCTCTCGGAAACCTGCATGATTCGGGAATGATGTCGATTTTTGATTTTCGATTTTTGATTTTCGATTGAAATGCAGGTCGCGTTCTCAATCAAAAATCAAAAATCAAAAATCGAAAATGAACAAGGAGACCTGCGGTGAAACTGACTCCGGCAAAAGTCACGCTGTTGATGCTCGTGGCGGTAGGTGCGTTGATCGGGATGTACGTCATCAAGTCGTTGTTTGCGGTCGAGAAAAAAGTCGTGCGAACGACCACCGTCAACATCCCCTTGGCGACGGCGTACCTCGCCCCGGGGACAAAGATCTCCGACACGCATGTGGGGTTAGGCCCGTTTCCAGCCAGCGAACTCAAGGAGGACACGCTCCGTTCGACACGCGTGATCGTGGGCCGCGTGGTTAAGCAAGCGATCGAACCCGGCAGTCCGTTGCGCGGGGCACAGTTGTACGAACCGGGCGAGAATTCGCCGATCGTTGTCGCCGCGGGCAAACAAGCCATTTCGATCACGTTAAAGGGGACGTCCGAGGTTCTCGACGGACTGTTCAAGCCGGGCGATTTTGTCGATGTGCATTTCACTTTGGATTCCCAGGCCGCGGGCGGATTCGACGATCGAATCGCTCGGTTGGGTGGCCTCAGCATGACGTTGCTCAAGGGAGTGAAAGTGCTGGCGTTGAACAAGGGCTTTCGACAAACGCCGCTGCTGGCCACGGGGAATTCGGTCGTGCTGGAATTGGCACCTGATCAAACCAACGTGCTGCTGGTGGCTCAACCGCGCGGAACGATCTCGTTCACTTTCAACCCCGATGGCGAGGGACAGGAAGGGATCGCGCTGAACAACGCCGATCGTGCGACACTTTGGGAAATCCTGGGACTCCGCAAGCCGGCTCGGAAACCCGACCCGGAAGAGCCTGAGTTGCCCTTCATTACGGAGACCTTTCGCGGGACCGGTGGCGACGCTCTGCGGTGGGCCAAGACCGGTAAGAAATTTGATCCCGAGGCGGCTCTGAACAAAGCGCGCCGAGCAAATCTCAACTCGTCGAACTCGAACCCCGATGACCCGGCGGGGAGCGGCTCGCAGGCAGATGATCTGTTCGACCCCGACAATGTGTTCGTGAACCCCGGCAGTCGGAGCAACGATGTTCCTCGCCAAAACGCCGCGCCGAGTCCCTCATCCGACGCGGATATTCCGATGACTCTCCCTGGCTCGGCGGGCAGTGGCGTTCGCTCACGAGTCGGCTCGATGTTGCGTGCTCGACCGAAAACCGCGGACACGACCAGTGGGCCAACCGCGTTGCGAAATTGATTTTTTCTATTCTCGTTCGGACCTCCTTCGTGATTCGATGGCGATGCGACACCTTCCCCGGTCAACACGCTTCCGATTCGCGTCCCGCCGAGCTGGCAGTTTGCTGCCGGCGTTGGTGTTGGCGCTGGTGGCCGTATTGGGTGGCGCGGCGCTCGTGATTGATCGGCTCGCGCTGGACACGGCGAAGAGCGAATTGCGAATCGCGGCCGAAGCCTCCGCTCTCGCCGCCGCTCGCGAGTTGGCCAACGATGACCGCTTGCGTCCCGATTTCGATCACGCGGCGCTGTGCCAGAAAGCTCGATTCGCCGCCGCTCGGATCGCCGCGGAGAACCTTGTCGCGGGTGAACCGTTGACGCTCACGACCGATCCGACAGGCGATGTGCGATTCGGTCGTTTGATCAACGATCCAACGACCGGCGAGCCAATCTTCGTCGAGGCCGACACGGCCGACGCGGATCACGAACCAACCTCCGTCGCGGTCGCCGCGCGGCGAACTGAGGCGCGTCAATCCGGCGTGCCGCTTCCGTTCCGAGCCTTCTATGCACCGACTGAGGCCGATGTGGCGGCGGTCGCGGAGGCTTCTCTCAACTTTCATGTGCTCGGTCTCAGATCGGTGGACCGCTTGCCAATTCCGACTCTGCCGCTCGCCATCTTGGCTCAGCCGAATTTGGGCCAATCGAATGCGAAGGATCGGGGACCGCTCCCTGACGGTCGCGGCTCGAATGTTCGTGGTTCAAATCTTCGCGGCTCGAACCGTCAGAGCGACGGAGCGTCGAGCAAACCTCGGCAACCATCCGCTTCGATCATTCCCTCGGCTCCGTCTTGGAACCGAGACATCGAGCAGCGACACGGCAGCGATCATTTCGGTTTCGATGTCACGTCCGGCGAAGTCACCAATCAGGCGGATGGCATTCCTGAAATCACTCTGCGCACTGCGACGCTCACGAACAGCTCGAAGTCGAATGCGTTCATCCTCAGCCTTGCGGCAGACTTGTCGGAAGAGAACCTGCGTCAGCAAATCTCTCAAGGTTGGTCGGCGGATGAACTCGATCCGGTCGGAGGGGAACTGCTCTTCGATCAAGGTCCACTGACAATGACGGGACTGCGCGGCGTGAACGGAAATGTGTTGGCTTCCGCGTTGCGAAAGTTGGTCGGCCAAAGCCGCGTCGTGTTCTTGTACGACCGAGTTGATGGTGATCCGCGCTCGCACGTCGCGTCGTTGCAGATCACAAAAATGGTTGCGGCACGAGTCCTGTTCGTCCGCGAGATTTCCGAGTGCGAGTGCGAGATCGTGTTGCAGCCCGCCGTGCTGGCGACTCGATCCGCCGTCGTGGCCTCGGACGAAACCGATGCGAACTGTGAGAAGAACAAATACGTCGCGAATCTGCGACTGACGAACTGAGAGCATTTTCGATTTTTGATTTTTGATTTTTGATTGAAGCGCAGGCCGCGTCAAAAATCAAAAATCGCCCAGGACGAACTCATCATGGAAGCGACCCTCAACCCACCGACCGACGGACGCCAAGCGTTTCAGCGGCTGAAGACGCATCTGCATCGACGGATGATCGACGCGATCGACTTGTCGAAGGCGGGGAATCTCAACGAGAACGATCTCCGTTCGCAGTTGCGGGGATTGGCCACGCATCTCTGCACGATGGAGGCGGTCGCGTTACCGCCGGAGCATCGCGACCAGATGGTTCGCGAGATCATGGACGAGATCTACGGCTTCGGGCCGCTCGAACCGTTGATGAACGATCCCGAGGTCAGCGACGTCTTGGTCAACGGGCCGAACCGCGTGTTCGTCGAGCGTCGCGGCATGTTGGAGGCGACCGAGATTCGATTTGCCGACGAGCAACACCTGATGCGATTGATTCACCGGCTGGTCGGCCGAGCGGGTCGGCGGATCGATGAAGTCTCGCCGATGGTCGATGCCAAGCTGCCAGATGGCTCGCGATTGAACGCGGTGATTCCGCCGCTGGCTCTGCAAGGACCGACGATCTCGATTCGTAAATTCGCCAAGCGCACGCTGGTGTTCGAGGACATGGTCCGGTTTGGTTCGCTCGCGCCAGAGATGGCCGACTTCCTGATCTTGGCGATTCGCGCGCGGCTCAACGTGTTGATCAGCGGAGGGACCGGTGCCGGCAAGACGACGATGCTCAACAACGTCAGCCGTTTCATCTCGCCGACCGAGCGGGTCATCACGATCGAACAGACGGCCGAATTGCAGTTGCAGCAGCCGGATATCGTGTCGCTGGAAATGCGGCCAGCCAACGTCGAAGGCAAAGGGGAGATCAATCAGCGCGACCTGCTCCGCAACAGTCTGCGAATGCGGCCCGATCGCATCATCGTCGGCGAAGCTCGTGGGGGCGAAGTGCTGGAGATGCTGCAAGCCATGAACACCGGCCACGAAGGCTCGATGAGCACCGTTCACGCCAACGATACGCGCGACGCACTCGATCGCCTGGAGATGATGATTGCTCTGTCGGGCGTGGACCTGCCCGCTTCGATCGCTCGGCAATACATCTCGACCGCGATTCATCTCTTGATCCACATGGCTCGCTTGAGCACCGGCGAACGCAAAGTGACTCGCGTCTCCGAACTCTGCGGCTGTCGCGATGGGGCCTACCAGATTGAAGACATCTTCGTGTACCGGATGACCGGCGTTGGCCCCGATGGAAAAGCTCGCGGAGCGTTCTATTCGACCGGCCACGAACCGCTCTGTTTCAAACGACTCAGTGCAACGGGCCACGAACCCCCCAAGGGGATCTTTCTGTCGCGCGAATTGAGTTCAGGAACGAATTACCGATCCAACGTGTGAAATTTGAAATTCAGTAGTTCCAAGTTTGTTTGTTTTGCATTTGCGTTTACTCCGAAGGAGTTGTGTCTCATAGCCCAGGGTTGCCGCGCTTCGCGGCTACCCTGGGATCGGAGCACATCGCAATCTCTACCCCGAAGGGGTTGCGGCCTTCGGGAATTCCCGGTGACGGAACCCCTTCGGGGTACATGGTTGCTTTGGGTCTCTTTCCCAGGGTAGCTCGCTTCGCGAGCAACCCTGGGCTGTGAGACGCAACTCCTTCGGAGTAAAGACAAGACTCATCCCGCCAAACTTGGAACTACTGAAATCTGAAATTTGGAATTTGGAATTTGATCCCATCATGGCTACCGACCTTCCGATCTACCGCCCGATTGAATCGCAGCCGAGCTTTGCCGGCATCTTGCGGAATCAAGAGCGTTTCGCCTCGACCGACGACGGCAAGATGTCGAACCGGCTCAACACGGAATTCGATCGGGTGATGATCCAATCGAGCTTGGACATCTCACCGACGACGGTGCTGATGCTCTGTCTGTTGAGCGGTCTTGTGTTCGGCGGGTTGATTCTGGTCTTTCAAGAGAATCCGTTGTCGGCTTCGGTGGGCTTGGCGATCGGCGGTGTGTTTCCGTTGTTCTATGTGTTTTTCGCGCGGATGCGCCGTCAGCGGCTGATGACTCAGCAGTTGCCGAGCATGATCGAAGAGCTGGCTCGCGCGGCGAAAACCGGTCGGAGCATCGACCAATGCTGCGCGATGGTCGCGGAAGACACGCCTGAACCGCTCGGTTCGGAACTTCGTGTGTGTGTTCGCCGGATGCAGATGGGTGAGGACGTCGCGTCGTCGATGCGTGATCTGCCGGATCGAACCGGGTTGGTGGCGCTCAACATCCTGGTGACGTCGTTGGCCGTGCATCAGCAGACCGGCGGTGATCTGGTTATGGTGCTGGAACGATTGGCTCAGACAGTTCGCGACCGTCTGCTGTTCCTCGGCCGGCTCCGCGCGGTCACGATCGGCAGCCGTTGGACGGCGGTCCTGATGATCGCTCTGCCGCCGATCATCATCACCTTCTTCATGCTGCGAGACGCGAATTATCTGAATCAACTTCTGAGCACGTTTTGGGGGCGAGCACTGACCATCTCGGCGGTGATTCTGGACCTCGTGGGATCGGTGATCGTGCTCTCGATTCTGCGCGGCAGCCAGCGAACGTAATCGTCGCGTGACAGTCTTTGGATGGAATCTCAACGATGTTGACAGCTTTCGGATTTCAAGTGGCGTTCTTCAGCCTGTGTGCGGTGATCATCGCTCTGGCGTTGGGCAGCATCATCCGCCGCAAACGCCGCGAACGATTGTTGGCTCAGCGGCCACAAGAGGAATCTCAGCGGCTCGATCGGCTGCAGCGTGAACGGCAAGAGGCGGAACGCCTGCAAGCCGAACGTGTGACCGAATCGGCGGCCGTGAAGGAGTCTCCCGCCGATTCGATCATTAAGCCCGATGCCGGTTTGTCAGTTCCGTCGTCAGTGCCAACGACGACGGTGCCAACGAAAAGTGCCCCATCCGCGCCGGTCTATCAGCCGAACGTCCCTGCCGCGACCACTTGGCAGGATCGCACGCTGTTTGGATCGCAGACGCAATCGGGATGGCGGGGCAGTCCAGCGATTCCCCGCGTCGAGCCGCATGAAGTCCCGACCGTCGACACCAGCGATTACGCTTATGGTCCGGCAACACCGCTCTTGGCCTCGTTCCTGCCGGAAACCGAAGGCGCGAAACTCACACTGGCTCGCGAACTCAATCAGGCGGGTGACTACGCGCCTCACGCCCGCGAGAACCTCGCGGCCACGCGGTTCTTGTTCATGTTCGGTTCGCTGATGCTCGGCGGAGTTTGCGTGTTGCTCTCACCGCCGGCTCTGGAACGAGTCTTCTTGATCGGCACTGTGGCGTTGACCAGCTTGGGCTGGGCCTTGCCGTCGGTGATGGTGAAGAGCCGAGCCAAGTCGCGCCGCACCGAAGTCGAACAAGCGATCCCCGACATGATGGATATGCTCAACATGTGCGTCAGCCAGGGACTGACCGTGCCCACGTCGCTAGCTCGCATTTCCAGAGACTTGAAGCCGGTGTACCCCGCGCTGTCACAAGAGTTGTCGATCGTTGTTGATCAGGCTCAGGTGGGCAATTTGTCGGAAGCCTTGCAGAACTTCGCCAGCCGTATCGATCTGCCCCAGGTCGATTCCTTCACCTCGCTGCTCACGCAAACCGAACGGATGGGGACCAGCGTGTCGGACGCCTTGTCCGACTACTCGGACACGATGCGCGAAAGCTTGCGGCAGCGGGCCGATGAGCGGGCCAATCAAGCCTCGTTCTCATTGCTGTTCCCGACGGTGCTGTGTCTGATGCCCGCCGTGTTCATGTTCCTGATGGGACCGGCCGTGATTGAGGTCTCGAAATTCACGAATGCCGGCGGACTGGGAGCCTTAAACGATCAACGTGACGCCTTGCGTGGCGGCAATCGTTTGCCACAGCGCGGCCGCTGACGCCAAGGCGAACGGCAACAGATCAGTAACCCGAAGCGTTGACGTTCGCCAAGCCCACCGTCAGGCGACCTGCAGCAATCAAAGGGGCACTGATGGCTCTTAATCACGATCGCATCTTCAAACTGTTGATCGAAACATTCTTTCGGGAATTCTGACTCTAACGGAATCTAGGTACTAAAAACTGGGTTCGCAAAACTGGGCCAAGATCTCGATCCTTTCTCTTTCTCACGGAGGAGGGAGCGAGCATGGAAGCTCAGGGACGAACCCAGCGTGGAT
>JBJXEX010000481.1:0-8156 GCA_046156195.1 Planctomycetaceae bacterium | reverse complement strand
GAGGACACTAGGCAGAGTTATCGTACCCTGGCCGGGATCTTGTTCTGGTACTTGTGGAATGTCTGGCATGTTCTATCTACTTCCAAGTCTTTCGATTGTCTGGACCAAGCAAACCGAGCACTGCGGCACAAACTAAGCACGTCACACAAAACACCAAAATGAATTTCATGTCCCTATCTCCATTTACCACTGGGTTCCATAAAGCATACCGCACCTTCCCAGCCCCACGTTCCGCACGGATGGCAGAGCCGGAGCACGGTGGAAGACAGTTTCACACTCATCAAAACCTGGCGTTGAAGTTGGACAGGTTCAATGCGACTTCAAAACTATTTCGGTTGCGGCGGTTGTCGCACGACGTGGACTTCAACATCCGGCACGACCTCGTTGCCGACCACGCGATCGACCGAGCGAAACACATAGCGATCCAGTCCTGTCGGCTCGATGTGATTCGTCGCGGACGCGGTCGAGCCATCGCTGTGGACGCTGGTCGCTTTGATGAGCCAGCCGGTTTCGGTCGGCGTCCACAAGCTCTCGCCGTAACCACCTTCCGCATCGAACATCCACGCCTTGAATCGCTTCGTCAGCGGATCCCAGCCGATGCGCTGACTGATTTTCATGGCGTCATGTCCCGCTTGGCGAACGGTGATCTCTTGCAGCAGAAAGCTGTTGTTGTCGGCCCAGCGGCAGGAGGTCTTCACGATCCCTTCGCGGCTCTCGTCGATCCAATCGCCCACCAACCAGGCCAGTGCTTGCAGATGGTCGCGATGAGTCGGCTCGGCGGGCAGGTCGCGGACCAAGCCCATCGACCATTTCCCGTCTTTCAGCACATGCAGCACGCTGTACCGGCCACGTTCGACGGTCGCGCCGGCGGAAGGCAGCGTGGTGGTCGAACCGGTCTCGATGGCCAAGGCCGTGCCGATGAAACGGATCGAATCGATCGCCACCTCGATCTTCGTTTGCGGAGTCTCCTCGAAGACACCGGTGAAGAGGCTTTCGATCTCCGCACGACCTTGGATGGTGTGGTCGTCCTCTGTGACGATCTGAGCTTCCGGCAAGAACAGTTCGGCCACTGCTTTCGCATCGTGAGCGTTATACGCCTTCACGAACTGCGCGACCGAGGCTCGGATCGCCGCCTCCGGTTTGTCGTGGCCCGCGTCCGATGCTTTCTTCGTCTGCTTCCCCGATTCTTGAGCCATCGCCACGGCCCAAATCGAACAGGCCAACAGGCTCAGTCCCAAACACGAACACAAGATTCTTTTCATGATTGCTCCTCCGGTTGAAGTGATTGGTTGGCAGGTAGCCACGCTCGCCACTGCCTGTCGAAAACGTCGGAATCATGTAACCCGAAGCGTTAGCGAGGGTCGGAATCATGTAACCCGAAGCGTCAGCGAGGGTCGGAATCGCCGAGAAATCACATTCCAAACTCCCTCGCTAACGCTTCGGGTTACATTTTTCGCCACGCTCGCCAGAGCGTGGGCCGTCGATGCCAGACACCCACGCTCCGGCGAGCGTGGCTACGATGATTTTCATTCCCTCGCTCGCGCTTCGGGTTACTTCGGCGGCGGCTTGTGGCCGCGATCCGAAAGCCAGTCGATGACGTAATAAAATACCGGCGTCAGAAAAATTCCGAAGGCGGTGACGCCCAGCATTCCAAAGAACACGGCAACCCCCAGTGTGCGGCGCATCTCAAAGCCCGCTCCGTGCGAGACGACCAGCGGGACGACCCCCAGGATGAACGCGAACGAGGTCATGATGATCGGTCGCAGGCGATTTGTGGACGCATTGACGGCCGCGTCGAAACGGGACTGGCCGGTCGATTTGAGATGCCGTGCAGTCTCGACGATCAGGATCGCGTTCTTCGCCGCGAGCCCCACCAGCACGATGAAGCCGACTTGCACGAAGATGTTGATATCCAGCTTCCACATCCACAGGCCGATGACCGCGCTCAGCAGACACATCGGGACGACCAGCAGCACGGCCATCGGCATCGACCAGCTTTCGTACTGCGCCGACAGCACCAGAAACACCAAAATGATCGCGCCGATGAACGCGAAGATCGCGGCGCTCCCTTCGGCCAATTGCAGGTACGTCAGCTCGGTCCATTCAAACTTCAGGTCGGGCGAGAGTTCGGCTTTCGCGACCGCTTCGACCAGTTGCACCGCTTGGCCAGAGCTGACTCCCGGTAGGCTCGCACCGTTGATCGAGGCGGCCGTGCGGGTGTTGTAGCGCGTGATCATCACCGGGCCGCCGATCTCTTTGATCTCGGCCAGCGTCCCCAGCGGGACCATGTCACCGCGAGCGTTGCGGACCTTCAGCGACTTCACGTCGTCGGGGCGGATGCGGAACTGCGAGTCGGCCTGCAAGTTGACCTGCCACGTCCGGCCGAACTGATTGAAGTCGTTGACGTAGTTCCCGCCGAGATACACCGACAGCGTGTTGAAGACATCGTTGAGCGGCACGCCCATCGACTTGCACTTGGTGCGGTCCACGTCGATGTAAAGTTGCGGCGTGTTCGCTCGGAAGCTGTTGAAGAGGCCGACGAGTCCCGGCTGCTCGTTCGCTTTCGCCGCGAGGTTGTCCGCCTGAGCTTGCAGCTCGCCGAGTTCCCCGCCGCTCAGGTCTTCGACCATCAGCTTGAAGCCGCCGGCGCTGCCGAGTCCATCGACCGGAGGTGCTCCGAAGACCGCGATCTGAGCTTCCAGAATCTCCTCGAAGCACTGCTTCCGAATCTTCTGACCGATCACCGCCGAGTACAGCTCCGGCCCGTGCCGATGCTCGAACTCGTCGAGGATCACGAACATCGAACCGAAGTTGGAATTCACCGCGTTGAGCACGAACGATTGTCCCGCGATGCCGATCGTGTGCGCGACGCCGTCAGTCCCTTGAGCGATCTTTTCCAGCTTCTGCATGACCTCGGCCGTTCGTTCCAGCGAGGCCGAGTCGGGCAACTGCACGTTGACCAGCAAGTAGCCCTTGTCTTGATTCGGAATGAATCCCGTCGGCGTGTGCGTCAAACCAAAATACGTCCCGCCGAGCAGCCCGCCGTAAATCAGCAGCACGATCACGCAGACTCGCAGCGAACCGGCGATGATGCGGCCGTAGATCTTCGTGATCCAATCGAAACCCCGATTGAACCACTTGAAGAAGACCGACAACGCCGCGTTGATCTTCTTCGCGAAGAGCCAGCCGATGACCGCTCCCGGCAGAAACATTCCCAGCGTCACGGCCCACTGCACGGCCGACGATGAGTCGGCGAGCTTCGATCCCACTAGCGACCACGCGAAATGCTCGCCGAGCCAGCCGAACAATCCCGCGTAGCCCCACCACGGAAACGCTTCAAGAGGATCACCGTGCTTGCGCGTCGCGAAGATCTGCGCGGCACGAGCGGGAGTCATCGTCATCGCGTTGATCGCCGAGATGATCATCGACGCCGAAATCGTCAGCGCGAATTGCCGATAGAACTGACCGCTGATCCCGCCGAGAAACGCACTCGGCAGAAACACCGAACTGAGCACCAGCGTGATGGCGATGATCGGCCCGGTGATCTCGTTCATCGCGTTGATCGTCGCCGTCCGAGCGTCCTGTCCCTTGGCCAGCCAGACTTCAATGTTCTCCAGCACGACGATCGCATCATCGACCACGATGCCGATTGCCAGAACCAATCCGAACAGCGTCAAGTTATTGAGCGTGAATCCCAGCGCGGCCATCACCGCCAGCGTGCCGATCAACGAGACCGGCACGTCGATCATCGGCAGGATCATCGACTTCCAATCTTGCAGGAACAGCAGCACGACGATCGCCACCAAGATGATCGCATCGCGCAGAGCATGAAACACTTCGTGAATCGACTGGTCGATGAACGGCGTCGTGTCGTAGGCAATCTCGTACTTCACTCCCGAACTGAAACCGGACAGGCTCCCTTCCAACTCTTTCATCTTGTGACGGATGTTGTCGGCCACTTCGATCGCGTTCGAGCCGGGCAACTGATAGATCGCCAAGCCAACGGACGGCTTTCCGTCGAGCGTGCATTGCGTGTCCTGATTCTTGGCTCCGCGTTCCAGCCGAGCGACATCCTTCAGCCGCGTGAGCTGCCCGGTCGATCCGGTCTTCACGATGATCTGCCCAAACTCATCCGGCTCCGTCAGCCGGCCGAGCGTCGAGAGGATGTATTGAAAGTCCTGGCCGCTCGGCACCGGCGGCTGCCCGATCCGTCCGGCCGCGACCTGCACGTTCTGCTCTTTGAGCGCGTTGACGATATCGGTCGCCGTCATCCCGCGAGCGGCTAATTGCTCCGGGTCCAGCCAGACTCGCATGCTGTAATCCTGCTGGCCGAGAAAGCTGACGTCGCCGACTCCCTTGAGCCGCACCAGTTCATCGCGAATGTAGATCGTCGCGAAGTTGCTCAGATAAAGCTGATCGTAGATCGGCTTGCTCGTGACCTTGTCGGTGTCGGAGAACAGATTCACGACCAGCAGGATGCTCGGCGATTTCTTCTTGGTGCTGACACCGGTCGTCTTCACGACATCGGGCAGCTTGGGCAGAGCGAGCGAGACGCGGTTCTGCACCAGCACCTGAGCCATATCCAAATTCGTGCCGAGCGCGAATGTCACCGTCAGGTTGTAGCCGCCGTCGTTCGTCGACTGCGACGACATGTAAAGCATGTTCTCGACGCCGTTGACCTCTTGTTCGATCGGCGCGGCGACGGTCTCTTGCACGACCTTCGCATTGGCTCCGGGATACACGGCCGAGACCGACACGGTCGGCGGCGCGATCTCCGGGTACTGAGCAATCGGCAACGTCATCAACGCCGCCCCACCCGCGAAGACGATGACCAGCGAGATCACCACGGCAAAGACAGGACGATCAATAAAGAACTTGGAAAGCATGTTGGGCACCGAATCGAATGAGCAATTGGGAATGTCCGCAGTCTTCATCATTCTGCCCCATCATTCTGCCAAAAATCCGTTGGCAGAATGATGGGGGCAGAATGATGGAATTAGGGTTTGGCCTCAGGCTTGCTAGGTTCCACTTTGGAACCGGGTCGCACCCGTTGCAGACCATTCACCACGATTTGCTCGCTGGCTTGCAGGCCATCAAGAATGAGTCGCAGGCCGTCGTGCAGAGTGCCGAGTTTCACGCGGCGATAGACGACCTCGTTCTCGGCACTCACGACGAACACGAATGCCTGGCCTTGATCGCGGCCGATCGCACGCTCGCTGACGAGCAGCGCTTTGTGCGGTTTGCCCAGCGGCAAGCGGAGTCGCGCGAACAGACCCGGAGCAAGTGCTCGCGAGCCGCGTTCCGGCTTCGGATTCGAGAACACGCCACGGACGCGCATGGTTCCGGTGTTCGGATCGACGCGGTTCTCGACGTAGTCCAGCTTGCCTCGATACGAGTATCCGGTGTCATTGGCCAAACCCATCAGCAAGGGGATCTCTTCTTTTTGCGGCCCTGCGAGCTGGCCGTCGCGCACCTGTTGTTGCAACGTCAGCAGCGTCGGTTCGTCCATGTCAAAATAGACGTGAACTGGATCGACCGAGACGATCGTCGTGAGCGTGCCGGTGCCGGGAGTGACCAGATTGCCCTCAGTCAGCAACGGCCGACTGATTCGGCCAGCGATTGGCGCGGTGATCTTGGTGAAGTCCCGATCGAGCGTGGCCTGCGCCACCGCCGCTGTTCCTGATTTGATCGCCGCATCGGCTTCCGCTTTGTGGCCGATGTCCCGTTCCAAGTCGCGCGGAGTCGCCGCCTTCTTCGCGACCAGTTCTTCCGTGCGAGCCAACTCCGCGGAGGCGGTTTTCAACCGAGCCTCCGCCCCAGCCAACTGAGCCTCGGCGCTTGCCAGAGCGTTTTGATACGGCCGCTCGTCGATCTCAAACAGCAGGTCGCCCACTTTCACTTCGGCACCGAGTTCAATGTTCGGATCGAACGCCACTTTCGTCAGATACCCGCTGACGCGAGCACGAATCTCGACCGACTCCACCGCATCCAGCCGACCGGTGAAATCTTGGAAGTCGGTGACTTCCTTTTCCAACGGTGCCGCGACCTCGACCTTCACGGGCGGTCCCGCTTTCTTCTCGCCAGCGGCATTCGACTTCTCACAACCGCTCGCACACAGCATCAAGAAACCAAGCGAGACAACGAGAGCCAGAATGCGAGGTGCCATGAGGGGAGTCTCCAGAAGTGAAATCAATGAGGCGAATGCCGGTATGAGGAAAGTTAGAAACTTCTCGCCGATCCCGACAGCGACATCAGCCGGAACGCGACTGTCGGTTTCAGAGAGGAGTGTCGAAGTGATGCCCTCGGATGACACAGCGAACCCACGGATGAAGACCGCCACTTGGATTTCATCCGTGGGTTTGCTGTGCCATCCGTGGGCATCAGGCCGGATGATCGGTCAGCACTCCCAGAGGAATCGGTCCCGCAGCAAGGACGAAGATTGATCGCACCGGCAGATGCCGTTAGTTTCCTCGCCGAACTTGGCCGATAGTTCGTTGCACCGCTCACCGTTCCCTCCCGCCTTTTCCTCCTGCCGGAGTTTTCTTGCCATGCCAGCCACGCAGTTTTGTCCGGGTCCGATTTCGCGACGTGGGTTCTTGGAAATTGGTTCGACCGCGTTCGCCGCGCTGGGTCTGAGCAACATGCTGCGACTGCGAGCCGAAGCGGCGAGCGCGGTCGGCGCAGATAATGATACATCTGTAATTTTCATCTGGCTTCCCGGAGGCCCGCCTCATCAGGAGACGTTCGATTTGAAGCCCGAGGCTCCGCTGGAGTATCGCGGTGAGTTCCGCCCGATCCCGACAACAGTCCCCGGTCTCGACATCTGCGAGCACTTGCCGCTGCTGGCCAAGACCGCCAAGCGGTACTCGATCATCCGCTCGGTCGCGCATGGCTTCGCGGATCATGGCGGAGGTCACAAGAAGTTTCTGACCGGCCGCAATCCGAACGAGCCGTCCGGTTTCGTGAACGATCATCCGATGGTCGGCTCGATGGTCGCCAAGATGCGCGAGTCGAAGAACGTCGGACTGCCGAACTACATCTGCGGCACCGACGGCGGGCGGCAGAACATCGACACCTTCAGCTTCGGCAGCGCGTACTTGCCGCCGACAACTCACCCCTTCACGTTCTGGGGCGATCCGAACGATGCGAAGTTCGAGGTCCAAAACCTTTCCGTCTCGAAGTCGCTCGAAACGCGACTGGACGACCGAGTCGCGCTGCTCGGCGGCATCGACAAGCTTCGCAAAGACACCGACCGCTTCGGCGCGATGGCCTCGCTCGACGAGTTCAATCGCAAAGCGCTCGACCTGCTGACGAGCAACAAGTGCCGCGACGCTTTCGACATCACCAAAGAATCCGCCGAGACACGCGACCGCTACGGCCGCCACGTCTACGGTCAGCGAGCACTCCTCGCGCGGCGATTGGCCGAAGCGGGTGCCAGCTTCGTCACCGTCACGATGGAGAATCCCTGTCCCGGCAAAGAGTTCCCGTTCGGAGTGACCTACAACTGGGACTCACACGCCGTCAACTGCCACATGTTTACCGACCTTTTGATGAAGCTGCCGATGCTGGATCAATCGGTCGCCGCGCTGGTCAACGATCTCTACGACCGCGGCCTCGACAAGAAGGTGATGTTGATCGTCACGGGCGAGTTCGGCCGCACCCCGCGCATCAACTCGACGATTGGCTCGCAGACGAAGGTGATGCAACCGGGCCGCGATCACTGGCCGCAAGCGATGTCGATCCTCGTCAGCGGCGGCGGCTTGAAGACCGGCGTCGTCGTCGGCTCGACGAACAGCAAAGCCGAACATCCGAAGGACCGCCCGCTGGAACCGAACGATCTCTGGGCGACGATGTTTCAACACCTCGGCATCGACACCGAACACGCCTTCCCCGATCACCAAGGCCGACCGATGCCAATTCTGCAAACCGGGGTGCCGATCAGCGAATTGATTTGAAACGAGATACTGACGCCACCCGCTCGCGTTTCTCAGTCATGGCCGCGCGAGGGGCAAGGGCGCAGCCTCTGCGATCAACTGGGAATCCCGCGTCCCGGTTATGCCTTGGAGAACGCGGGGTCGGGTGTGCGAATTTCAGAAATCGCCGATTGCCGTTTGGTAAGTGGTGGTGTCGTGGGCGGCGATTTCTTAAATTCGCAC
>JBJXEX010000480.1:0-8220 GCA_046156195.1 Planctomycetaceae bacterium | reverse complement strand
AGCTTCACTCGAAAACCTCCTGTGTGTCGATGTTCGTTGATCGTGAATACTCACTAAACACCGGAAAACGCCGGAGGGTTTCGTCTTTCTCAAACTTTCTCACGTTTAGACTACGCTTGGTTTAGGGCTAGTTGGACAGGCTCTCGACGTGTTGAGCGTTGAGGCGGGTCAGCAGGGCGTGTTGTTTCAGGATGGCGAGATCGCGGCGGTGTTGTCTCCGGGGCGGTATGCGTTCTGGAAGAACATCGCGACGATCAAGCTCGTGGCGGTCGACGTTCGCGAGACGATGCTGGACATCAGCGGGCAGGAAATCATGACGGCAGACAAGGTGACTCTGCGCGTGAACGGAATCGTGACGTATCGAGTCACGGACATCCGGCAGGCGCTCGGCGTGGCTGATGATTTCCGGCAGGCTCTGTACCGCGAGGCTCAGCATGCGTTGCGAGCGATGATCGGCACGCGCGAGCTCGACCCGTTCCTGGCGGATAAGGAATCGGTCGTGCGCGAGCTGGAACAGCTCGTCCGTCCGCGAGCGGCCCAGTTGGGGCTGGAAGTTGTCTCGTTCGGGATCAGAGACGTGATCCTGCCGGGAGAAATGAAGGACTTGATGAACAAAGTCACGGAAGCCAAGAAGGCGGCCGAGGCCAACCTCATCGTGCGTCGCGAGGAAACGGCCGCCATCCGCAGCCAGTCGAACACGGCGAAGCTGCTGCAGGACAACCCGACGCTCATGCGACTGCGTGAGCTGGAAGTCCTGGAAAAGATCGCCTCGACCGGCAAGCTCAACATCGTCCTGGGCGAGAAGGGCTTGGCGGAACGGGTCATCAACATGATTTAAGTGGCGATGTGGCGCACGCGGCTCGCGTGCGTCACATTCATCTTGAAACGCACGCGAGCCGCGTGTGCCACAAACGGCTATCGGCGATCGGCCGACGATGCGGTCTCCGGTGCTGGCAGGCCGAGCACGCGGCGATACACCCCGGCCGTCTGCTGAGCCATGCGAGCGACGCTGAAGTCGCGGCGCACCATTTCTCGTGCGGCTTCGGCGAGCCGGCGTGCTCGGAACGGATCGCGGAGCAGTTCGAGCATTCGTTGAGCGAGTGCCTCGCTGTTCGATGGCGGGACGAGCAATCCGGTTTCGTTGTCGTGGACGACCGAGTCCACACCATCGACATCGCTGGCGATGACGGGGCGGCCGAGCGCCATTGCCTCCAGCATCAACGTGCCGAGTCCTTGCCTCAGCGAGGGCAAACAAAAAATGTCCATGGCGGAGAGCGAGGCATTCAGATCGAGCAAGTTGGGAACGAAAGTGACTCGGTCAGCGATATCGAGTTCACGAGCGAGCCGGCGCAGGTTGGCCTCTTCCGGTCCCGCTCCGGCAACGAGGAATTCGGCGGGGACATCGGCGGCGGCGACTCGCTGCGCGGCTCCCAAGAAAAACGGAAAACCTTTGACCGCTTCGAGCGGCCCGGCCGTGCCAATCACCGGCGTGCGATGCGGTTCGAGCACCGCTCGCGGAGGTTCGGAAGGAACATCCACTCCGCTGGGGATGACCGAGACCAATTCCGGCCGGAGCTTCGTCCTCTGCAACAGCTCGGCCCGCACGGCGTCGCTGACGGTCATGATGTGAAGGCCCCAAGTCGACAAGAATGGCAATCGCTCGCTGGGTTGCAGGAAGTCATGCACCGTCAGCACGAACGAGCAACCCAGCCGCTTCGCCAGCCAAGTTCCCAGCGGCAGCATCCGGCGCGACTGAATGTGAATCAGAGCCGGCGGGTCTTCGCAGACATCCGCCAGCATCCAGCGCCGCACCACTTGTCCCCACAACGGAGTCAGCAGATGGGGATATTCTCGGAGCGGCAATTCGTCGCGGCGGTCGAGTTTGACCATTCGCGCGCACGGGCAAACGATCTGCGTTCGGAAGCCTTGCTGAGGCAACTGCTCGGCCAGTCGCAGCGTGTAGGAGCTTGTGCCGCGCAGCGCGAACGTATCCGCGAGCAACAGAATCAAAGGTGATGTGGCAGTGGTCATGTTGGGTGAAGAGTTCTCGCTTTGTGAGCCGAACGCGCTAGCGTCGGGCGATTCGCCGTCAAATGCTTCCCATCGCGGCCCGTGGCTAGCGCCAGCGGCTCACAAAGCGAGTGCCATTGGGCGTCAGCCCCTCGGTGGTAGCGAAGGAGTCCAGTCGGCCAAGCCGGATGGGGTCAAAACTACTTGTTGTTGTTCGGCGAACTCCTTCTGAGAACGATGAAGTGCCCGTCGGTGTCGTCGGGCAGCAACTCCCAGTGATCGGGATCGGTGCGCAGTTCGCGCACTTGATCGAGTGAGCGACTGCTGCCGTTGGGATTCAGGCTATAGGGATGCCGCCTGTCGATCACGATGAAGTCGGTATCGTCGGGGACTCGATCTTCGTATCCGGCTTCCCTGCGGAGGTAGCCGCTGTAGTCATACGATCGCTCGTGATGCGTGAATCGCGAATGCACGAAGTCGGTCGAGGCGACTCGCGCTGTCGGCGGCACTTTCGCCAGGAGTTTCTTGATGTGATCGGCTCGCGAATCGTGAGCGTACAGCCGCCACAGCGACAGCGGGGCGTAAGGATCCCAGAACGTGATCCCTGCGGGACTCAGGCTCAGGAACAGCCCGCTGGCGAACGCGCTGGCCCAGACGAATTGGCGGGCGAAGGAGTCGGCGTTCCAAGGGGAGGAGGGGAGGAGGGGAGGAGGGGATGAGGAGAAAAAGAATGCCAACTTTTTGAAGATGTTGCCCGCGTTGCCCACTCCGACCGCCGTGGCCCAGAAGACGACGGGGACCAGCGGTGCGTGGAAATGATGTCGCGGGTCGGCGGCCAATTCGTTCAGGCACAAGATTCCGAACAGAGGCAGCCCGACCGCCAAGCGTCCCGGAGATAACAGTGCCACGAACCCGACCGGCAACAACATCGCTAAGGCATAGAGAGCCGTTTTCACCGTCAGCAACTCGCCGAACAAGAGACTCGGATTCGTCAGCATGTTCCAGACGACCTCGCTCATCGTGTTGCCGAACTTGCTGAAGTATTTGACGTAGTGCAACTCGGCCCCGCCGCGAAACCACGGAATCACCACGCGAGTCGCCAGCAACAGGTACGCGACTCCGAACACCGCCAGTCCGCACCCCAGCCCGAACGCCCGCTGATCGGCCGAAAGCCGAAAGCCGAATGCCGAATGCCGTTGTCCCATTTTCCCCGAGGACCACCAGACACTCGCCGCGATCCACGCGCCCAGCGGAGCAATGATGATCGAATAATCCTCCTTCGCCGACAGCGCGATCGCCAGCAAGATCAACGCGCGGCGGAAGCGTTTCTCTTCCAGCGCATCGAACGCGAACAAGAAGAACGGCACACAAAAACTCTCCGGCCGAAACGTCTTCAGATCAACCTCGATATCCAAAAAGTGCAGCGGGAAATACAGCAGATACGCGGCGGACATCAGCAACCCGGCGCGGTCACTGCCAGTCGAACGCCGAGCCATGCGGAAGACAGGGATCGCTCCCAGCGCCAACGCGGTCGATTCGCACAACTCCAGCAGCAAATGCGAGGGCCACAACAGGTGCAGCGGCAACAGCAGCAAGTGAATCACTTGAATGTGCTCGCCCAAGAAGAGTCCTTGGTCGAGATAGCTGCGAAAGCCTTTTCCATGCCACAGATTCCACAAATGCTCCTCGTACATCGCCGAGTCCCCATGCGGGATGCGGAGGTTGTCCCACAGTCGCCAGTTCATCGCCGTGAAGACGACGATGTAGAGCGCGATCAATGCGGCGAGCGCTTTGACGGACGAGTTTCGCGTCATGGACGCTGAGGGGTTCGTTCCGGGAGGAGGGGAGGAGGGGAGGAGGGGAGGAGGGGAGGCAAACGGATGCGCGAGCCAGCCTGCCAAGGCGATCGCTTGCCAGAACTGCGGAGTCACGAACAAGAGTTGTTCGAGGTTCTCCCAACCGAATCCGAACGCCAACAGCCGAACGGCTTCCCACACGCCCATCAGCCACCACCAACCGAATGCGAATCCGGCGGTCGCGAGCGAATCGCTCCAACTCGCCCGCGTGTTCCGTCGCACCAGCCACGCGGCCAACAGCGAACTCATCCCGACCGCGAACACAACGACCAACAACACAGGCAAGAAATCAACCTCCGCGATCCAGTCCCCCGTTTGATCGCGGCCCGTCTGCCCACCAAGCCTCACCACGAGCGATTGCCACAACTCGCGGCTGAAGAAACACGTCACCGTGGATTCGGCAGAGAGAATCGTCTGCCAACTCAGTGTCTGAGCGAAGACGCCGCCGAGAACAAAGAGGACAGACCAAAGCAGGCGACGAGGATCGGTGGCAGTCGGTTTCATGTCGGCATCTTAGTGGCCGCTTGTGGCTCGCCAACGCAAACGGCAAACTCCCGAAGCTTTCCCAATTTGAAATTTGGGAAAGCGGCGTCAGGCCGACGCACACCAGAATGAAAAAGCGAAGGCTTCGTCGGGCCGAAGCACTCCCAATATGCCGCATCCCTACAGCCACATCCCAGAGTTGATGAACCTCGAAGCGGGACGCGGCATCGTGCGCATCCCGGTCGAGTTGGATGTCCCCTTCACGCCGCGAGTCCGAGCACTCGTCGATACCGCCGAGTTCCAACGCTTGGCTCACATCTCGCAGTTGGGCTTGGCCGCGAAGGTCTATCCTGGAGCGACGCACACTCGGTTCGAGCACGCGCTCGGCGTGTTCTTGAACGCCCTCAAATATCTCTGGCAATTGGGCCGCGACCCGCGATTCACCGCCGTCGTTGATCCCCACCGCGCCGAAGTCTTGATGGCCGCCGCGCTGTTGCACGATCTCGGCCATTGGCCCTTCTGCCACCCGGTCGAGGACATGGACCTGCCGGAGCTGCGGCATCACGAAGCGTTCGCGGCCGAGTTCTTGAAACCGCATCGCGAGCTGGCTCAGGTGCTGCGCGACGAATGGCAGATCGACCCGGCCGAGGTGCTGGATGTACTCGAACCGCTGACCGATTCGGTGCCGCTGCGGCTGATGCGATCGGTGCTGTCGGGGCCGATCGACATCGACAAGATGGACTATCTCGACCGCGACAGCCTGCACTGCGGCGTTCCGTATGGCCGGCACTTCGACAAGCAGCGGCTAATCCAATCGCTGCTGGTCAACGAAGCGGGGGACGGACTGGCCCTGAGCACGAAAGGCAAAACCGCCGCCGAGCTGATGGTCTTTGCTCGCTATGTGATGTTCAGCGAGGTCTATTGGCATCACGCCGTCCGCTCCGCGACGGCGATGTTCGCACGCAGCTTTTTCGAGCTGCGAAATCGTTTCGACCTGCAAACCTTTTTCGAGCTGACCGAATCGGAAACGATCCGCGAGCTACGCCAGGCCGCTCGCGGCACCGACTGCGAACTGCTGACCGAGGGGGTCTTCGGCCCGAAGCGGCGGCTCTTCAAGCGAGTCGCCGAGTTCACGCACTCGCAGCATCCCGACTTGTACGCTCAGCTTGCCGGCCAGCCGTATGAATTCCTGGTGCAAGTCGGCCGCCGCCTCTGCGAGTCGCTGTCGAGCACTTTGGGCCGTCGGCTCACTCCCGTAGACATTTTGATCGACGCCCCGCCGCCGCATCGGGAAGTCGAGTTCAACGTCTCGATCTTCGATCCCAAAGAGAAGTCGTATCACCCGCTGCACCGAGTCTCGCCGGTGGTCGATGCGCTCGCCAAAACGCAGTTCGACGATTTCGTGAAGCGAGTCCGCGTCTTCGCCACTGCGGAGATTGCCGCCGAACTCTCCGAGTTGCCGACTTTTCGAGACCTCTTGGAGAAAGCTCTGTCGGCGACCGCGCCCTCCAATCGCCTCGTCGCACACCCCTGAGAGCCAAACAATGGGCCTCTCGAATTACCTTTCCGAGGCTGCTTGACGAAGCGCGGAATGACTTTTACCCTTCGCCCCCTTATTCGGACGATTAGCTCAGTTGGTTAGAGCGCCACGTTGACATCGTGGAGGTCGTTGGTTCGAGTCCAATATCGTCCACTAACGCAAGCCCTTTGCTGAGCCACGAGTTGTGGCTACCTGCTAAACGAAGAAAACGGTAAGAGAAGCGGCCGACTACCACTTTTTTACCACACTTCCGAGGCAGTGCAGCGTGAGACCCGGTTTCAAGAAACCGGAACCCACGATCCTTTCCAAGGAAACTGCACATGCCCGCCAAGAAAAAACCGTCCTACACTCTGCACGCCGCGACCGGCCAAGGCCGTTGCCGAATCGCCGGCAAAGACCACTATTTCGGCCCGTACAACTCGCCCGCGTCCCGTGAGAAGTACGAGGAACTCGTCGCCGAGTGGTTTGCCCGCAACGGCGACACGTCGCGGATCACGCTGACGATCGACGACCTTTGCATCCAATTCATGGAATTCGCCGCGCGGTATTATCGCCGAAAGGATGGCGAACCGACTGGCTCGACAGCGAACTTTCGCCACGCGCTGCGACCCCTCATTCGCCTTTTCGGGAAGACTCGAATTCGGGAGTTTGGCCCGCTCAAGCTCGTCGCCGTGCGCGATGAGATGGTCAAAGCCGGACTCTGTCGCACGAACATCAATCGCGAAATCCACCGGATCAAGCGAGTTTTCCGATGGGGCGTCGAAAGCGAACTCGTCCCCGCACCGATCTATCAAGCGCTGGCAGCGGTGGCGAGCCTCAAAATGGGTCGCTCCGATGCCGTGGAGTCCGAACGGGTAGAACCCGTGGCCGAAGCGGTCGTCAACGCCACCCTCCCGCATTTGCCAAAGGTCGTGGCGGCGATGGTCAAACTCCAATTGCTGAGCGGCGCAAGACCGGGCGAGATTTGCTTACTGCGCCCTTGCGACGTGACCATGCAAACCAACGGCGTTTGGTCGTACCGGCCGGAACATCACAAGACCGAACATCACGGAAAACAACGACGCATCTTCATCGGCCCGGAAGGGCAAGCCGTGCTGCGACCGTATCTCGCTCGCGACGCGGAAGCCTATTGCTTCTCCCCGGCAGAATCCGAAGCCGAGCGGAACGCGGACAGACGAGCAAACCGCAAATCGCCGATGACGCCGAGCCAAGCCGCACGACAAGCCAAGCAGAAGCCGCAACGTGCTCCAAGCGATCGGTACGCGAAAGATGCCTACAACCGAGCAATCGTGAGGGCTTGCCGTCTGGCTGGCGTTGAGCCGTGGAGTCCCAACCAATTGAGGCACACTCGCGCGACAGCGATCCGCGAAAAGTACGGCCTTGAAGCCGCCTCGACCGTGCTCGGTCACAGCGACCCGCGCGTCACCGAGATTTACGCCGAGCGTGATTTCGAGATGGCGGCACGCATCATGTCTGAAGTTGGCTAAACTGATCGAATCGCGTGGCTAGACCGGCCAGTCGAAAGCGGAATTTCTGATCCGTTGCCCGCGATTCTTTTCTTTTCAGGACCGGATACAGGAACCGGAGACATGGAAGCTGCAACAGACCGCGAAGCACAGCGGGCGCGACCCGCACCAACCACGAATGAATTGCAAGACCTGGCCAAGCGGCTGCGAAAGCTGGCGAAGGGCATCTTTCAGAACGGCGTGAAAACGGACTCGCATACGAAGTCGGAAGTTGGGCGGATGCTTGATCCGTTGCAAATCCAAGGTTGGCACTCGCGAGCAGTGGTATGGCAAGATGTTGAGCAACAGAGATTGTTCCGGGCGGTTGCCTGTTTGCTCAGTGAGATTTTTCGGAAGTGTGCCGATTCACCAGTCGAGCGATTGCAGTCGGTCGCGACCGACGTTGATGCTCTCGCTGCGACGCTGGAGCCGCAACGGGACGGACCACCGAAACACAAACTCTCAGTCGATCCAACTGCGTGCAAAGCCAATCTTGACGGCCACGAAATGCCGCTGAAGCCCAATCAAGCCAAGGCTCTCGATTTGCTGATCCGCAACGAAAAGCCATACATGTCGCTCGCCGACAACGGACTTCGCAGCCGCGACATCGACAAGTTGCCGCCCGCTCTGAAGGAACTGGTTGAAACTCAACCGGGTGCCGGGACTCGCATTGTGCGAGACAAAGTCGATCTGGCTTAACTAGTGCCCGTCCGAAATTGGACTTGAGCCGAGAGGTCTCGAAGGAGATTTGAAAAAAAAGCCTCGAAGATGAAGCGGTTTGGTTCAAAAAGGCGTAACACACGCCGAGGAAATTGAATTTCCACCA
>JBJXEX010000475.1:0-33002 GCA_046156195.1 Planctomycetaceae bacterium | reverse complement strand
CATTGCCGAGTTCCGATTGGGAAGACGCCAAACAATCTCACATCATTCTGCCCACCCATCATTCTGCTGACTTCCGGCAAGCAGAATGATGGGTGGGCAGAATGATGTGAAAGCGGAAACCAAAAACACTTCTTGATCGCGGTTGGGTGTCTCAGTTGGTGACAGGCCATTGTTTGTTCATCCGTAGGGTGGCCTTGCCATCCAAAACAAATCTTTCACCGTTTGCAGTGCAGAGATGCCGCAACTGCCGACTTTTTCGAGTTGTGTAGATACCAATGGGACAAGCCGGTTGGGTCTGGCTCAATTGCCGCTCGTCTAAGAATTCATTCGACCTCAATATCCTCCGGCTCCCGCAATTCGCCGAGCAGATGCTGAGCCGCGCGGCGACAGAGGTCGTATTCACGCTCATGGTTGATCTCGGCCAACGTGAGCAGCACGCCCGCCAGACTCATCTGCTCCAACCGAGCCTGTTCGTCCTGAGCTTGCTCGTCGTACTTCACCGGCTCCAGTCGTCCGATGAGCGTCTCACGGTCGAATCGCTGTGACATGACTTGTTGTCCTTCTCTTCGAGTGTTGTCTTCTCTGAGGCGGCTCTAATTGTTCGCAGGCTCTTCCGCGTCGGTGGGGGCCTCGTCCGTCGGTTCCTCGTCCGCAAATAAGAACTCGCCGGTCGATTCCATCAAGCCGAATTCGCTTTGCTGAAATGCCTTGGCTCCCTCGGCCAACTTCTGCGATCGCAGTTCCAGATCGCTGAGCTGTTTGACGATGTCCAGTCGCACCTGCGGGTCCGCTTCTTGGAGCCGATGGCTGACGATGTTCTTCACCCGCGTTTGCAGGATTTGTCCACGCCCTTGCAGATTCTCCAGCGAGGGAGCCAGCGAGTCCGCTTTCGGCATCGCTCTGAGAGTCCCTAGCTCGCGGACTTTCGCATGACGATTCATCAGTCGCACGAACTTGTCTTGCAGTTCGGGATCGACTTCGGGGTTCTCGGAATAGTTCTGAGCGAGCTGATGAAAATAAGTGACGCATTGCTGAGACAGCGCGGCGAGCTTGTTCTCGCGGTCGATCAATTGCAGAACCTCCGGCACATGCACGTCGCGCTGGATCGCCTGTTGGATTTGCTCGACCGCCTGCTTGCGTTGCTCGTCGTCTTGGCTGAAGTAGTAGTCGATCAGCCCGCCGACCAAATGGGGGTCGCCAAAATCAGGGTCCATTTGCGTGACCAAGAGCAATCGGCCCTTGAGCGTTTTCCGTTCGGCGTCCGGCAGACCGGAGCGTTCTTTGAATCGCATCCAGACCAGCAATCGCGTCAGGCAATGCCACAGCCGCACATTCCGCAGCAGCAATTCGTCTTCGCTGAGAAGTCGATCGTGCGAGTCCTTCGCATCGTCCTTGGTCGGAGCGGCGGCATCGGCTTGGTCTTGAGACGGTTCGACGACGAATCGGCGGCGGCAACCTTTGCACTGCACTTTGCGGCCGACGTAATCCGGCTTCACGCGGTAGCTCTTCGCGCAATGCGGACACTCCGCCAGCACCGGAGCACCCTCGTCCTTTTTCTTCGGCTGCATCTCCGCGAGCACACGGCCGAGCGGTTCGTCGATCGCCGCCATGTCACCCGTTCGCCAGTCGCACAGCAGGCGTCCCAACTGGCCGGGATGAGTCGGCTTGTTCCGTTGTGAGGCGGCGGCGATCGAAGCGTCAAAGTGTTTCTTGGCTTGATCGGTGTTCTTCTCAAACAGAGCCAGCGTTCCCATGACCACTTCGTGATCGTCGATGTGATTGGGGATCTCGTCCGCGAGCACTCCCAATTGGCGCACCGCGTCGAAATAGTGCATCGCTCCGGCGGTCTCGCGGCGTGCCCAGCGCAACTGGGCCTGAGCCAGAAACGAGATGCTCACGATCAACGCGGTCTGCTGATAATTCGTCAGCAACTTGGCGTGCTCGTTGTAGACACGCTCGACTCGCTCATGGTTCTTCAGACGCGACTGAACCCAGAGCATCAAGTAGGCGGTCGGCCGATCAATCGTGGCCTGTGACTTTTCCAATTCGCCGAGCACCGTGGCCGCCTCTTCGTACTCGCCGAGCACGCCGCGCAGATAAGCCAACGCGAATCGAGCACGAGCGATGTCCTTGCGGCGGAGTCCGGCCAACAGCGATTGCTCCAGCAACTCCTCGGCATGTGGAAACCGTGGCCGATGATCCAATTGAATGATCTGCATCGCCTCGCGGAGCGGTCGTCGCCGCAACATCGGATCGATCACAAAGAAGTACCCCAAGACACACACCAGCAAGCCACCCATGACACTGGTCATCACGATCATTTCGAGAGACCAGCGTGAGGGAGTTGCGGTGTCGGACTGAGCCTTCTTTCTTTTCGGAGACGGCGACTCATCCGACTCAGGCTCCGCTTCTGGCTCGCTCGATTCGCCGAATTTCGCCGACCGCTCGAACTTGAACTGCAACTTCGAGTCGCCGAGGTCGAGGTCTTCGGGGATGCCGTTCCGAATGCGGACACGGAAGGTCTGCCCCTTGAAAGTGATCTCCAGGGATTCCTCGTCCGCTGCCGCTGCGACCGGCGCTGCCACCGGCTCATCGTCCGCGTTCGCTGGGAACGGACTGGTCACGAGCAGCACAGCAGCCACGAAGGCCAAGAGATTTGGTGGAAACATTGGGATGCTCCGTGCCGATAAACGCACGTCTGGGGTGATGAAAACTTGGTGTTGCCGGAGATATTTGGGGGATGCGAACTGGCGATTTCAGTTTCGTGGTATTAGCCCCAACGGGGCGTGACTCGATAGCCCAAGGGCGCTAGCCCTGGGTTTGGTGCATAACAACAGATTTTCAGCCCCAAACGGGCGCGACCCGTTTGACGTTCGCGTGAGTCACGCCCCTTCAGGGCTTACGAAACGGACTCAAATCCCAGCCCCAGGGCTAACGCCCTGGGCTATCGAGTCACGACCCTTCGGGCCGAATGCGTCAGGATTCCCGACCGATCACTTTCCAACGTCTGCCCTCGTCAATCACAAGTTTTCATCGCCCCAGCACATGTCTTCTACAGACCGCTCGCCAATTCTTTTCGGGTCACGGATCGACCGGTCTTCTGAGCCTAGAACATCCGGTATTCCAAATCCGCTATCTCGCTGCCGTATTGATGGATCAACGTGGCGTCGAGCGTTTCATTTTGACTCACAAAGTTCAGCCCGTCCTTGATCATCTGCAGTTGTTGTTTGGCGAGCGTGAGGTTGCTGCCATCGCCGTTTTCGAGTCCCAAGTAGGCCTGCACATAAGCGAGATTCAGCTCGAAGTCCCACCAGATGTAGATCCCCTGAGCATCGACCAATCTCGGCAAGATGAAGTCTCGCGCGGGTTCAAATTGTTTTTGCCAAAGCAGGAACGCGGCCACCAATCGATCATCCAATTGATCGTCGTCTTCAACCGCATGAAACGTCCGACCGTTCGACAGCCAGTCGTAGTTGCGATGCAGTTTCCGACGAATTTCCTCGGCGACGTCCGCGTTCAACCTCAACAGTCGTTCCAAGTCGGGATGATGCCGAGTGCTGGCGATGACTCGCAGTTGCTGTCGGTAAGCGTTCGGAAGATCGGGCCGGAGATGCAGTGCTCGTTCGTAATAGTCGATCGCCTCCAACGGACGCCGGAGATACTGAGCACACAACTCGCCCGCCAAGCAGAGCAGGTCGTACTGGCACTCGTTGTCGATGGCGAGCGTTTCCACCAGCGGAAACAGTTCCTGCAAGAGGTCCAGTCCGACTTGCGGCTGAGCACTATCGCGCAACCAAGCGACGGCGTGTCGAGGATCAAACAATTCGAGCAATCGTTCGAGCCGTTCGGTCAGTTGTTTCAGGTCAACCCCCAGCCGTGTTGGCAGGACGGACGAAGTCAGACGCCGCAGGAGCGCGACGGTGTTGCGATGATTGACGAAGCGATCCAACCAGTTGGGCAAGTCGGTTCTCGGCGGGAGTGAATTCAGCAGCGTCCCGGTTGCTCCGCGAAAGAGTGCCGCGTCCGCATTCGGAACCGTCGGCAACTGGCAGTAGCTCTCCAGAAGACTGACCCCCATCGCATACCGATCGACCGCTTGCCACGTCGCCGTGTCCCAAGTGACATTCGTCGCAGAGCGAAGAAATTCCGGAGCCAGATACAACGCACGCTCGGACGCGGCAAACACACTCCGAGCGGACGGAAGCGGAGCACGCGGAATCCACAGCAGATGAGCTTGATGATTCTCATCCAGCGCGATGTCGGCCGGCATCGGAAAGAGCGGAGGTGCCAGTCCCTGCCACCAGTCGGTGAGCGCACCGAGGCTGGCCACCGCGTCGCGCAACCGAATGGCCGGAGGGTTGGCGCGCAGCGATTCAGACAACGAGCGTCGCGGACTCTCCGCGCGATAGGCGATCACCAGCCATGCGACCGAATCGATCGGCTGCTGCCAGTCACGCTGCGGAGTCCAGACTCCCCGCAGAACGGGCAGCCGCTCGTGAAGATGATGCCGCCAGTCCGCTGTCTCTTCGTAGGGGATCAGCCGATACCAAGTCCCCGACGTCAGCGAACGATAAACCCACCCCCACATCGACGGCCCGATGAGGGTGGCTTCATCTCGGCGAGCACCATCGCCCAGCGTCACCGAAGTGAGTGCGGGTCTATCGGCAGTCTTGGTAGACATCGGCAAGCTCGTCACCCGCTTCTGTAAGTTGATCGCTGTCGGCCGCGGCTCCTTGATTGAGCAACGTGACAAATCGGTTAAAGGCTTCGCGGAGTTTCTCCGGTCCTCCGTCGAGCAACATTTTTGAAGCTCGGCGCACGATGGACTTGAACTCCGCCGGAACATCGACCTTCGGCTCCAAGATCGCATTGGCCGCCGCGACCGGCGCGGGAGGCGTTGCCACTGGAACAGTCGCCACGGGAACCGAAGGCATCGGAACACCGGGTGCCGCTGGTGATGTCGGCGGCGTAGCCACGCTCGCCAGAGCGTGGGGCACGCCACCGACGGCAGCACTTGCGGGCGCTGCTGCTGGCTGAGCGGCTGCTGGCGGAATGACAACCGGAGAGGCAACCGGTTGTCCCGGTCCACCAGGTGAAACCGGAGCAGCCGCCGGTGCCCAACCGGTCGTCGGTTGACCGGGAGGAGTAGGAGCAACCGCACTCGTCGGAGCAGCTCCCACCGGAGCTTTCGCCGAAGCATTCGGTCGCACCGGCTCCATCGGAGGCATGACCGTTCCCGGCCCGGTGATTGGTCCGCCATAAAGACTGAGCAACTTCGTCCGGCGAGCCATCAGCGCATCTTTGCCACCGACGCCCGTCTTTTGGTCGAATTGCCCCTGATAGGTTTTGTTCTCGTTGATGTGATGCACGGTCAGAGAGAGCAACCCGTTGTCGTCCAAGCTGAACGTGACCTCGAATTGGTGGCTGTCCGCCGGGCGTGGTTCCATCGGGCCGATATTCAGTTTGCCAATCAAAGTATTCTGGTAGGTAAATTGTCCTTCGCCCTGATAGACCGGCACATCCAGATGCGTGGTTGGCCCGCCGTTGGTGAAGCCACCCTTCTTCTGCTTCACCGGGATGCTGGTGCCGACTTCGATGACGCGGCTCATCTCATTGTTCTGCACGCCGACCCCCAGCGAATGCTCGGTGATCAGGTCGATCTTCACGTCATCCTCCAGGTCTGGATTGACGAGCGTCTGATCGGGTCGCTTTGTGATATCAAACTCGCCGGTCGAGGGAGCGAACTTCACCGCCACGGTGGCCGCACCGCGCGCGACCACTTCATCGGGATTCATCCCTTTCGAGACGAACGATTCCTCCTGCTGAAAATGTTCCAGCAGCAGCGACTTCACACGCGGGATCTTGGTGGACCCGCCAACCAGCAGGATCGCGTCCAAGTCGCTGCGGCGCAGGCCGCGAGTTTTTTCCGCTTGATTCAGCGCGGCATCCACGAAGGTCAACGACTTGTTCAACAGCGGTTCGATGAGCGACTCGAATTTTTCGCGAGTCAGTTCGACCGACGGCGACTGCTGCGGCCAGACATCAATAAACGTCATCATCACCGAGTTCAGCGCGGAGAGTTCCTTCTTGGCTTGCTCGGCGTGAGCCTTAATCCGCGCGAGCTTTTCGCGATCGTTGCCGGGGTCCAATTGATGTTTGTCGCGGAGTTCCTGGATGACCCACTTGACGATCTCGTCATCGAAGTCGCCGCCGCCCAATCGGGGATCACCCGAAGTCGCGAGCGCGCCGATGACTTGTCCCTCGACGCTGATAATCGAGACGTCGAAGGTGCCGCCCCCCAGATCGTAGACGAGGTACACCTTGCGCTTTGACTCCATCCGATCCACGCCGTAGCAGATGGCGGCAGCGGTCGGTTCGGGGATCAATTGCCGAGGATAAAGTCCCGCCAGCAAAGCCGCCTCTTCAGTCGCTTTCTTTTGCTTCTCGGTGAAGTACGCGGGAACGGTGATCACCGCGTCGCGAATCGGAGCGCCAATATGAGCTTCGGCGACCTCTTTCATCTTGATCAAAGTGAAGGCGCTAATCTCCTGCGGGAAATACCATTCCTCCATATAGCGCACTTTGACCGGATCACCCTCGAAACCACCCGCTCCGTCTTGCTTTGCGCGAAAGGTGCCCCGCGCGTGAAACTTGTCCAAGGTCATCTCGGAGAAGACCTCGCCCATCTCACGTTTGATCTCGATCACCGTATTCTGAGCGTCCCCGACGTTCCGTTTGGCCGGCCAACCGACGATCGCTTTGCCGGTATGCCGATCGCGCGAGATGACGGACGGCGTGGTCTCCGGCTTCAGTCGTCCTTGATGATCTCGGCTTTCCGGATTGGGAATAATCTCCGTCTGTTCGTCGAAACGATTATAGACGGCGACAGCGCTATATGTTGTGCCGAGGTCGATCCCAATCACCATGTGGTATTTATCACTCATCGAATTCACCTCCCGAAGCCTCATCCGCGGCGGAACGAGGCTTGGCCACTTGGACCGACGCCGGACGCAGCACCGTCTGTCCGCAGACATAACCGGGGCACATCACGGCTTGCACTTGGTCGGGAACACCTTCCGTGACATAGCCCACACACTCCATGCGTGCGGGATCGAAGCTCTCGCCCGGACGAACTTGGAACTCCTGGCAACCCATCCGCCGCAGACAGGCCACCAGCGATTCCAGCACCCCCTCCAACTGCGCGATCATCCGCTGATCGGCGTTTGCATCCAGATTCGCTCGCATCATTCGCAGACGGTCGATCAACGGGATCAGTTCGTTCGACACGTCGAGCGTCGCGGTATGTCGGCGATCCCCTTGAACGTCGCGTCGCAGCACATCGACCTCGCGCGCGATTGTCCGAGCCGATTGTGTCCAGCCCTCCTGCACCTGATCCAATCGAGCCAAGATCGTCTGCTGCGATCCTTCGATGTCGCGCAGACGACGCATCAGGACCAGCATGTCGTTGGCAATCTCTTCCAGATGATCTCCGACACCCTCGGCCGGGCGCGGTTCGGGGAGACTCGATCCGGGAGGAAATGCGGACTTCAGAATCTCGGCCATGTTGGCCGCCGTCGCCACGTTCGCCAGAACGTGGGTCGTCGAAGTCGCCTGATCGCTGTCCTGAGGAAGACCATCCCGGCTGGCTTGATTCATGGCTGTCGATCCAATGTGGGGTCGTGGGTGAAGTCGTGAGAGAAGTCGCTGCGAGTCAGATCACTGGGATGAAAGACCGGTTCGCCAGCTTGCTCGAAGAAACTGGCCAGCTCTTCGCGGACCAGAGCCAGCATCGTTTTGCGGTCGTTCCACGGAGCGGTCGCACAATCGGCCAACTTGATGAGTTCCAGCGGGGGATGACTGGCATCGTATTTCAGCCGCTCTTCGGGATTCTGAATTGGCAGCAAGGCCGATTCATTCACTCGGCGTTCCAGATCCGCTTGCTGCGTGAGCAACGATTTGAACTGCGGCTGCAATCGGAGGGCCTGCTCTTCCAGGCTCGCCAGCTTCAATTGAGCCGCTCGCAATTGAGCCGGATCGGACTTCGATTGTGCCGTCGTCAGTTCGACCTTCGCCTCGCGTAATCCGGGCAGGCGTTGATACACGACATCCAGTTCGCGATTCACACTGGCGAGCTGCGACTTCAACCGCGACGACTGCTCCAGCCGAGCTTCGTTGATCTCCTCGGCCGTCGCTTCGGGACTCAAACCAAGATCTCCGTAGAGACCAGTGCGCAGCGGTGGAATCGGGTAGTCGAACATGCTGTGGGATCAATCGCTACGATGACTCAACGGGGGCAGGCTTCAATCACGCGGTGCCGATGGTTGATTCTTGTAAACCAAACGAATTCTAATTTCACGCGAGAACTTGGTTATTCATTGAGGACGATCAGCATGGGGGACTGGCAAAATCTAGTGGGCATTGACCTGGGAACTTGCTACTCGTCGATCGCGGTGTTGGATCAAGGGGGCTTTGCGCGGACCATCAAGAACGAGCAAGGAGAAACATCCACACCGTCGGTGGTTTATTTTTCCGAGGCGGGGCCAGTGGTCGGGACTCCCGCCGAAGAGGCTTATCGCACGTTCCCGGAGCGAGTGGTTTATCACTCCAAGCGATTTCTGGGGACGCCTGGAAAAACCTGGGAGATCGACGGCGTCGAGTACTCGCCGGTTGATGTCGCGGCCACGATCCTCCGCAAGCTGAAACGTGATGCCGAGAAGTCGATCGGCCAAATTCGACAGGTCGTGATCACCGTGCCGGCCCACTTCAGTTCGCAGCAGCGGCAACTCACGCTCGAAGCCGCGAGCCAAGCCGGACTGGACGTCATCGAAATCTTGAACGAACCGGTGGCCGCGGCGCTCTGCTACATCCTGGGATCGGAAGGGGTCGGATTCTCGGGGCTGGCGAATTCACAACGAGTGCTCGTGTACGACCTGGGAGGCGGAACCTTCGACCTGAGCCTCGTCGATTACCAGACGGACAATATCCAAGTGCTCCGTGCCAAGGGGGATTTGACGCTGGGCGGGATCGACTGGAATCAGCGGATCATCGACTTCGTCGCCCGCGACATTTTTGAAAAGTATCAGGTCGATCCGCGCGGCCCCAAGCACCGCCGAGCCTTCGCGGCCTTGGCTCTCGCCGCCGAACATGCCAAACGCGAACTCTCCAGAAAAGAGCACGAGGTCGCGGTGCGATGCAAGATTAAGAACGAGAATCATGCCACCATGATCGACCGCGATCGCTTTGAAAAACTCACCGCCGACCTCCTGGTTCGGACGCGATTGCTGCTGGAGAAACTGATCCGCAGCGGACCCAGCCGAACCGTTCCGGGGAAGCCGGGTGGTTGGCAAGACATTGATGCCATGCTGCTCGTCGGCGGGAGTTCACGCATGCCGATGATCCGCAAAATGGTGCTGGAGTTGGCCGAAAATCAGAAGCTGCGACAGATTGACCCCGAACTGTCAGTCGCCCACGGAGCCGCGCTCTATGCCGGGCTTTTGATCAGCAAACGCCAAACGGCCGGCGAGCAGAACTCGGCGCTCCAGCGATTCCAGTCGATTAGCACTCAGCAGGTCTCGACGCTGACGCTCGGAATGCTGGTGCGGAACAAGGTCGGAGTCCGCGTGCTGCATCCGCTGATCCCCAAGGATTCGCCGTTGCCCGCCGCCGCGCGAGTCTCCGTGACAACCATTCGCGATAACCAGCGATGCGTCAAAATCCAAATCATGGAGGTCGGTCACGCGGCCAAGATGTGCGAGTGCGTCATCGACGATCTTCCCGAAAATCTCCCGGAAGGCTCCCGCTTCCACGTCGATCTCACCTACAGCCCCGGAGGCATCCTGCAAGTCGTCGCTCAACACCAAGCAACCGGCCTGCTCTCCACGGTCAGCGTCGTGCCCGAATTGAAGTGAGCCTGACTCTCCGAGCGTGTGAAAAAAATGGCGAGCGGGGCGGCGTCATACCCCGGTGATCGCGATGCCCTCCGAAAACCGGGGGACTAACGCCGCCCCGCTCGCCTGAGAGTCAATTGTCTCACAGCCTCGGAGAGACAGGCATCAATAGAAGCTGCCTCGGACAATCGCTGAGGCCGCTGCTTGTCGCACCTCGTCCGGGAAACTGGAACGGCGAAGTACGCTTAGCAGGCGATGGCACGCGACGCTGTCTCCCTGCTGGCCATACGCACGAGCGAAGCGGCCCACCAGACCGCTCAGGAAGAGAGGCATCTGGCCGCGAACTTCTGACACGAACGACAACGAGGCTCCCACGGCTTTGGCTCGTTCCTCGAAGTAATTCCAGAAGGTGTCGGTGGCGATTAGGTCGCTCCAGTAATGCAAGGCGATGTCCCAATAGCCCAGGCCATTCGAGAACTGGCCGGCGGCAAACGCGGCCTCGCGTGCGATTGCCACGTTCAGCCAGCACACGGCCAAGGCGTGATGGACTAGCAGAGCGTGACGCTCATCGAGTTTGGGGTCGGGTGTGGCCAACTCATGCAGAGCCGCGAGCGACTCACACGACGTCAAATCTTCGGTCTCTCGAAGCTGGTGGAAATCCGCGTCAGAAAGATGTGGCCACAACAACTCCGCGACCAACCGTGTCCGCGGATCCTTCCAGTCCTTCGGGTTCACCTTCTCGCGAATCTGCTCTGAGCGGACGAAACCTTTCATCCCGATTCCCAGGCCGACGACTTGGCTGGGTGCCTTGGTCCATTGACTCAGCGTTTGTTGGATTCGCTGGGACAACAGCGAGGGACTGATCGTCGCCGGCAGGCTGACCAATCGAAACGGATTGAGTAAGCCACAAGCGGCCGGCAATCGCACCGGCCCCAATCGGACATCCAACGGCTTCAAGAGAAACTCCGCCAGCCCACCCCGCACCCGATGCCGTAGTTCCACCGGATTGCCGTTTGTGGAGAGACCACTCCGTTCCAATTTCCAGCGCCGCCGCTCGACCTCTTCCAAGGACTTGAAGGCCAGAGCCTGAGCATCCTCGGCCGCACGCCCCCATTCATCGAGCGAGCGCTGCCGTTGGACCAAGAGTTGAGCCAGCTCTTCTTGAAACTCCACCGTGCTCGTCGTCGGCAGATGTTGTTGTTCGAGTTCTTCCTGACTCTTCGCCGCATCCTTCTGCCGCCCCGCCGTCTCGGCCGCGATGCGTTGTGCCCGCCTTTCGCGATGCCGCTCCGCCTCCAGTTGCCGCCGCTCATCGTCGGCTCTTTGCCGAGCCTCCTGTTCCAATCGCAATCGTTCGCTCTCGGCGGCTAGTCGTGCGTCCTCTTCTAGTCGCAACTGCTCGCGCTCGGCGGCTAGTCGCGCTTCCTCTTCCAGCCGCAATCGTTCGCTCTCGGCGGCTAGTCGCGCTTCCTCTTCCAGTCGCAATCGTTCGCGCTCGGCGGCTTGTCTCGCTTCCTCTTCCAATCGCAATTGTTCGCGTTCGGCGGCTTGTCTCGCTTCCTCTTCCAATCGCAATTGTTCGCGTTCGGCGGCTTGTCGCGCTTCCTCTTCTAGTCGCAACTGCTCGCGTTCGGCGGCTTGTCGCGCTTCCTCTTCTAGTCGCAATTGCTCGCGCTCGGCGGCTAGTCGCGCTTCCTCTTCCAGCCGCAATTGTTCTCGCTCGGCGGCTAGTCGCGCTTCCTCTTCCAGTCGCAATCGTTCGCGCTCGGCGGCTAGTCGCGCTTCCTCTTCCAGCCGCAACTGTTCGCGCTCGGCGGCTAGTCGCGCTTCCTCTTCTAGTCGCAATCGTTCTCGCTCGGCGGCCTGTCGCGTTTCCTCTTCCAGCCGCAATTGTTCGCGCTCGGCGGCTAGTCGCGCTTCCGCTTCCAGCCGCAACTGTTCTCGCTCGGCGGCAAGTCGCGCTTCCTCTTCTAGTCGCAATCGTTCTCGCTCGGCGGCAAGTCGCGCTTCCTCTTCCAGTCGCAATTGTTCGCGCTCAGCGACTTGCCTCGCTTCCTCTTCCAATCGCGATCTTTCGCGCTCGACGGCTTGTCGCGCTACTTCCTCGGATGGACGAAGTTCTTTCGGGTGTCGCGTTTCTTTCTCCGCTTGCCGGCGCTCTTCCGCGAGACGTTGCCGCTCTACCTCAGCGATCAGGCGAAGACGTTCCTCTTCGGCTTTCTGTCGCGCTTCCGCTTCCAATCGCAACCGCTCCCGGTCGGCGGTTTGTCGAGCCTCTTCCGCTTGGCGAAGCAGCTCCTCTTGCCGTCGCTCTTCAGCCTCCGCTTGCCGCCTCTCTTCGGCGAGTCGCTGCTGTTCCGCTTCGGCGATCAAACGGAGACGTTCCTCCTCCGCCTTCTGTCGCGCTTCCTCTTCCGATCGCAACCGTTCCCGCTCGGCCGCTTGACGTGCCTCTTCTTCATGGCGACGCAGCGCTTCTTGACGTCGCTCTTCTTCCTCCGCTTGCCGCCGCTCTTCCGCGAGACGTTGCCGTTCCGCTTCCGCGATCAAGCGGAGCTGCTCTTCTTCCTCCCGCTGTCGCGCGACCTCATCCAATCGCAACCGCTCCTGCTCGGCGGCTTGACGAGCCTCCTCCGCTTGGCGACGTAGCTCGTCGAGCCGTCGCACTTCCTCTTCCGCTTGCCGCCGCTCTTCGGCGAGACGCTGCTGTTCCGCCTCGGCAATCAAGCGGAGACGCTCCTCCTCCGCTCGCTGTCTGGCTTCCTCATCCAAACGCAACTGCTCGCGTTCGGCGGCCAGTCGCGTCTCTTCCTCTTGGCGACGCTTCTCCTCTTGCCGCCGCGCTTCGTCCTCCGCTTGTCGACGCTCTTCTTCGAGCCGCTTCTGTTCCGCCTCGGCGATCAAGCGGCGATGTTCCTCTTCCGCCCTCTGTCGCGCTTCCTCTTCTAATCGCAATCGTTCCCGCTCGGCGGCTTGACGAGCCTCCTCCGCTTGACGACGTAGCTCGTCGAGCCGTCGCACTTCGGCCTCGGCTTGCTGCCTCTCTTCTTCGAGCCGCTTCAGCTCCGCTTCCGCGATCAAACGCCGACGTTCTTCTTCTGCTCGCTGACGTTCCTCTTCTTCCAATCGCAAGCGTTCTCGCTCGGCAGCTTGTCGAGCTTCTTCCTCTTGGCGACGGAGTTCCTCTTGGCGACGAAGTTCCTCTTGGCGGCGGAGTTCCTCTTGGCGGCGGAGTTCCTCTTGGCGGCTCGCCTCTTCCTCGGCTTGGCGGCGCTCTTCTTCAAGCCGCTTCTGCTCTGCTTCGGCGATCAAGCGGAGACGTTCTTGTTCTGCCCGTTGTCGCTCCTCCTCTTCCAATCGCAAGCGCTCTCGTTCGCGCTCGGCAGCTTGTCGCGCCTCTTCCTCTTGGCGACGGAGTTCGGCTTGGCGGCGCTCTTCTTCAAGCCGCTTCTGCTCCGCTTCGGCGATCAAGCGAAGACGTTCTTGTTCTGCCCGTTGTCGCTCCTCCTCTTCCAATCGCAAGCGCTCGCGCTCGGCGGCTTGTCTCGCCTCTTCTTCTTGGCGACGGAGTTCGGCTTGGCGGCGCTCTTCTTCAAGCCGCTTCTGCTCTGCTTCGGCGATCAAGCGGAGACGTTTTTGTTCCGCCTTCTGCCGAGTCTCTTCCTCCAACTGCAAACATTCTCGCTCGGCCGCTTGTCGAGCTTCCTCGGCCTCGCGATTCAGCTCCAATTGCTGACGCGCTTTCGCTTCCGTTTGGCGAAGCACCTCTTCCAGCCGTTGATGTTCGGCTTCGGTTTCTCGACGACGACGCTCGGCTTCGGCCAGCCGTCGCGCGGCCTCCTCTCGCAAATGGTTCAACTCGTTGGTCTGTCGCCCGAATTGGGGCTTCGAAACAGGACTGGGAACAGGCACCGTGGAATTGGGAATTGGCGGGGCAGGTTGCCGATTGCCAACCACAGTCAAATCCGCCAACGGGGATTTGAGCGGTGCCTGCTTCTGCGTTGGAACCTCCGACGGCTTCCGAAGAGCCGGCTCAAACGGCTCGCCACATTTCGGGCACGAGCGGCGTTTGCCGAGTGCGGAGGCTCGAACGGAAAACTCCCGTTGGCAATGCGGGCAAGAGGTCGGAACACGCTCCAAGTCTGGTTCATTCTCCGCCGGGGCCAGACCTTGATGCTCCAGTTCGTTTCGGAGAGTTCGATAGTTGGTGGGCGTTTCGACGACGGGAGGCAATTCCGGAACGAAGTGCGGTTCGTTGCACTGCGGACAGCGAACTCGGCGTCCGCTGAGGCTGGAGTCCACCGTCAATTTCTTACGGCAGGTCGGGCAGAGGTAGAGGTATTTCTGCTTGTTCATTCGCAAACCTTGGAGTCCCTGTCCGACAACAGGAGAGTTCGTTGCGTGCGTTTCTGAACCTTGGAATCGCGAACACAGAACGGCGGCACATTGGAATTTGGCCATTAGACCTGAGCCAAGCGAGGTTTTCGCGGGCTGTGCCCGGAGTTTTTGGAAAACGTCGAAAATGTTGCCTGACGAATGGGGACACGGAGAGGCATTGAACCATTCGTAGAACAGGCGGCTCGCCGGTTTGTTTTCTCGAATGGATTTGGCAGGCGAGCCGCCGACCCTACGAAATCTTCACCGCTTCGGAGCGTCGCAGTGCGGTGCAATTGTCGGGCGGTCGTCGAGCGAATAGAAACGCGGCACGAAGCACGGACTCGCGAACGATTCGCCAACCTCCAGAATGCCAGAGCCACACCATGCCGTATGCCGCCAGTCTCTCTGTGGATTCCGATCTTGATGACGCCGTCCAGGCGGTGTGCGACGATGTGCGGCGACAGCTTGCGGGAAAGTCGCCGGATTTGTGTTTCTTATTTGTGTCGCACTCGCACGCGGACGGGTTTGAAGATCTGCCGGCGGCAGTGCGACGAGAGCTGGGTGCCAAGGTGTTGCTCGGCTGTGCGGGCGAGACCGTGGCGGGGCGCGATCAAGAAATCGAGGACGGCCCCGCCTTGAGTTTGTGGGCTGGAGTGCTGCCCGGCGCGGAGTTGACGCCATTTCATTTGGAATTCGGCGAGACCCCGGACGGCTTGATCGCGATCGGCTATCCCGATGAACTGAACGACATGGCGACCGACGCGCGCGCGGTCTTCGCGTTGGGCGAGCCCTACTCGTCGGTGCCGGACTCGGTGATTGATCGCATGGCGGATGAGTTGCCCGGCGTACCGTTGCTCGGCGGCATGGCCAGCGGCGGTGGTCCGCAGGCGAACCGCGTGTTTCTCAACGACGACTGCTGGTCTCACGGCACGGTTGCAGTGCTGATGCGCGGCGGACCGAACGTGAGGTCCGTCGTCTCTCAGGGTTGTCGGCCCATCGGCCCGACGTTCGTGGTGACGAAGTCGGAGCGGAATATCATTTTTGAGCTGGGGGGCAAATCGGCGATCGATCGGCTGCGCGAGTTCTTGCCCGACCTGCCCGCTCGCGATCAACGACTGGTACAGGGGGGCTTGCACGTCGGCATCGCGATGAGTGAATACAAGGCGCGACTGGGACGCGGTGACTTCCTGATCGCCAACGTGATCGGCGCGGATCAGCAGTTGGGAGCAATCGCGATTGGCAACTTGATTCGGACGGGACAGACCGTGCAGTTTCATGTTCGTGACGCCGACACGGCGGATGAAGACCTCGTCCACTTGTTGGATCAGCATCGAGCCGAACGGAGTTCTCCGACTCGGGCCACGTTGCTATTCAGTTGCAATGGGCGGGGGACTCGGCTGTTCTCGAAACCGCATCACGACGCGGCGACGATTCAGCGAGTGCTCGGCCGGTTGCCGTTGGCGGGCTTCTTCGCTCAAGGAGAGCTGGGGCCGGTCGGTGGCAAGAACTATATCCACGGCTTCACGGCCAGCGTGGCCTGTTTCGAGTAACCTTTACTTTACCCAATCGGCAAAACTGACCTGGCCGACTCTCCGGCTCACGCGGGGCGGTGAATTCTGCTTGAAGCCGCTTCTAGGCCGTGGTCGAAAGGCGATGATTGCCCCTCTTTATCGACACCACTAGACTGCTCGCGGCCAGTTCGGCCGAGTGCGGTTGTCTTTCGTCGCGGAGTCTGCGTTGCGAGCCATCATCAGCGACATTCATGGGAATCTCGAAGCCCTCGATGCGGTCCTCGCGGACATCAACTCGCAGGGGATCAAAGAGATTTATTGCTTGGGCGATATCGTCGGCTACGGCCCGAACCCACGCGAGTGCATCGACCGGGTTATGAATTGCGATCTGGTCATCCTCGGTAACCACGACCAGGGAGCGCTGTTCGATCCCGAAGGCTTCAACGCCGGGGCGGAACGCGCGATCTTTTGGACTCGGCAGCAGCTTGAGACCGGTGAGAACAGCGAACGCCGCTGGGAGTTCCTCGGCGAACTGCCACGCATTCGCCGCGAACCGGGGCTGCTCTTCGTGCATGGATCGGCCCGCAACCCGCTCAATGAATATGTCTTCCCGGAAGACATCTACAACCAGCGGAAAATGGAACGCATCTTCGGATTGGTGGAACGCTGGTGCTTCCAAGGTCACACGCACATCCCCGGCATCTTCACCGAGGATTTGAATTTCATGTCTCCCGAAGAGGTCAATTTTGAGTATCGGCTGACGAATACGAAGCACTTGGTCAACGTCGGTTCGGTCGGCCAGCCGCGGAATGGAATCCCCGATTCGTCCTATGTGGTGCTGGATGGCGACAAGTTGATGTACCGCCGCGTGAAGTACGACGTCGAAAAGACGATCAAGAAAATTTATGACATCCCGGAACTCGACAACTTCTTGGGCGACCGACTCCGCGACGGCCGCTGAGCCAACATTCGCGACCGGGATCAGAATGGGGTGCGACTGCGCACCCTTTTGTTTTTTATTTGGGCCGCGATGACATTCGTTTTGAAGACCCCATCCGGCTTGGGGGCTGTCGATTTCATCGCAAACCAGTCGTTTAACCGCAACCCGGAGGCGTGCGCGAGACGTGGAATAACCACTGACGTTCGCACGCACGCCTCCGGATTGCGGTTAAACGACCAAATCAACAGGCCCCTTGTCCGGCTGGTGAAATCGTCTTCTCCATCCGGGCAAGCCAAATGGGGCCGTTCCAAAAAGTCTTCGCAGAAAAGTGACATGGACCAACAACGACGATTGCTGACCTTCACCCTGTTTTCGTTTCTCATCCTGTTCGGCTGGATGAGCATCGGGCCGAAGTGGTTTCCGGGAATGTTCCCTCCCGTGAAGCCGGTCCCGAAGGCCGTCGCCGAAAAAGAGCACGAAGACGAGCCAGGCGATTCTGACAAAGTCGCGAATCCAGAGCAGGTCGCGCCCCCTGAAGCGGTCGTCGATACCAACCTCTTGAAGCACCCGACCAAGACCGTCGTGCTTGGTTCGGATGATCCCAAGACTGGCTACGGATTGCAGGTCCGGCTGAGCAGTGTCGGCGCGGGGATCGTTTCCGCCGACCTCAATGATGCGCGGTACAAGGCACTCAAACCGCGTCAGCGTGGGGCTCCGATCCCGCAACTCCGATTGGTGGGAAACAATTTGCCGGACGAGTTGCTCGCCATGGCAACCGTTCCTCCCGTCACGGGACACATCGCCATCGACGAGATCAATAAGCAGCTCAAGAAGCTCGATCGTGACGCCAGTCTCGCGACTGTGAACTGGGAGATCGTCGAAAACGATGTCGTCGCGGAAGGCGATGCCAAGGGATGCTCAAAGAGCGTGACGTTTGCGATGAAGTCCCCGGATGGCGTCTGGGAACTCCGCAAGAAGTATGAAATCCGTCGCTGGGAGAAAGCGGACGCGCATCGTGATGAAGACCCCACGGGATATGAACTCGTGATGCAAATGGGCTTTCGCAACCTTTCGTCACGGGCGCGGCAACTGATCTATGACTTGCAAGGCCCGGCCGGTTTGCCGCTGGAAAATGCCGAGAACGCGGCCAAGTTCCGTGACGCGAAGTACGGCTTCCGCGAGAAGGACGGAGACCTCGTCACAGTAGCCACCGCCACTCGCGAAATCGTCCGAGCGCATGACGCTCACCAAAAAGACCAGAACAAAAAGATCGAAGAGCAGAAGGCGGGCGATCGCACGTTTCAGTACGTCGGACTGGATACGCAATACTTCACCGTCTTGTTTCTGCCGCAGGATGTCGCCCACCGCGAGGCTCAATTGACCGCGCTGGCAGAAGCCGCCAGCGAAGAGTCCGGCGAGAAAATCACCGTCACCGACCTCGTGGCCGGCGCGAAAAATGTCCCGGAAGAACAGGCCGCCCAAGCCCGACAACTGCTCGCTCAACCGGTCTCTTACCTCGACTTTGCCAAGCCACAGTTGGTCCAGCGGGTCGTGCAGCCCAGTTTCTTGGCCTCTGTTTTTGGCGAGCAAACGGGGCCGAGCGAAGTCAGCGTGCAATTGCGTTCGACGGAACAGACCGTCCCCGCGGAGTCCGAGATCACGCAAGAATATCTCGTCTATCTCGGTCCGAAGCGGGCCACGCTTTTGGGACCGGCACCGCTAAGGGCGGAGACGGTCATCGACTTCAGCGGGTTCTTGATCATTCCCGCGTGGATGGTGGCTGGCATCGCCGGTTTCCTGCTGTTGATTCTGAAAGGCTTTCATGGAGTCGGACTGCCTTACGGAATCTGCATCATGCTGCTCACGGTGTTGGTGCGCAGTTGCATGTTCCCCATCAGCAAAAAGCAGGCGATCAATGCCAAGCGAATGAAAGAGATGCAGCCGCGGCTTAAGGAACTCAAAGAAAAGTATCCCGACGACAAACAGAAATTCGCCGAAGAGCAAATGAAGCTCTTCGCCGAGACCGGCTTCAATCCGCTCAGCGGCTGCCTGCCGGTCTTGATGCAACTGCCAATTTTCATTGGTCTCTATCAGTCGCTGAGCAGTTCGGTGGATTTGCGACTGGCACCATTCCTGTGGTTCAACAACCTCGCGGCTCCCGACTCACTCTTCTCGCTGCCGTTCAAGATGCCGTTCTTGGGGAACGAGTTCAATCTGTTGCCGATCATCACGACGAGCCTGTTTCTGTACCAACAGAAGATACTCATGCCGCCGCCGACCGACGAGCAAACTCGAATGCAGGCGAAGGTCTTCTTCTGGATGACGCTGATGATGGGTTTCATGTTCTATCACGTTCCGGCCGGGCTGTGTGTGTACTTCATCGCGTCCAGCGTGTGGAGCATGGGTGAACGCAAGCTTCTGGACCGAATGCCGCCACCCGCTCCGCTGGTGGCGAAGAACTCATCGGGTCCAACTGGCGGCAATGGCCAACCAACCAACAACTTCTGGAGCCGCATGCGTGATCGCCTCGAAGAGATGGGCGAGATGCAAGACGTCAACGGCATTCCGGCTGCCAACCAGCGACGGCCGCGCGGCAAAGACAAACGCAAGTCGCGGCCGTGAGTTACTCTCTTCATTTTTGCCCTTCATTTTTTGCCTGCCGCTTCGTCATTCGGAAAGGCTGGCGAAAAATGGAAGGCGAAAAATGAAGACATGATGTGGGCTTTTCCGGACGAACATCGAAGACGGAATCGTGATGGAAAACTCCTCGGCGAAACCGCGTCTGTCACTGCATTGGCAGATTCTGATCGGGCTGATCATCGGCGCGACGTGCGGCTTGATCGCTCGCCAAGTTTGGCCGGAGCAATCTCCGCGCGAACGGCTCGGCAAAGTTTTTGGCGCGATGTCCAAGAAAGAATTGACGCCCGCCGAGTTCGCCGATGCATTCGCGAAACTGAAACCGGCTCCCGTTGCGAATGTGACGCTTGATGCCGCCGCATCGCGCGGCTGGCTGAGCCAACCCGCCAGCGAATTGTTTCAACAGTGGGACGTGAACCGCGACGGCAAATTACAGAAGTCCGAATTGCCTTTGTCGCCGCGCGAGTGGCTGAGTCACAACATCGCGGACACGTTCGGCCAGGTTTTTCTGCGGCTGATCTTGATGGTTGTTGTGCCGCTGGTGTTCTCCGCACTGACGTTGGGAGTCGCCGGGATTGGCGATGTCCGTCGGCTGGGCCGGCTCGGAGTGCGAACATTGGTGATGACATTGCTGTTGTCTTCCATGTCCGTGGCGATTGGTTTGACGGCGGCGAATCTCGTGAAGCCGGGCGAGGGGTTGCCAAAAGAGAAGCGGACGGACTTGCAAGAAACTTACGCCGACGACATCGACACGGCGTTATCGCAAGCGGGCAAAGCGAAGTCCCCGCGCGAGTCGCTGCTGGACATTATTCCCAAGAATCCGTTGCAAGAGATGGTCGGTGCGTTGGACGGCAGCTCTCCGGGTGGCGGGATGCTGGCGGTGATGTTCTTCGCGCTGGCTTGCGGAGTGGCGATCTCGATCTCGCCGGAACGAACCGCTCCATTGGTGAAGGTCTTGGAAGGGGTCTACGACATAGCGATGGTCGTGATCGGCTGGGCGATGCGTTTGGCTCCGATCGGCGTGGCGGGGTTCATGTTCAAGCTGACGGCCACGCTGGGCTTAGACATCTTGCAGATTCTGATTTGGTATGTGGGGACGGTGGTTGCCGCGTTGGCGCTTCACATGTTCGGGGTCTATTCGTTGGTCGTGTGGTTGTTCGCAAGACTCACGCCGCGGCAGTTCTTCGGCCGCATCACCGAGGTCTTGCTGACGGCCTTCGCGACATCCTCGTCAAACGCCACGCTGCCGACATCGCTGCGAGTCGCCGAAGAGAAGCTAGGGATCAAACGCGAAATCGCCAACTTTGTGCTGACTGTCGGCTCCACCGCGAATCAGAACGGCACGGCGTTGTACGAAGGGATCACGGTCCTGTTTCTCGCGCAGGTGTTTGGGGTCAACCTGACGATCGCGCAGCAAGTGCAAGTCGTGCTGATGTCGATCCTGGCGGGAGTCGGCACGGCGGGTGTGCCTGGCGGTTCATTGCCGTTGGTGGTGCTCGTGCTGAAATCGGTCGGCGTGCCGGAGCAGGGGATCGGCATTATTCTGGGCGTGGACCGATTGCTGGACATGTGCCGCACAACGCTGAACGTCACCGGCGATCTGGCGGTCGCGGTCTGCGTGGATCGTGGCGAGAAGATCGTTGAACGGTAAGCCGAAGGCGTCCGTGCAAGCCGGATCCGCCTACGCCTTCGGCTTGGCGTTAAACGACTTTGGAGCAGGAATCACGAGCGAGAACAAAATGCCGAAAGCAATCCAACAGTCGCTCAAATTTGGAGACATGGAAGCGCGAGCGGCTCTGCGCTTGATCGAGCTGGCGTTGGCGGAGGACTTGGGGGATACCGTGTTGCAGGCGATGCCGAACTCGTCGCCAAGCCCGTTGGATCGTGATCTGACGTGTGCCGCGCTGGTCGATCCGCAAGAGTTGGCCAAAATTAATGTCGTCGTGCGGCGGGACGGAGTCTTGTCCGGCGGACCCGTTGCGGAGTTGGTCTTCGACCGGCTCGATCCCTCGGTGAGTTGGCAGCCGTTGATCGCTGATGGATCGTTCGTGACGGCGCAAACCATCGTCGCGCGAGTCTCCGGTTCGCTGCGCTCGTTGCTGATCGGCGAGCGGACGGTGTTGAACTTCCTGATGCACTTGTCGGGAGTCGCCACGCAATCGCGGCAGTTCGTCGAGGCGATCGCTGGGACTCGTGCCGTCATTCTCGACACGCGCAAGACACTTCCCGGTTGGCGTGCGTTGGAGAAGTACGCGGTTCGCTGCGGCGGCGCGACGAATCATCGGCTGGGACTGCATGATGGCGTCCTCATCAAAGACAACCACTTGGCCGCGTGGGTGCGGCACGGCGGAGCGAACACGATCGCCGGCGCGGTTCGACAGGCAAGGTTCTTGTCGCCGAGCGATGTTGCCATTGAAGTCGAAGTGGACACGCTTGATCAGCTTCGCGACGCACTGGCTGGCGGGCCGGATATCGTGCTGCTCGACAACATGAGTCCGCCGACGCTGCTGGAAGCGGTGCGGTTGCGAGACAAGATGGCTCGCAGCGTGAGACTGGAAGCATCGGGGGGCATCACGCTGACGAGTATCCGCGAGATCGCGAAGTGCGGAGTGGATCGCATCAGCATCGGAGCGTTGACGCATTCGTCTCCGGCGTTGGATATCGCGTTTGACTGGCCGAACTAACCCGAAGCGTCAGCTTTGAAGTTGCGCGCTTGGAACTCGGCTCCGCAGAGATTTGTCAATTTCTCAAGTCGTCTTCATTCCTTTGACCAGATTCCTTTGATTCCTGGGGCGAAGCTGTGTTTCAGGATTCCAATCAAAGGAATCTGGTCAAAGGAATGAAGCGAATGAATTCGGGCCTGATTCTTGGTGTCGTGGTCGAATTGGTTCGAAAGAGCGCAACTTCGGATGACTTGTCGCAGCCCCGTTGAGGCTTCGTGAGAGGTTGAAGGAATTCTCGCGGAACCAATCCTGGAATTGCGGGTTCAATGCCCTATGCTCACGCCCTGTCTGTCGGGCCGACCCCATTTCCCTTTTCCACAGGAACCCATGATGAAGCGGATCAATTTCTGGGCGTTACTCGCCACCGGGCTGATCGGACTCCCCGTCGCCGCGTTTGCCGACGAGGACGCGAAGAAGCCAGCAACGAATCAAGCGGAAGAGCTGTTCAAAAAGTTGGACAAGAACGGGGACGGCAAACTGGTGCCGAGCGAAATCTCCGACGAGCAAGGGCGATTCTTCGACCGCTTGGTTCGCTTGGGTGACAAGGACGACAACGGTGAATTGACGAAGGCCGAATTTGAAGCCGCTTTGAAGAGCAGTGACGCTCCCGTGCAAGGGGGCGGTGGCGGGTTTGATCGTGGAGCCGGTGGCCCTGGTGGTCGGCCGATGATCGATCCGAAGCAGATGATCGAGCGGCTCGACAAGAACAAAGACGGCAAGCTGACCAAAGACGAGATCCCCGAAGATGGTCCCGCGCGATTTCTCCGCGAGATGATGGAGCGGATGAATAAGGATTCGCTCACCGCCGAAGACTTGGAGCAAGCTCGGCAACGAATGGCGGGCGGTGCTGCTGGGGGACGTCCCGGCGGATTCGGGCAGGGGGAGTTTCTGAAGCGGCTCGATAAGAACAACGACGGCAAGTTGCAGAAGGATGAGCTGCCGGACGGCATGCGCGAACGACTGGCCAAAGTGTTTGAGAAGCTCGGCAAGGCGGAATTGACTCCCGAAGAGTTCGGCCGTGCGATGGCCGAGTTGGGTCCGCCGCCGGGTGCGCCGGGCGCGGGGAATCCCGAAGAGCAATTCAAACGGATGGACGCCAACGGAGACGGCAAGATCACGCTCGCGGAGATTCCTGAACAATTCCGCGACCGAGTGCGCCCCATGTTCGAGCGTGCGAAGAAGGAAGTGCTGACGCTCGATGATGTGCGTGCATTGGCTCAAGCTCGCGAAGGTGAGCGACGTCCTGGAGGCGACCGTCCCGATGCGGCGAGAGCGGATGAAGAACGGGGCGAACGTCGTCGTCCCGCCGCCGAAGCCGAAGACAAGGAAACCCGTCGTCGGGAAGGCGATCGAAAGCCAGAAGGCGATCGAAAGCCAGAAGCTCGTCCTGCTGAGCGAAAACCAGAGGGTGATCGAAAGCCAGACGCTCGTCCCGGCGACCGTCGTCCTGAAGGTGACCGTCGTCCTGAAGGAGATCGTCGTCCTGAAGGAGATCGAGGCCCGGACAGAGATCGTCCTCCCGAAGGGGAAGGCCGACGTGGCCCGATGCCGCGATTCTTTCAACTGCTCGACCGCAATAAAGATGGTCGTCTCAGCCGTGACGAATTGGATCGCTTGAAGGAAGTCTTCGCGGAACTGGACCAGAACAAGGACGGCCAATTGGACGGAGCCGAATTGCTCGGCCCGCCGCCGGGACCGCCAGACGCTCGTGGTCCCGGCGGTCGCGGCCCTGATGGGGATCGACGTCCGGGAGGGGATCGTCCGCCGGAAGGACGCCGCCCCGATGGTCCGCCGCCGCGCGACGGAGATCGTCCGCGTGAGGGAGATCGCCGACCGGATAGTGATCGGCCGCGCGACGGTGAGCGACGTCCTGAAGGCGATAAGCCACGCGATGGCGAACGTCGTCCCGAAGCCGATCGTCCGCGCGACGGCGAGCGTCGTCCTGAACCGCGTCCCGAAGGTCGCCCGCCTCGTCGCGATGACGACGAAGACAAGCCGCGCGACAAGGACAAGTAAAACGCAGACGCCACCTTGAAGTGTTTTCCAAATGCAGCCCCAAGACTTCTGGTCTTGGGGCTGCTTTCGTTTGATGCGCCTCGCGCTCAGGGGGCTGACACCCCGCGTTCTGGCGAACGCGGCTACGAAAGTGCGCAGTCGTGCTAATTGGGAGCCGACACGATCACTTTGCTGGGTCGCACGACGCGGTCGTGCAGGACGTAGCCCTTCTCGACTTCCATCAGCACGGTCATCGGCGGATGGTCGGCCGATGGCATCTGAGTGATCGCTTCGTGCAGATTCGGATCGAAGGGCTTTCCGGTGCCGTCGATCGGCTTCGCGTCGTTGCGTCCGAGGATGTCCTCGAACTGCTTGAGCGTCATCTCGACCCCCTTGGTGAGGTCTTCGAGCTTTCCGCCCTTCTGCGCCGCTTCGAGTGATCGCCGGAGGTTGTCCAGTCCCGGCAGGATGTCGCGGATCACCGGCAGCGCGGCGTACTTCGCGGATTGCTCGGCTTCGCGCTGTTGGCGCTTGCGGTAGTTATCGAACTCCGCTTGAACGCGTTTCCAACTCGCGAAGAATTGGTCCCGTTCCGATTGCAGCGCGGAGAAGACGGCATCGGCCGCGTCGTTGGAAGCGACCGCCTCCGCAACGGCGGCAGCGACGTCTTCCGGGTTTGTGAAATTGGTTTCGTCGTCAGGCATTGTCATGTTTTCATTTGGCCGCGTTTCGCCAGAACGCGGGTGAGTACCCGAAACCCCGCGTTCTGGCGAAACGCGGCCACCAAAACTTCTGCAAAATTGTGGCGTGACGCTCCGCGTCGCGATTCACGACGCGGAGCGTTGTGCCACAATGCGGCTTCGCCGCGCTAAGTGTTGTCTCCCGTGAACCAGTCTTTGACTTTGTCGAAGAAGGATGAGCGATGTTGGCTGACATTGGCCTGTTCGAGTTCGGCCAGCTTCAGCAGCAGTTCGCGTTGTTCGTCGGAGACTTTCTTGGGGACTTCAATGTGGACTTCCACGAGCAAGTCACCCGCTCGACCACCGCGCGGGTCGGGCATACCTCCACCGCGAAGACGAAAGACTTCGCCGGAGTGTGTGCCCGGCGGAATCGTTTGCGGCTGCTTGCCGTCCAGCGTCGGAACTTCGATCTCGGCACCGAGCACCGCTTGCGAGTAGGTGATCGGCACATGGCAGATCAAGTTTTGCTCACGTCGTTGAAAGAGACTGTGTTCGCGGACGTTGATCTCGACATACAGGTCGCCGCGCGGGCCGCCGTTCGTACCGGGTTCCCCTTCGCCGCGCAGACAGAGCGACATACCGGTATCGACTCCCGGCGGAATGCGCGCCTCAAGCCGCACCTTCTCGACCTTGCGGCCAGAGCCGCTGCAATCGACGCACTTGTCGCGGACGACTTTCCCTTCGCCTCGGCAGGCGGGGCAGGTGGTTTGAACTCGGAAGAAGCCTTGCGACTGCACGACCTGACCATGTCCGTTGCAGTAATCGCATTTCACGGCCGTCGATCCCGCTTTCGCGCCGGAGCCACGGCATGTCTCGCAGAGTTCTCGGCGTTTGATCTCGATCTCTCGCGTGCAGCCCTTGGCCGCATCGGGCAGATCAATTGTCACCGACGCCTTGAGGTGGTCTCCTTGAGTCGGTCGTGGCCCGCCGCCGCGACGACGACCTCCTCCGAAACCGAACCCCTCGAACAGGTCGCCGAACAACTCGAAAATGTCGCCGACATCCTGGAATCCGCCTCCCGCGTGGCCGGCTCCTTTCACTCCGTCGTGGCCGAAGCGGTCGTAGCGTGCCCGCTTGTCAGTGTCGCTGAGTACTTCAAACGCCTCGGCGGCCTCTTTGAAGCGATCAATGGCGGCCTGATCCCCCGGATTGCGATCCGGGTGATTGGCCAAGGCCAGTTTTTTGTAAGCTCTTTTGATGTCATCCGTGCCCGCGTCCTTTTGGACACCAAGCACTTCGTAGTAGTCACGTTTAGCAGTCATCGTGGGCATGATATTCTTGAAAACTGACGAATTCTGAAACCCGGTTGACGAAAAGAATCCGAGGGTCGAAATCCGAAGGGTGATGGTTGTTGGTTGTGATTGAGTCCGTGTGTTCCGTCCGCGTCGTGCCGAAGGCGGAGCGGATCATTCACAAAGACTGGCCTGTTTAACACGCTTGGCCGTGATGGCGGCGAGTTTCGTCAAAAACTCTTTCGCGAACTAGGGAAAATCGTCTTTACTTCGGCGCGAGTCAAACATCCTCAGGGGACTTCGTCATTCGACAATTCCCCGGCTATCATCCCCGCCCATTCCCTACCACCCGGCGTTCGCAGGAGGCGACGATGACCGACAAGCACATCACGGTGGATGCGATCCGCTGGCATAGCGTGCTCCCGTGGCTGCATTTGTTTCGAGCGGCTCAGTTGGCTTTGAGAGTCCGAGTCACGTTGCTGACGCTGATCGCGGTGGCGGTGTTTGCGGCCGGCCAACTGGCGATTCAACGGCTTCCGTTTCATGCCCAACACGAATCGCGTCCGTCAGTGCTGGAGGTTTTCAATTTCAAATCGGTGGATCCCCACCGTTTCGATTTGGACCCGCATGGCGGGAAGAACGTCGAGTGGCTGGCTTGGCCCTGGATCACAGCCGGTCGGCCAGGGGCGGAGCTGTTCACGAATCGGCCGGGGGCGGTTGCCAAATCCTGGTCCGCAGTGGCCACACATTGGACGGACCTGCTCTGGAGCTTGCTGGTTTGGGGCATTCTGGGAGGAGCCATCGCGCGGATGCACGCGGTGCGGTTCGCTCGTGAGGAATCGGTCTCGCCGCTGCAAGCGGTGCGGTTCACGGGCCGTCTGTGGCAGAGCTATGTCTACGCTCCGATGTTGCCGTTTCTCGGAGTCGGAGCACTCTCGCTCGCGGGCGTCATCGTGGGTCGAGCCGACGCTTGGTTGGCGGGAGGGCAGGGCAGCGTGTTGCTCGTCTTGGGCTGGCTGCCGATGTTGGCCAGCCTGTTGATGGCGGTTTTGCTGTTGCTCATTTTGATCAGTTGGCCGTTGATGGTGGTGGCCATCAGCGTCGAGGGAAGCGATGGATTCGATGGACTCAGTCGAGGCTTCGGTTATGTGATGAATCGTCCTTGGTACCTGTTGTTTCTGGTCGCCATCGCGTTGGGAGTCGGAGTACTGACGGACTATTTTGTCTATTGGCTCTTCGGCCTGACGTTCCATCTGACGGAATGGAGCACCGGGATTCGTAACGCCGACTTGTTCAGCGTCTGGGGAGACTTTTTGAAAGTGTTGCACTTGTCGGTGCTGGCGAGCTACTTCTGGTCGGCGGCGACGGTGATTTACTTCCTGCTGAGGCAGAGCGATGACGGGACACCGCTGGATCAGGTTTACATTCCCGGCCCGCCGCCGAAAGCCGAGCCGTTGCCGCTGGTCGGTGTCGCGGCCTCATCGCAGCCGGTCAGCGAGCGACCCGCTCCTCCCTTCGTCGCCACAGACGACCCGCCTGCTCCGAAAATCGTTTAACGGCAAGCCGAAGGCGTCCGTGTTATCCCCCGCGCGGGTGCGACTGACACTAACCCGAAACGCACGTTTTGAAGTTGCGCTCGCGGTATATCCGGATCGCCTACGCCTCTGACTTGCCGTTAAACGATTTTCGGAGCAGAGCAGTCGTACAACTTTCCCCCCACGTTTTTGCGAACGTGGCTACGAATGTTGGATTTTTAGAATGGCTCGTTAGTATCCCGCCTCGCTCAAGTCTCCACATTCAATTTTGCTGGTCGCGTTCGTCGAATCGGTTGGAATCACTGCTCTCGTTCCCACCGCATTGCACTTGTGAAGGATGCACTGTGCCACCTCGTACTTTGGAGCATACCGGGCTGCTGGAAGACCTCACGGAACTGCCGCAGTTCCTCCGAGCGAACATTGAGGGAGAGCCGCGTTATGCCTGCTCGTTTTGTGGAGTCGGGGATACGGTTCGATTGACCGTCGATGACCACCGCGTGGAGCAGGCTCCTTTGCACGGACGTGGTCTCCTGACCGTCGAGTCGCGAGCGGGTCGGCGAGAATTCGCCGCCGAGATTCGTGAGGAGCGGTGGCTCGACTTGGAGCTGAATGGCCAACCGCCGTTGACGGGACCGATGCTGAGCGGTCACTGGAAGTCGGAGACCGGTTCGCGCGACATCGTAGCTCGTTCCGTCACTGAGTCGTCGAGGCCAGGCTGGCAGCGCTGGGCGTTGGCTCTGGCCAGTGGTTCGACGCAGCGGACACGGATGAGTCAGGCATTACCGACCGCCGGATGTCTCAAGCTGCGGACGTCGATGGGACTGCAACGGCCGGTGTTTCCGATTCATGCCGAACCGAGTCTGCGGAGAGCATCGGGAGAACGCGAAGCGCTCACTTATGCCGCTGCGATTCGTCGCTTGGCCGACTTGCTGATCAAGCACCGTCCGCCCGACGGCCGCACGCTGATCTATGCCTGCGGGCAAATCGACTACTTCACGATCTTCGCGTTTCAGGAAGTCTTTCGATTGCTGGGCATCCGCAATCTGGCCGGGAATGCCGAGCACTGCCTCAACGCCGGAGCCGTGCATAACGAGCTGCTCACCGGACAAGAGGGGCCATTTCTGACGGTCGATCAAGGGCTCAACGGGCCAAATCGGTTTTACTTGCTCAATGGTTGGAACGGCTTGATCTCGCATCCGCCGGTGTTTGCTCATCTCTTCAAGCGGCCTGACCTGACGGGTTATCTCGTGGAGGTGATTGAGTCGGAATCGGCGCGAGCGTTCGTCAAACGCTGCGGTGAGGAGCGGCTGTTGTTGGTCCGTTCCGGGTCCGATCCGCATCTGGCGTTGTCGGTCGCGCACGAAGTGTTGACTCGGTATCCGCAAGCGGTCGAGTCGCGGTTCTTGGAGCGGTTCGCCGATCGCGAGTCATTCGAGAACTATCGTCGGCTGGCGTTGTCCGAGACGTTTGAACCGGCGCGCACGGCCGAGCGGATCGCTCCTGAGCCAGCGTATGCCGAGCGGTTGCTGAACGGGATTCGAGACATCGCCGCGCAGCTCGTGCGGCCGGAGGTTGTGCCGATCAACATTCCGTCGGTCGGGTTGTCTCAGACGAAAGGGGTCGTCGCGCACTGCTTATGGGGCAGTCTGCTGGCGATGCTCGGCAAGTATGGACTGAAGGCCGATGGCACTCCGGCGGGCGGGACGGTTCGCATCCCCGGCCAGATCAATGCGCAGACCGAAGTGCAGGGTCTCTCACGCAACTACTTCATGGGCCGAGTTCGCTTCACGCCGGAGAACGTGGGCGAGGTCGCGCGACGCATGGGCCTGCCGGAGGATGCCTATCAAGTCGCCCTCACCGACACGCCGCGCGCGGCGCTCGATTACTCCGATCCGTCGGACGTGCCTGAACTCTTCATCTGTTTCGGAACGCAGTTCGAAAGCAACATGCTGGGGCGGCGGCGCTGGATCGAGAAGCTCAAGGGAGCGAACACGACGCTGGTGGTCGTGGACCCGATCCCCGATCCGTTCACCGTCGAACATGCCGATCTCATCATTCCGTCGCCGCCACATGCCGCCGCAGCCAAGGTCTATCAAAACGGTGAGTGGCGACTGAGCTTGTCGTCTCCGCAGAAACAACGTGCGGCCGAAACTCGGACGGATGCCACCATCGTGTATGACGTGATGGCGGAAATCTCGCAGCGGCTGCGTGCCGATGCTGACCTGCGGCATCGCTGGCCTGAACTCGGACGCTTGTCCGACTCCGGCTACTTGCAGCAACGATTCGAACCGGTTGAGTCGGGTGGCGAACTCGCTCGACTGGAGGGGGAAGTCAGCCGACCGAAGCTGTGGGGGAGGATTCAAGACTACATGACCGGCCCCAATCATCAGCCGGAGGGCGCTAGCCCCCGGTTAGGGACCGACCACGAACCGGGGGCTAGCGCCCGCCGGCTGATGACTGCGTCGAACGCGACGAATGGACTCGGCCCGTTGTACTGCCGGCCGGAACACGCGGACGGGCGGCTCATCACTTGGGACGACCTGGTTCAACAGGGTGAGATCATCTATGGCGGAGTCGGCACGACGCGCTATCGGTTGGACTATGACGATCCCACGCACGTCCCGTTTCGCGACATCTGGCGGCGTCCGGGCCGATTCAAATTCTTTGTCCCGACCGAAGCGGACTTGGCTCTTACCGATGGACTGATTCTGGACTCCGGCCGATCCACTCTGAGCGACGACAAGAAGCGGATTCACTTCGCGGTAGCGACATTCAACTCCGGCAAGGCGACCACGAGCGTCGATCTGCCGGACGAGAATCCGCTGTATGTCTCGCTGAGCCTCGCAGCCAAACTGGGGCTTTCGGCGGGTGATTTCGTGCGCGTGACCGGAATCGACACGCAAGCCTCGCTCGTGCTGCCGGTGATTCCGACATCGCGCGTGCTGGGCCGAACGCTCTACATCAGCTTCCACAAATGCAAAGCCGAGATCGAACAAGGCCGCTACTTGAACGACCTGACGTCGCATCTCGGCCGCTGTCCGTACACGGCGCAGTCGAATTTCAAACTGACACGAGTGACTCTCGAACGAGTGACTTGATTTTCGATTTTTGTTTTTTGATTTTCGATTGAATCGCAGTCAGCATCTCAATCGAAAATCAAAAATCAAAAATCAAAAATTCTTTCGGAGATCGATTCATGATCCACTTACCCGAACGACATCGCATCCTCGTCGTGGACGACGAGCCGGATGTCTTCACGCTGACTCGGCTGAGTCTGCGACAAGTGAAGTATCGCGAGCACGGCGTCGAACTCGTTCATGCCGCTAGCGGAGCCGCGTGCCTCGCCGAGTTGCAAGCTCATCCCGAGACATCGGTGATTCTGCTCGACGTGGTGATGGAGACCGAGCACGCGGGACTCGACGCTTGCCGCGCGATTCGCGAGCAACTCGGCAATAAGCTGGTCCGAATCCTGTTGCGAACCGGTCAGCCGGGGAGTGCTCCCGAAAAGCAGGCCATCGACGATTACGACATCGACGGCTACTTGCTGAAGACCGAGCTAACGACGACTCGGCTGTACGCGGCGGTGCGCACGGCGCTGAAGGCTTATGAAGAGCTGGTGGAATTAGAGCGGCATCGCACGTTGCTGAAGTATGTGCTGGACTGTGCGACCGAGGTGCATTCGTTTGACGGCATCGAACTGGCGTTGCACAAGACGCTCGCCGCGGCGGCCGACTTGGCCGAGTCCACACTTGCCGTGTTGTCTCTGGAGACGTTCGAGAGTCACGGTGATCCGCTGCGATTCCTGCTGCACACCAGCGCGAGCGGCTCGGAGGAAGCGGCGGCACAGTCGATCGCGCAGCGAGTTCAGGCGGACCCACAAGCTCAGTCGGTGGATCAAACGACGCGCTGGGGTGACGGGCTGTTGATCCCGCTCCGTCTGCACCGCGAGTTGGGTCACGGTTGGATCTATCTGCAAGGAGGCCGAGTCGATCACATTGTCGAGCAAGTCTTGCCCGTGCTGGCGGCTCAGGCGGCGAATTCCTTGTACGCGGTCGTCGCCCAGCGTCTGCTGGAAAACCGCGACGAACCGTTTTACTCGGCGATCGGTGTGTGACAACCGGAAGCGCTTCAGCCGAGGAACGATCAGGGTCAGAGAATTGGAAGTTGCGCAATTTGTGAAATGCCCCGATCCGGCTTGCGGTTAAACGACTAAATCAACAGACCCGTTGTCCGGATGGCGAAAAACCGGTTCGTCCTGCGGATCTCTGCGCGACGATCTATCGTTGCCTCGGCAACGATCCCGAGCTGCGCGTTCCCGATCACAACAACCGCCCGGTTGAGATCGCTCAAGGCGGCCAGCCGATCGAAGAAGTGCTCGCTTGAGTCTGTGTTGCGGGCGGCTCACCTGCATCGAACCGAGGGGAACTTCAGCCGGGCGCAGGCGCGCCGTCCGCACCACAATCGCCCCCTTGTTTGTCGCCTCGCAACGCGGACGTCTCGACGCACGTTTTCAACGAATGATTTCTCGCCAGCCGTTCTGACAATCACAAACCTGGTTGAAGGTCAGACAGATTGGCAACCACCTTGGTCACCAAGGTTTCATGGCAACGCGATCATTGTCCGCGCAGAAAAAAAGCCGCCACCTTGCGGTGTCGGCTCGATTGTCCCGTGGGGGAGTGCCTGCGAATGTTTTGTCTCGTTGTGAAAAGACTCACCGGCCAGGGTTGACAATATCCGCTGTTGAGTTGCGGATTCGGCGCGATGGCTTAGCATCTTGTCTCAGTTGACAAAAAAACCGCAGGTCGGTTGTGCGAGCTGCGGCGGTCGCCCGAAGGCGGTGCCTGCGATTTGTATCTTGTTGCGTAAAACCACAGGTCAGGGTTGGTTACACCCGCGAGCATCCTAGCCAGCCGAAATCTGCGGTCAAGCAAGGCGGAAACAACATGACGATCTCAATGGGACTGGACGTTGGATCGAATTCGGTGGGGTCCGCATGGGTTGACCATCAGACTGGCAAGTTCACGGTTGGCCTGAGCATCTTCCCGGCAGGCGTCGATGAATCCGACGAGAAGCGTGGCGATCCAAAGAATGCCAAACGCCGCGCGACGCGACGGTCGCGAATTACTCTCGCACGCAGGGCACAGCGGAAGCGACTACTTCGGTTGAAACTGATTGCCGTGAGCCTTTTGCCAGCAGACGCCGCCGAGTTCAAAGAACTGTTGCAGGAGACCGATCCTTGGGAGCTTCGACGCAAAGCGCTGGAGATCACGCTCACCCCGTTTGAATTCGGTCGCGTACTTCCTGACTCTAACGGAATCTAGGTAGCGGTGTGAAAGCCGCGCATTGAGGCGGACAAGTAGAGATTTTGAAGCCAATGTTGATGAAACAGTTTCTTGTTAATTCGATGAGCCGGGCTGACAAAGTC
>JBJXEX010000471.1:0-3961 GCA_046156195.1 Planctomycetaceae bacterium | reverse complement strand
AAGGACTGGCAAGTCTCTTCACCCTCTGGAGCAAGCGTGCTCCCAAGTCTCGAACCGCCTAGTGCGGACCCGCATGCTAGGTGGTGTGGGAGGGGTTCCGGAGTAATCCGGACCCCTATCCCGATCAGTTCGCCACGATCCTAATTGTTGGTTCCAACCCGTTGTTTGCAAAAAGGGTGATTCCATGAGCACGCTTAATGACATTTCCTTCTATCAATCTGGCGATCTCTTCCAGCCGGCACCGCAGCATTCATTAAACGAACTGATAGCGTGCGTTGGAATAAATGGAGGACCGTACGGCTTCGACGCCTATGCCTTGGGTTATTTTGAATCCGCACGACGCCTCTGGGAGTCCATTGCGGAAGATACAGCCTGCGTCGATGTCGTCGGTTATCCATTCACATTTCTGTACCGGCAGGGTCTTGAACTCGCAAGCAAGCATCTCATTTTCGTCCTATCTTCGATTTACGCGAGCGGCGACAAACCAAAGTTGAATCACGAACTCGTTGGAAATTGGAAACTCCTGCGGCCATACCTTGAACGCCTACATCAGGAAGAAGCGTACCAGGAACTCATACCGCAACGACTCGACGCGATTGAACGACTACTTATTGATTTCGAGTCGATCGACTCCGGAAGTCTCGTCTTCCGATATCCCACGACCAAAGCCGGTGTTGCTTTTTTACAGAATCATTCCACTGTCGATCTCGTTATTCTAAACGACAACCTGGAAGCCGCTTCAAATTGGTTTGAAGACATAATGAATAGCACGCGGGAACATTTCCTAAATTGAATCAAATCCAAACCAAATCCCAATCAACGTGTCAGGAACTGTTGATCGACTAAGCAATTGTTCCTTCGACGTTTGCCTTCCCCGGAGTCGTCCGAAATGAATACTAGAAAGTTGATTAGCCGGAGCCACTTGCTGACATTGGTTACGGCATTCTTTTGCTGCATAAACGGCTGCGGCACAGGGACGCCTGTTTCACCCGAAGACGAAGTCACGGTTTTTTTGCGCATGGCACTTGATGCGTGGAGCCAAGGATTAACTGAAAGCCAATTCAATGAGAGTCAAAAAGAGAAAGGGATGTGGATCTATGATGGGGATTGGTATCACGGCGCGGTGCTCCTAGAGTACGAAATTAAAGGCGTTCGCGAGGATCAAGAGTTAGCACGCTATTTATTGAGCACAAAAGGGAAGCCCGGTGTCGATTTTATGGGTGACGGCAAAGTGCGAGGAACAATAGGCGATACTCTATTGCCAGAGTCGAAAGTTTTGATTTTGACCGTCGTTCTCACGTTTCAGAGTCGAGGCGGAACACCGATAAAAGAACGACACACCTATTCCGCTCTTAGAATGCGGGGCGAAGAAGGCCGTCCTCTCCCAGGCTCTCGAGAACATTGGCAGGTCTCAACAATCGTCCCCAAAGTACCTGAGCGTGATTGAAACGAGGGTGCCAGGAACACGATTAGCGGTTTCGATTCCTGAAACCTTTTCTTTTCCGTCCATGAATCTGGCTGAGGGGTCAGGGCGCGCCCCCGCGTTTCTCCAAACTCTCGCATCACACGCTTCGGTTCATCGCTTGCGCGTCCCATGCGGATAATGATCGTGCTGAGCCGACATGTCCTCAGGTAACCCCACCGCTTTGCCCGCATGACGCAGTAACACGTCGCTCAGCGATGGTGAGGTCTGGGCATTTTCGACCTCCAAAGCTTCGAGCGTCTGTAAGGCTTCGTCGGCACAATGCCGACGCTCTTCGATCATCTCCGCTGTCGTCGCGCCGATTCCAGTGACTGTTGCTCCTTGGTCGCGTCTGCGGCAAGAATGACTCCATGAACACGAAACCCTCACCCTTGAATTCGAACCGGAGAGAACTGTCGCCGGACATTTCCATGTCCGCGATTCGGCGGTATGCGCGACAGATCGTTGAGGAGTTTCAACCCGAAAAGGTGATTCTTTTCGGCTCCTACTCACGCGGCGATCAGCGCGAGGGGAGCGATGTGGACTTGCTGGTGGTGATGCCGGCGCGAAACGTCGTGAGTCAAGCCATCCGGATTCGATTGGCCGTGCGAGCACCGTTTGCCATGGACCTCATCGTCCGCACGCCAGAGCAACTCCGACAACGGATCGCCGACGGCAATTGGTTCCTGCGCGAGATCACGGAAACGGGAGTCGTTCTGTATGCAAAAAGAAACCGCGGCGTGGATCAAAAAGGCCGAAGCAGACTGGTTCGGAGCACGTCAACTCGACGCGGAAAAGCACCGAGTGAATGACGTGATTTGCTTTCATTGCCAGCAGGCCATTGAAAAATATCTCAAGGCATTGTTGCAAGAACTCGGCGTGCCTGTTCCACGGACCCATGACCTCGAAAAGCTGCTCGATCTGTTGTTGCCGCACGATTCCACGTTAAGCGGACTGCGTCGAAGTCTGACTTCGCTCAGTCAATATGCCGTCGATTTCCGCTATCCCGACATGAGCAGCACCACTCGGCAGTCCAAGTCGGCACTGCGCGCGACGGAACGCATCCGCGAAATACTCCGACTGCGTTTAGGGCTGCCAAAATAGATCGAACAGGACGCCGCGTTACTCGATCACCCCCGATTTTCTGACACCGGAACCAGTTTGTTTTGTCGCCGAGTCGCCCAGGTCCGCGCGAACTTTGTCAGCGAGCGCAGTCAGCCGCGCAACGACATCGGCGTGTTGATCGGCAACGTTGGTGGTTTCGGCTCGGTCGGCTTCGAGATCGAACAACGCGAGTTCGATCTTCTTCTGAGCTGGTTTGCCCGGGTGTGAGTCTCCGCCGACGTTGTCGGGGGTGGTCGAGATGTAGTCGTGCGGGAAGTGCAGCTTCCAGTTTCCGCTGCGGACGGCTTGCAGGTGTTGGCCCCAGTAGAAGTAGAACGCTTCGTGCGGTGACTTCGCGTTCGGTTGGCCGGAGATCAGCGGCCAGATGTCGAGGCCCTCGATCGGACGCTTTGGCAACTCGGCACCGCAAAGCTCAGCGAGTGTCGGCAGGAAGTCGATCGTCAAAGCCGGCTCGCTCGTGCCGCAGTGAGGCCAGTGCGACAACCGGATCGTGACGATCTGCGTGAGCAGCTCGCACATGGCGTTCGGCAACATCCGCATGGAGCCGGTCTTCATGATCCTCAGCCAAAGCAGCGCGTCATCGAACTACATCGGCAACGGCTACCGCCATGAGTGCGTTTCCGATTCTGGCATTCGCTGCCTCACTAAATTCGCAGTCGCCTCTCCGCCTGGAATGAAAGATCGACAGCGAATTTAGGGAGGCAGCGAATGGGGCGCCTGCGGAAATCTTCGTAACCGCCGGGACGGAACCACCGAGATGAACTCGGTGGCGTGACAAAACTCACAGCCTCGGCGCGTGGGCCGTTACTTATCTCGCTGGCTACAGCCAACCGAGCGAGACGCGGAATTTGTCGGCTTCGGACAGAGTCTTCCGTTTGAATTCATCGCCGTTGAAAAAGCCGTGCGTCTGGCCGTCGCCCCCGTGTAACTCGCAGCCGTTGCTCGCGCAGCAACTTTTTCGCCGACGTCAACAACGCTTCGAGCGGCCGCTCCAACGCTATCAGTGTGAGCGCGCACGCCCGTGGCGTAGCGGTTATACATCTCACTCTCCAAACGATGGCTAGGCCCAAAAAAAGCCCGGCCCCCAATTAGGGCCGGGCTTCTCGCTGGGTGTCAGTGACATCGAGCCGTGCTATTCCTTCTTCTCTTCGGCTGGTTTCTCGTCCTTCTTGGCCGTGTCGTCCGCAGCCTTCTTCTCGTCGGCGTCTTTCTTCTCGTCAGCAGCTTTCTTCTCTTCAGCAGCTTTCTTCTCTTCAGCGGCCTTCTTCTCTTCAGCGGCCTTCTTCTCTTCAGCGGCCTTCTTCTCTTCGGCGGCCTTCTTCTCTTCGGCGGCCTTCTTCTCTTCGGCGGCCTTCTTCTCTTCGGCGGCCTTCT
>JBJXEX010000474.1:0-6648 GCA_046156195.1 Planctomycetaceae bacterium | reverse complement strand
GCTTGGCCTAAAACCTATGCTTAAAACCATACCATAAGGATGTGCTATGTAGTGCCAACGACAGTTTGCGGATTCGCAACCCATTGCTAGAATGCGACTTACAAGAACGAGCTGTCGAAGTTGAGTTAGAGCCGCGACCGTAAGGGAGCGGTTGTGCTTCGTTGAAGCAATCGCTCCCTCACGGTCGCGGTTCCAATAAGTTCACAGCCTCGGAGCGTCGCACCACAAATCGGGGCAGTTTGAATTCCGCGATTAGCAGCCACTACCCTCCCGCCGACAAGTGGCTCCACAATCAATCGGATACAAACATGAGCACGGATGGCGGCGCGGCTGGTGGAAATGAAACCTACTCACTGACCGCGACGGCGGCGAACGCTGATCCGTTGGTTGTGGGGATCCTGCGCGAGACCTTTCGCGACGAACGTCGTGTGGCGTTAGTTCCCGCAGCCATTGTGGCGCTCAAGAAAGCCAAGCTGGCCGTAGTCGTGCAAGCCGGAGCGGGAACGGCGGCGGGATTCGTCGATGCCGATTACCTCGCGGCCGGAGCCGAAGTGCTGCCGCAGCGTGAGGACGTGATGGCTCGCGCGGACATCCTCGTTCAAGTCAGAATGGCGGGAGCGAACCCCGACGCGGCCGACTCGGACATCACCGCGCTACGGCCGGGACAAGCGGTGATCGGCTTGTGCAATCCGCTGGGTCAGCCGGAGTTCATGCAGCGGATCGCCGAGCGGGGAGCGCTGGCATTCTCGCTGGAGTTGCTGCCGCGGATCACTCGCGCGCAGAGCATGGACGTTTTGTCGTCTCAAGCGTCGATCGCGGGTTACAAGGCGGTGCTGTTGGCGGGTGAGCGGTCGCCCAAAATGTTTCCGATGATGATGACGGCGGCCGGAACGATCACGGCCGCGCGAGTGTTTGTGATTGGCGCGGGAGTGGCCGGATTGCAGGCAATCGCGACCGCTCGAAGATTGGGAGCAGTCGTCAAAGCGACGGATGTTCGATCGGTCGCGAAGGACGATGTGATGAGCCTCGGAGCGAAGTTCATCGACATGGGCCTGGGCGATGCAGCGGGCGGCGGCGGGTACGCGAAGGGCATGGATGCCGACTTCTATCAACGTCAGCAGGCGAGCTTGTCACCGATCATCGCCGAAAGCGACATCGTCATCACGACGGCCGCCGTGCCGGGGCGGCAAGCACCGAGATTGGTCTCGGCCGAGATGGTGCGGTCGATGTCACCCGGCTCGCTGGTGATCGACTTGGCCGCCGAGCAAGGGGGCAACTGCGAACTGACGCAGCCGTGGGAAACGATCGAGGTGAATGGCGTGTCGATCATCGGCTGCGTCAACTTGGCCGCGTCGGTGCCGTATCACGCCAGCCAAATGTTCTCACGCAACGCGAGCACGTTTCTGCTGTCGCTCGTCAACGAGGGCCGCTTGGCGATCAATCGCGACGACGAGATTGTGTCGGGCACGCTCGTCACGATCGACGGACAAGTCGTGCATCCCAAGGTTCGTGAACTGCTGGCATCAGACGCGGGCGAACGCTGAGCAGCATCGTACTGCTAGTTCGCGATTTCTTGTTGGCCTGCGCGCGTTTCGCATCGACGGTCAGGTGATGTAACCCGAAGCGTTAGCGAGGGAGTGTGCCTCTCGGCGTGATTCCCTCGCTGACGCTTCGGGTTACTTTGGTTGCGGCTCCGCCGCGCCGTTTAACCGCACGCCGCAGGCACGCGCGTCGTCCGACGCACCGCTCCGAAACGCGCACGCCTTCGGCTTGCCGTTAAACGAATTAGCCACCGCCCGCGAGGTGCTTGGCCAAATCGCCGACGACTGCCTTCGCGTCTCCGAAGAGCATGAAGGTGCGATCGGCGAAATACAGCTCGTTGTCGATCCCCGCGAAGCCGGGGCTTTTGCTCCGTTTGATCGCGAAGACCGTCTTAGCTTTGTCGGCGTCGATGATCGGCATCCCGTAGATCGGCGAGGACTTCACGGTGCGCGCGGCGGGGTTCACGACGTCATTGGCTCCGATCACCAAGGCCACGTCACATTGCGGCATGTCGGCGTTGATCTCGTCCATCTCGATTAGATCGCTGTAGGGGATCTCGGCCTCGGCCAGCAGCACGTTCATGTGGCCCGGCATCCGACCGGCGACGGGATGAATCGCGAATTTCACCGTGATGCCCGCTTTGGTCAGTTGGTCATAAAGCTCACGCACGCGATGCTGAGCTTGAGCCACCGCCAAGCCATAGCCGGGAATGATCACGACCAGATTGGCTTGCTCCAAAACTTGAGCGGCCCCTTCGATGGACTCGGACTTGTAGTGCCGCACTTCTGAATCCGCCGCGACCGCTTGGACTTGCCCGAACGCTCCGAAGAGCACGTTGGCGAACGAGCGATTCATGGCTCGGCACATCATGATCGACAGGATCAAACCGCTGGCTCCGTCGAGCGCGCCCGCTGTGATCAGCAACTTATTGTCGAGCACGAAGCCCATCGCCACCGCTGAGAGTCCCGCATACGAATTCAGAATCGAGATCACCGTCGGCATGTCCGCTCCGCCGATCGGGATGATCAGCAGCACTCCGAACGCCAGCGCCAGCAGGATGACTCCGGCAAATAAAAATCCCGCGCCGGGACCGGTCGGATTGAGCACCAGCAAGACGCCGAACAACACCGCCAATCCCAGCAACCCGATGTTGCTGACGTTTTGAAACGGATACGTCACCGGCCGCTGCGGAATCCATTTCACCTCTTGCAGCTTGGCGGCGGCCATCAAGCTGCCGGTGACGGTCAGAAATCCGAGCAGCACTTCCATGACGATCGCGGCCATGCGGAACTGCGAGAGTTCCTCCGGTTCGTAGACCGACCACAGGATGAACTTCGCCGTACCAACCAGTCCCGCCGCGAGTCCGCCGAACGCGTGCGAGATCGCCGTTCGTTGCGGCACCGCGGTCAGCGGCACTTTCGACAGCGGAATGCCCACCACGATCCCCGCGATGATCGCCGCCATGACCCATTCGTGATGTGTGATCGACGGCTGCGCCCACGTCGCCGCAATGGCCAGCGCCATCGCCAGGATTCCCGCCTGCACACCACGTCGAGCCGTCTTCGGATCGTTCATCCCGTGCAACGAGAAGACGAACAACACCGTCGCAACCAGATAGGCCAACTGCACGAGATGGTGCATCATCGTTTCGACTCCCCGCTGCCGCCCGGCTGCTTGAACATTTTCAACATGCGGTCGGTGATAAGGAATCCGCTCACGACATTGGTCATCGACGCGAACAGCGCGATCGCTCCCAAGATCCGAATGCCAAGCGGGTAGTCTTCATGTCCCGTGACGATGATCGAGCCGACCACCGCAATGGCCGAGATCGCATTCGTCAGCGACATCAGCGGCGTGTGCAGCAACCGCGAGACGCGGACGATGACACCGAAGCCCAACAGGCTCGCCATCGCGAAGACAAACAGCAGCGACCAGTAATCCACCTCGACAACAGCGTGTTTGGTCGCGATTTCAGCAGTCGAGGTCACATTCGCCAGCAGCAACAGACCCACAATGCCCTCCTTGCTGAGTCTTCTGAGCGGGCGGATTGTGGGGACGACCATCCGCCCGTGCAAGGAGATGCTAACGAGGCGGTACGGTTGGCTCATTCGTCAATCAGAAGCCAGTCGCCTGACAACCAGCATTGCGAGCGGAAGAGATCAAAGGAATCTGGTCAAAGGAATCTGGTCAAAGGAATGGACCGACGGTGTTTCGCCTTACGCCGCCGCTTCGAGTCCCGAATCGAACGCTTCCTTGCCTTGGATGATCGAGTCCGCATCGAAGCGTTCGCCGAAGTACAGACGGCGGGCTTCCGGGTTCGCCAGCACGGTTTTGGCGTCGCCTGAAGCGATGACTCGTCCGGCGCAGATGACATAGTTGCGATCGGTGATCGTCAGCGTTTCGCGTTCGCGGTGATCGGTCAGCAGGATGCCGATCCCCTTATTTCGCAACTTCGCGATGATGTCCTGAATGCTGTGAATCGTGACCGGGTCGATGCCGGTGAATGGCTCGTCGAGCAGAATCAACACGGGATCGGTGGCGAGACAGCGGGCAATCTCCAGACGACGGCGTTCACCGCCGGAGAGGGTTGAGGCAACTTGCCGACGTTTCTCGGTGAGACCGAACTCCGCCAGCAGTTGATCGATCTTGGCTTGCCGTTCGTCGCGAGTCATCGGCATGAATTCCAGCACCGCCAGAATGTTTTGCTCGACCGTCAGTTTGACGAAGATGCTTTCGTCTTGCGGAAGATAACCCATGCCGGCTTGAGCTCGCTTATACATCGGCCAGCGCGTGACCTCGACGCCGTTGAGAAAGACGTGTCCCTCCGTCGGCGCGATCATGCCGCACGACATGCGGAACGAAGTCGTCTTGCCCGCTCCATTCGGGCCGAGCAGTCCGACGATCTCACCCCGCTCAACGCAAAAGTCCACGCCATCAACGGCGCGCTTGCCGGGGTAGTCCTTCACCAATCCGTGGCATTCCAACAGAGACATGACGTCCTCCTTGACGTGTTTGATTTTCGATTTTCGATTTTCGATTCGTTCAATCAAAAATCATCAATCAAAAATCTACCGAATCCGCTGCATCCGGCCGACGTTCGGATAGAACGGCAGACGAATCGAAGCGTAGTCGGTCGAGACCGGCTGAATGATGTAGTTTCCGTTTTTATCGACTTCGGGTTGGCCGCTGGGTCGGCGTTTGGTTTCAAGCTGGCTGTGATTCCAAACGCCATAACCTTCGCCGCCATTCAGGAACGGTTGGCCGTGCGGCCAATAGATGTAAAACGCCTTGCCGACCAACGCCGAGCGCGGGACCGCGTGACGATGTTCCGCTCGGCGATCGTTGCCCCACAAGCGACTGTCTTTGCTGCGCGGGCTGTTGTCCCCCAGCATCATGAACTCGTCGGGACCGATGTCGAATCGAGCTTCATGGCTCCCCGCTTTATACGACTGCCCCCAAGCGATCGGGTCCGTCAACAGCGATCGCAGGTATTGATGTGCGGCGGTCGGCGTCCACTCTTCTTGTTCCGGTCCCCACTGCGTCACATGACTGCTGCGATAGTAGATGTCTCGATGAATCTGCAAGTGCGCGACCTCCACGTTCAGGCCCCGCGCCGCGATCCCCACCGGCGTCAAATCCTCCGGCTGAGGTCCGAGGTTCTCGATCTCCGCGAGCGTGTATTCCGCCTTTGATCCGAAGTCGACCAGACTTCCATCGACCCACAGACAGAGCCGCTGATCGACGTTGGCGAACTCGATCCGATGCGAGCCGGTGCCGAGGACTTTGGTGGTCGCTTTCGCGAGCACATCCAAGTCTTCCGCCGATTGATTCAACCACACGATCCGCTGCAACTGAGCTTCCCCCGTCTTGGGGTCGATCCGGCAGCGAAAGCGATGCACTCCTTTGTTGAGTTCCAGCACCAGTTCGGGATTCTCACTGAGCTTGTCGATCCGCACGTCACAGGCCACCGACAAATCCCCCACCCACAAATAGCTGTCGATGTCCACTTCGCGGGCGGCCGAGAAAGCGTTGTAGCCGCAGAAATCGGTCACCAACTGAGCCTTGGGCTGCTTCAGTGTCGCGGCGGCCTCTGTCCCGAAGTCACTGAGCCGTTCGGCCTCATCGGGCTTGAGAACCGCTCGCCACGCTTCGGGCGTCGGGACGAAATGCCGGTACCGCAACCAATTCAAACCAGGCTTGTTCGCGGCGTCGGCTTGGAGAGCGAAGGCTCGCTTCGCCTCCAGAGATTGCCAGCCCTGTTTGGTTTCTCGCCAACCGGCGATCTCGGTTGATGACTCGCCCGCCGTCACGGCCGCTTCCAAATCGCTGGACGTTTTTTCGACGGCGGCCCAGCGGTTCGGCCAACCGTTCTCGATCAACGGCCTCTCCGGGAAGTCATTGTCGTAGACGAGAATCTGCACCTCGCGCTGCTTGTACGGATCGGTCTTGCGAAGGACTCGCGTTTCGCCGCCCCCCGGCTCCGTGCGGTAGAGATCACCTTGGCGAATGATGAGCGTTTCGTTCGGCAAGCCGACCAGTCGCTTGATGTAATTAGTCTTCGGCTCTTCCGGGTACTTGAAGACGACGACATCCCAGCGCCGCGGCTCCTTCAGCTCATAGGGAAACTTATTGACCAGAATGCGATCGCCGTGAAACACCGGCGCGTTGCGGATGGCGTTGGGCGCTCGGCAATTGGGGCAAAGCGATGATTCCAGCCGGCCCTTCAGGTAGCCGCTGTCATCGACTTCTTCACTGGCCCCGATCGTGATGAGATGCCCGCACTGATTGCAGTTCGTTTCTTTGTGCCGGCCGTACAAAGTCGGGGCCATCGAGCCGGTCGGAATCACAAACGCCTCGGCCTCAAACGCTCGGAACAAGAAGGCCAGCAGGAAGGCGACGGCAATGGACTCGATGGTTTCGCGAGTGCTTTCCTCGCGTGCGGGCTTCGCGGGCTTATCGGATTTGGCGTTCGTTGGCGGGGTCTGGAGACCCGCGCCAAGCGCCGGAGTGTTGGCTTTATTAGGAGCAGTCATGCGTCGAGAGTCCGGCTGGAGGAAGGGGAATCAGCCGGGGTCAGGCACTTCGGAATTCGGAATTGGCCGTTCG
>JBJXEX010000473.1:0-4855 GCA_046156195.1 Planctomycetaceae bacterium | reverse complement strand
GCTTGGCCTAAAACCTATGCTTAAAACCATACCATAAGGATGTGCTATGTAGTGCCAACGACAGTTTGCGGATTCGCAACCCATTGCTAGAATGCGACTTACAAGAACGAGCTGTCGAAGTTGAGTTTGCGCTGATTCGAGTTCTGTGCAGCTCAGCCCGGCGGATGGACAACGACGGCATGCAGCACCCGTTGATCTCCACATGCAGGATCTTGTCCTTGTCCCCGAACTTCATGACCACGCGTGGCTCGTCATGCTCTTGGTTAAAGGCCACCACCACCTTCACGCGGCCCTCGAACACGTCGAGGATCATGCTGAGTGACTCCTGGGCATCCGGGGTGAGCGTCACGACGGTGTGGACTCAAGGCACACCACAAGAGTTGCATCCGAGGCGGAGCCGGTAGTCACTGGCTCTGCCAACAACGAGCGCGACTCCGCCCGAGCGCTGAACTCTGAGTAACTTGCGCGACAGGTCGTCACCAAACGGTCTCCGCGCCGAACAGTGCCCGGCTCTTTGTCGGTGCCGTGCTCCGACAAACAGAAACCACCGGGACGCACGCCGCTCATGAGGCGAACCATGAGATCAACGGCACAGTTGCCCAACGGGGGCGGTGTCAGCGAAGGGCTCGATGGATCGCATTCCACGCATCGGCGCGTTTGCACTCGCCGACATCGGATCGGCCTCTCGTAAGCTCGACCGTCCGTACCGGTGCATCGTCTCGCATCGAGCGGCGCATCTCTCGGATTTTGTCGGCAGCCTTCCGACATTCCGTAGCGGCGTCAGCATCGTACATGACGGCTGCCGGCCGGCCGTCGAAGTGTCTGACGAAAAGATAAAGCTGTTTTGGGCTGATCGACTTACCGAGTGTCGCTACAGCATTTCGTCCCAACCGCCAAACATCCGTGGCTCCCTCGACGACAACGATCGGCTCATCAGAGTTGATGGCTTGGGGTAGACCGTAGAGGCATTCATTCTTTTTCATGCCGGCCATCGTGAGATACTTCGAGTGCTCCTCGGCACAGTCATGAATTGCCCGGGCCTGCCACCCAACCAACTTTGTCGGATCCTCTTTTGGACTGTCTTCGAACCGAAAGGGAATCGTGTAGATCGGGAGGACCAGCCGGTCCACGAACGCTGGCCGTGGATCGCGAGACGCCGGGCAGAAGGCGACCTCCCACTTCGCGGTGAGTTCCTCGGTGTCAAATCCTCGGCTCTCCAAATAGATGTTGGCCGCAGACGCTCCGGGCGATGACAACGCCAACAAGGGGGCTGGCAATCGGGCGGGAGTGACTTGCTCGAACCGCAATGGGGCCTGAGTTACCGTCCCCCGAAAACTTGCTGAGTCCTGCCGGAGTCCGTAGTCATAGGGATAGATCCGCTCGAACAATTCCCGTTGCCGGGTCCGTGAATCAAGGCAGGACTCATTGAAGCAGTGGGCCAGATAGAGGTGATCGTCACCGGTTGCATCGCGAACTGCGAACATGTGGTTGACGAACAGTCGCTGCCGCGTGTCGCTGCAGAACGGGCAAGACGCGCGATAATACTCGCCGGAATGCGATGGCGGAGTCTCATGACGCCCACCGCGATGGTTGTTGGCTTGCTGGGAAGCGACATAGCGCTCCCCTTCATTGCTGATTTTGACGTGCCCGAAGGCACGGCAAAGTGCGCGGTAGAGTTTGGGATTCAGTGGTGCATTCATAATGGCTCGCATGATGATGGTGTGTTGAATTCGTGGACGGCTTGGACATGGTTAAGTCCCACTCAGACAACAAGTTGAAATGAAGTCGTCCAAGTGGAGGTGGTGACACTCTTTCTTTCGTTACAGGGGATCACATCGAGTGTGAGGCCCCCATAACTTCTAAGAATTAGGTTGGACGTTGGACGTCATCCTTAACTTCTGACACTGCGAGAAGTTCAGGATGTCCAAGAGACAAAAACTGGTTGGACAGATTGCGACAGCATCCGGCCACCATTTCAGTCGGCGAGAACGCTACGCGGCGCGGTGCCGACATCGAGATTGCGATGCGCGCCGAGGACGTACGTACGTAGCCGAACGCCGATGTAGCGCCAGGGGCGACGCGTTCCTGTGCTTGCCCGATCTTTGGTGACACCGGCCAAGTTCAAGACCTGCCGTCCGAATTCGGAACTCCCCTTTGGTTGGCGACCGCACTCAATCGCGAACTCGCGGTAGGCTGCATAAAGGTCGCGAGTGAGAATGTCGTGATCAGGAACTAGCTCGCAACATTCATCGACGAATTGAAGGAACACGTCGGAATCGTGCCGGTACTCGTCGCGTGCTCGATCACAAACGACGCATTGGGAGAACCCACCCTGACTCATCAACCGCAACGCCCCCTTAAGCGCCCAAACAAGAATTCCGGGGAGTTCATCAAGGATACGCTGCTTCCGCGCCAGTTCGCAGAGTTCGCCGACGAACCGCCTGCGGAATGGCACCAAGAGCATTCGACGCCAGAGACCGTGGCTCGTATCGGAAAATGGCGGCAAATGATTCGTGCCGAAGACGAGCTTCGCCGTGGGAAACATTGTCACCGGACGCTTGTACTTGCGGTCAACCTGCCGCGGCTCTCCAGAAACGAGAGCCTTGAGCGTCGCTTCCTCAACGCGAGGGAGTCGATGAATTTCGCTGGCGACATTTGCTAATTTGCCAGACAGCTCAAAGAGATGTGCGTCCTTCGTGAAGCCCTCCAAGAGCACGTTCGAGACGTTCTCAGTGCCGAGTACATGAGTGAGTCCGTTCAAGATCGTGGACTTACCGTTCCCCCCATTTCCGACGAAAATGGCGAAAGTCTCGAAGCTCATATCCCACGGCATGAGACAGTCCCCGAAAAACTCTTGCACGATTTGAATGCGACGGTCAGCGTCATCCAGTCGCGGACAAATATCGTCCAGAGTCTCCAGCCAGAGTGGGCACTCAGCCTGCGGCGAATAGTCGTAGGGCAGACTCGACGTCGCGAAGAGCCGAGGGTCGTGTGGTTGCAGCACCGGCAATTGTTCCGTCCGCAGCATCTCACTCAGATCAATGACACCATTGCGGAGGACGATGGCGTGTCGTGGCTCAATCGAATCACCTTCGATGAACACTGGGAGTCGCAAGCCCTTCTTCTTCACGACCGTCTTCGCCGCGATGTTCATTTCCGTCGCAGACATGAACTGCGTGGACAGATCACGTTCCGTGGACGACTGAAGCATCCGCAGCATTTCGAGTTTCAGGTCGGCGGCAAATTCCCAGTACCTACCATTCCAGCGATACCAATCCTCGTTCCAGTATCTCACGGGTGGACTTGTCGAAGTATCTTCGCCTCGGAATTCTCGCTCTTGCTGCCATTCCGCCAAGACATCAAGGCACGCCTGTTGTGGAGTGAGCCGGTTTGTACTGCACGGCGAGCCAAATTGTTTACGGATCCGTCCGGCAATCACGTCTGTCCGATCGGCCGCGATTCGATGCTGCGTCAGCCAATTCTTGATTTGTTCGGCGGCTGGGCGAATTGCACCGGGATGACATAGTGCAGCGGCCGAAGTCGCCAGATCGTTAGCCTCGGCCACTTGGCGCAGGTCTGAAGCGTCCACAGTCAGCGCCAGCGTCGCTGCAAAAACGTCGTGGTAGATGGTCCGATTGCCGACGATCCGAATCTTGTATTTGAGACCAACGACTGATAACAGCCGCAGAAGATTGTTTTGGGCTTCTTGCGGCAACGACAAGACGCTGGCCCAACTGGTGATTGACACGGCGGTCGCTGTTGCGATCAGTCCGTACAATTCCTGGAAGAGGTTTTCTTCGAGCAAGCTGACAGGCTCCAGCCTTATCTTCTTCTTGTCGATCGTGAGTTGCAGAACCTCTTGAGTTGCTGTCCCAGCGCTATTGAGGCGACGGCGGTTTTCGGTAGGACTCATGTGCTAGAGACCTTTCTTGAGTTTGAACTTCCGCCGGATATCAGCCGGCGGGAGTTCTGTTTTTGTGGTGACGCGAGACGACTCTTCACGCTTCAGTTTTGACTCGCAGGCAGTCAGATTTCGCGATGGAAATAAACCTCGCAAGACGTGAACGTCATTGACCACGGGCAGCAGTCCGTGATCACAGTTTGAGCGGACTTAACTTTGGCATCGCTGCCAACACCGGCTTTACGACCGGGCGTCGACCGCTTGAACGAATAATTCGGGATGTTCGTCGTCCCGCTTGCAAATCCATCGTTGCAGATTGCCGTCGAATGCAGCGGACAGTTCGGCTTCACTGATGGCAGTGGCGAAGCCCGTTCGGTGGACGACTCGGATCATTTTCGCAATTGTGTACGTCTTGTCTTGGCTCTCCAGGGCCGGAGCCTGACAACACAGCCATTGTTCGACAGCAAATCGAGCGCTGCGTTGGGGACTTGTTAAGCAAGCAGCTTTGTCGAGTTCGAACTCAAGGACGTCATACGCCCTGTTGGTCATCATGATCGTGATCTTGTTGTCGGCGACACCGACGCCAAACTCCGCGACCTCCCGCTCCCAGCCATTAACATCCGTTTCGTTAGGGGCATACCCCGGACGCAGCTCGATTCCAGCGCTCCGCGCCGCTTGTGAGATGCGTTCCCATTCGGCAATGACGACGTCATGCGACTTGCCAATGACCAGCAATTCGGAACCTTGTCGCAAGACGATCACATCGTCGATAGCCAGCTTTTGCGGATCAAAAACGCGGTGCCGGCGCAATTCGCCTGCAACTTCAGTAAGAGGCTATCCGAAAAGGTTTTGAGGTTCTTATACCGCTGCGGTCGATGGAGTTGGGGTTTGTTTGCGTCTGTAGTTGAACGTCACCGGTGGATCGGCAGGTGCGAGACGTTTGAGCATTAGGTG
>JBJXEX010000460.1:0-21420 GCA_046156195.1 Planctomycetaceae bacterium | reverse complement strand
GGAGCCGAAGCGATCCTGCAAGTCCGTGCCGCCGCCCTGAGCGACGACAACCGCCTCGTCACTCATCTACAAACCCGACGCGGCTCCCCCTTCACTAGAAAACCCAAACCCCGCAAACTCTCGAAGGAAAAAATCAAAGGCTGACATGCACCCTATGGCTGTGAACTTCTGGAGCCGCGACCGTGAGGGAGCGGTGATCGCTCAAGACTTGATCTCGTTCCCACGCTCCGCGTGGGAACGTGCCTCCCGACGCTCTGCGTCATGCGCGTGACGCAGATTTCAAAGTCACGACCGATGACCCGACGCAGAGCGTCAATGTGAGCGTTCCCACGCGGAGCGTGGGAACGAGATCACGGCGAAGTGCTCGGCTGCGAGCCGACGTGGCGCGGTTCGGACTGATGGGGACTGCGGTATTTGGTGGGGAAATTAACCTGCTCTTGCAGCGTCTTGAGCCGGTCATCGATCAGCCGTTCGCTGGCCTCATCGACCGGGGCCAAATTTCGCGCGGCTCTTTCCGCGTACCTCACGGCGACGATCGACAGGAAGAGTTGCGTGGTCGAGTCCCATTCACGAGCGACGAATTCCGGTTGCGCTTTCGTGACCAACGATTGACGCAACGCGGTCAGAGAGGCCGGAGACAAGAGCACGCGAGCCGACTCCGGTTCATTGAGTTGCTCGGCCCAAGTTTGCAGGGACTTGGCGGCGGCGTCGGCATCGTCGGCGATGCACTTAGCGTTAGGCAAAGCCTGCGTGAACTGCGAACGGAGTTTCAAGAATTGCGGAATGAGTAACGCGGGATCGTTTCGATCGGGGCCGTTTCGATTGGGACCGTTTCGATTGGGACTGTGCGGCAGACTCGCGAGCGGTTCCAGCATCGCATAGGGCCACGCATTCCAGCCGAACGAATCGCGCGGACGTTGCTGCGGAGCGGACGACTGCCACGTACTCGGTGACTGCAAATCGTTCGGAGACTGCAAATCGTTCGGTGACTGCAAATCGTGATGACAGGCAAAGCAATTCCATTCGGCGAATTCCGGCCAGGCATGACCCGGAGCCGCGCGCTGGCTGAGGAGTTCCAGTGAGCTTTGCGCCGTGACCACTTGGCCGACGGCCCACAGCTTTGCCTCGAAGAGCGAACCGCCAGACGTCGGAGCATCGGGCTGGGTCGCGGGCACCGCATGTTTTTCTTCATCCAACTTTCGCGGCCAGTGCTTGGGCCAGTTGTTATGGAATGTCGAGAGTTCAAAGAACAGACGGGGATGCCCGGCGGCGATCAGCTCGTGATTGACATCACGACCCTTGCCGCCGACGTGACATTTGGTACAGAGCTTGGCTCGTGTCAGCACGTCCGACAGGTCGGCGAATCCGAGGTCGCTCTTTTCGGCGACCGAGCGTTTCTTCCAATTCGGCCACTTGTGTGGAGTCAGCCAATACTCGGCGGCCCCGTGACAGCTTTCGCAATCAACGCCGGCGAGCGGCGGGTGTTCGGTGTTCGTGGCGGCTTTGGCGGCGGCGGTTGCCGGCGAATGACAGCTCAAGCACTCGGCCGATTCGTGAGCCGTCTGATTGGACAACTTGAGCCGCGCGGCCATCTGCTTCGAGAGATCGTTGAGCAACACCGAATAGGCTCGCGCGTGAGGATCACGAGCGGCCCAGACAGGGAACTCGGCCCCGACAACTTTGCGACCAGTCAAACCACCATGACAGGCCGCCGCCGCGCAGGAAGCACTGCCGACGAGTTTCGGTTGCGGCTTCGCGTCACCCGCCACGGCGGTCGTCGAGATCAACCCGAGTTGAACAACGCCGACAGTCCAACAGACAGCGGCGAAAGAACAACTCCGAACCAGAGGCGTCGCCGCGGACGCGGATTGAGAACGCATGATTGATCTCTAAACAATTCTGAGTCTTGTCGAACCTTGAGGAGACCGCAGTCTTCCGACCGCTGTACTGCAATCGTTTGAACTCTTCGCACGGATGGCAGGGCCGGAGCACGGACCAGAACAGCTTCGGAGCAGAGATTTCGTCTACTTGGCGGCATCTCTCGATTTTGGTTTGGGACGTTTGGTGATCTGATCGACGAATGGGCCGTTCCATTTGTCGAGGTTCGGATTGTGGTAGCTGTGGCATTCGATGCAGTCGGTGCGAGTGCCGCGAACGGCGTTCTTGAGCAGCTCCTGAAACGACTGTTCGGGCCGCTCCGAGGATGCGAGTTTGGTGATCGCCGTACCGTCACGAGTCTCCGTGGCATTGGCGTCCCACTTCTTTCGCTTCTCGGCCAAGAGATTTTCCCGCCGCTTGATCTCTTCCTCTTTGTCTTCGAACCAAGCCGTCCAGGTCGAGGCCCAATCCTTCGGATTGGTGGCATGGCAGGCGAGGCAAACGGCACGCGAGGGAATCAGCACGTCTCCCGTGTTGTCGCTCACGGCCACACCGACGTGACAGACACCGCAGCTCATCAGCCGATGCGGTTCGTGGTGAAACTCGCCATGCGGCAGCCAGCGTGACGGGATCTTGGGAGGCACGATTCGCCAATCGCCCGAGACGGCTTTGAGATCTTGTTCGACATCGTGGCAGTAGCGGCAGCCGCCGGTCGATTTGTCGGCCGACCGGTAGTCTCTCGGCCCCAAGACGACCACTTCCGCTCGGTCCACTTCGATCAACACGCCGGCGGCGAGTTCCTGGGTGAGCGACTGCTGATCACGATGCCCCGGCAACGGCCGACGAGGTTGATCCGCAGCGTCGTTCACCTCCTCGTTGGGATCAGTCTTCCGTGGTTGCGGAAATGACGCGCAGAACTGTTGTGGGGCGGCCTGGATCGGTGAGTTGGCTCCGCGCAACGTCCGCAGTGTGTACGTCTCCGTCAGGAATCCGCGGACGATCTCCGGGAGTTCATGGGGCACGCTTTGATGCGGATATTTTTCGCGATCGAACAGCAGGGGATGGCACCGGCAACAGTGAGCTTCAAATTGAATCGGCCGGAAGAAGCGGTGATCGGGATCGGGTTGATGGCAGGTCTCGCACTTGTTCGACAGATCGACCGGTTTGCGATTCTCGTCGAGCAAGCCCTCCACAAGCGCGCCTTGGTTGTCGTATCGCGCGTGCAAATGCGTGGCGTGGTTGAAGCGGATGCGTCCGCGGTCCTGCCAGCGCGGGGGGAGATGTTCCTCGCCTGAGCGCTGAAACTTCTCGACCGCGAGGTTTTCGGGAGTCTCGGCTCGCTTGGCGGTCGCGGCGAGAAAGTCCTCCTGATCGTCTCCGTCATTATCTTTCTTATTGTCATTCGTGATGAGTCGGTTCACCAGGAATTCCGGATGTCCGTCAGGAAGGTCGAAGCCCTTGATTTGGTTCGTGAAACCACCTTTGCCGCCGTGAGACTTCAAGTTGTCGTGGCAGTCGCGGCAATGCTGGTCGCGCGGGCGAGCCAAGCTCTCAGTCCCTCGATGCTCTTGGTGACACTTCGCGCAAGGGATGTCTTGATGCGCCGGCAATTGATGCGGTTGGTGTGCGGCGACGTGATGACAGGTCTCACAGCTCTTATTGTCGGTCGAGTGCAATTCGTCGTCGAACCGGATCAGCCGCTTCAACGGAGTCCAAGTGTTTTCTTGATGGCAGCGCCAGCATTCGTTCTCGAACATCCGATGCGTCGTGGAGACCTCGCCTGATTCGTAGAGACGGTTTTGACCCTGGACGAACTGCATGATGAGCCACACCAGCGAACCGACTCCGGTGGATACCGCCAGCCACCACGCCGACCGCCGCTGAAGGTTCGGCAGACGATGCACATCAATGTTCACGCGACTGGAGAGTTCGCGGCTGGAACGATACATGACGAAGCAAGCCTCAGCTTCCAAACGGCAGGACACGCAACGAGACGACGACGTGCGCGACGAACAACACCATCAGCGCGATCGCCGACGGAATATGCAATAACAGCCACCAGTGTAGCCAACGATGCAGACGCAATTGCGTGTTGAATTGCCGACGCTCTTCGCAGGACACGAATAAAGTCTGAACTGTGTCATGCAGTTCGGTCGGCAGTTCCGCCTGCAGTCGCGCGAAGAGTTGCAGCGCCGCGGCGTTGTCATCGAGCCGATAGCCCGGCGAGCGACCGGTGATCAAGAACGGTCTCACAATGTTGATGTGGAAGTCGCGGAGTCCCGCCAGCAGCGTGGGGGAAATGGCGGCCGACTCTTTGCGGCGTTTTGGTTTCGTGGGAATGGGTGCCACGGCCTTCCGGTTGTCGGGAGCGGCCTCACCCGCAGGCGAATCGGCGACGGGCAGCGGCGCGGCGGGACTTTCGGAGGTGGGCGGAGTTGATGTTCCCTGAGGTTGATCCGCTGGCGATTTCTTGGCGACGACGGGATTGACTGGCTTCTTCATGACGGGCGGTCGCGGCTTCGCAGGTTCATCGCTTGGAGTCGCTGCTGCCGAGCGTGCCGCCGTCTTAGCTCGAATGAGTTCGAGCGGCGACAGCGGCTTCGCAGGTTCAACGCTCGGCGGAGTCGGTGCCTCAAGACGGATCGGCTCAACGGATGAGATCGTCTCTTGTCGTTCGACTGGTTCGATCGGCGCGAGCGGTTTCGCGGGTTCAACGTCGGGCGTCGTTGCGGCCAATCGCGCCTTCGCTTTGGCTCGGATCAGTTCGATCGGCGACAGCGGCTTCGCAGGTTCAATACTCGGCGGAGTGGGTGCCTCAACACTGACCGGCGCACCGGATGGGGTCGTCTCTTGCCGTTCGATGGGTTCGACGGGTTCGATAGGCGCGAGCGGCTTCGCGGGTTCAACGCTTGGCGTCGTTGCGGCCAATCGCGCCTTCGCTTTGGCTCGGATCAGTTCGATCGGCGACAGCGGCTTCGCAGGTTCAATACTCGGCGGAGTGGGTGCCTCAACGCTGACCGGTTCACCGGATGTGATCGTCTCTTGTCGTTGGACGGGTTCGATGGGCGCGAGCGGCTTCGCGGGTTCAACGTCGGGCGTCGTTGCTGCCGATCGCGCCTTCGCTTTGGCTCGGATCAGTTCGATCGGCGACAGCGGCTTCGCAGGTTCAATACTCGGCGGAGTCGGTGCCTCAAGACGGATCGACTGAACGGATGGGGTCGTCTCTTGCCGTTGGACGGGTTCGACTGATTCGATGGGCGTAAGCGGCTTCGCAGGTTCAACGCTCGGCGGAGTCGGTGCCTCAAGACGGATCGGCTCAACGGATGGGGGCGTCTCTTGCCGTGCGACCGGTTCGACTGGTTCGATGGGCACGAGCGGCTTTTTGGGTTCAACGCTGGGTGGAGTCGGTGCGACGATTTCCGCTGGCTTGGCAAAGACTTGTTCGATGACCGAAAGCGGCCTCACAACTTCATCGCTGGGCGGGGGCGGCACCTCCAGATTGTCCGGCTCGCCAAATGAGATCGTCTCTTCCTGTTCGACTTGTTCGATGGGCGCGAGTGGCATCACCAGGTCATCGAGCGGAATCGGTGCCTCAAAACTAACGGACTCCGTTGAGCCGGAGGGGGCAAGCGTTCCAACAAACAGGCCGGTCGGGAGGCTCGCGTCGTCCGGGTCGCCGACGGAAGTTTTCGTTGGCCGCTCCACGTTCTCGTTGGATGGAAGGATGCCCGTTCGTGCGGCTTCAATGATCCGCATTTCCTCGGTCGGAGTGGGGGACTTGCCGGGAACCTCGCGGAGCGTTTTTTCCTCCACCACCGAATCCTGCGCCACCGAATCCGTGACGACTGATTTCGCGACGACCGATTCCTGCACCTGCACCGATTCCTGCACCTGCACCGATTCCGCCTGCTCGCTGACGCCGTGCGGGACCGTGTAGGGGGCTTGGCACTCCGCACGTGGACAAAGCCCTTTCTGCCCGGCATGTCGCGTTGAGACCGAAAACATCCACCCGCACCGGCGACACATCATGGGAGTCATTTTGTGCGTCGGCTTCGAGGATCGAAGACTCGTTGTGATGGCGGCCGACAGCTTGGAGATGAGCTTTGCGTAGACCGAGGATTTCTTCTCGGTCACCAGATTTGTGATTTCCTGTTGCGGCGCGACGTGAACCGCTTCCGTCGGCGGCAGGACTGGCATGGGGACCGTATAAGGGACACGGCAGTCTTCGTTCGGGCAAAGTCCCTCCTTGCCGGCATGACGTGGAGCGACGGTGAAGACCTTATTGCACTCTTCACAGGTAATGGTAATCAGGTGCTTCAGCGGTTTTCCGGACATCGCGCTGATCCCCACGGGAGGATCATCATCGAGGGGCAGTTGTCCGATCGGCGGACTCGGAGCCGTCGCGGGAGTCTCCGCGGCAACCTCCTCAACAGGCTTCTCAGCGGTCTCCTCAGCGGTCTCCTCAGCGGCCTTTGCGGCAGCGATCAACGCGGCTTTCGCAGCGGCTCTTTCTCGCTTGAGAGCGAGTGGGTTGTGACGCTTAACGGGCTGAGCACCCACGGCCTTGGCAACTGGCTTTTCGGGCCGGACTGGTCGCGGCGACTTGGGTTTCGGTGGGGACGGATCGTCGGGCGAACTCGCGGGGGGCGTTGCGGCTCGCGCGAGAGGGGCTCTGGTCACTGTGAGGGGAGCGGAGGGGCGGGCCGTGGGGGGAGGCTTGCAGGATTCGGGAACAAAGACGTTGGCGTAGACTTTGGCCAACTCACGATAAATATCGTCCGGCTTAACAAGGGAGCAACGTTCCTGACGTGTGAGAACGCTGCGGGCCTCGCTCATCAGCGACTCGTATTCAACGTCTAACACTCCGACTTTGCTCGCCACGAGTTTGTCCGCCTGAAAGGCCGACATCCGCGACAGCGACGGGATTTGAGTGACCATGGTTTCTAAGGGAACTTCCGACGTCAGCAGGCGTGGAATGATCTGTTGCAGAATGACGCCAAAGAACCCGGTCAACACCACCAAGACCAGCGAAATCCACAACAGATTCTCCAGCAATCCCCCCCAGCCGAAACCCGAATGAAACAGGATCAGCAACAAACCCACCGTTCCCAGCCACAGATGACCTCGCAGCCAGAACTGGGCCGAGCCGACACGCCACGTCGGCAGACGCCGGCGCACCGCCAGAAGCGCGGCGAAAACCAGGCAGACCGAACCGAGGATCCCAAACAGCATGCCCAGCACGCTGCCACCCTTCGGTCCATGAATCGACGACAGCGAGATCCCCACATAGGTCGCCGCCCCGATCGCCACCACCAGCGCGCTCCCCACGAACCAGGGTTTATGTGTTCGATCCAGCAGCACGGGAGTCGGTCCTTTAGAAAACGGGCGTCACGCACCGGTCGCCTTATTCACGACTTCGACTGACGAAGAAATCTTGGGAGTTGACCCGCAGCGCCGCGTCATGCGGGCAGGCATAAACGCATGACGGCTGCTGGCTGGGCAACGATGAGCACAAATCGCAGACGACCGCCAAATCGGGAGGCGCTTGGGGTTCGGTCCCCGCTTCAGGGGCCGCTCCCGGGCGGGGCTTGGTTTCCTTTGGATCCGTTCGGGGATTCATGAGAATCGAGCCATACGGGCACTGGAGCGCACAAATCTCACAACCGATGCACCAGTTCTGGATGACGATCTCTCCCTTGTCACCCCGATTGATCGCTCCCACCGGGCAGCCAATCATGCACACCGGATCGAGGCACGAACGGCAACTAATCGGCACCAGATAGTTCTCGAAGCGCGGGCCGTCGAGATACAGCCGCGTCCGGCCATCCCGATGAGACGCCACGCACGCATCGACGCACTGATTGCATCGCGTACAACGGTCGAGGTCGATCAGCATGAGCTGCTGGCCTTGCACCAAACCCAACTTCTCGTAGGCCGCCGACTGCGACTGCGTGGAAATAAACGTCGAGAGGTCCGTCTTCGTGTGAGCCGCCGCCTGCTGTTGCCGCGCGGCGATCACTTCCTCAACTTTCGCCTCCACTTTCTTCGACGAACGCAACAGATCGTGAAACGCCTGACTGTTGATTTTGACCAGCTCTACTCGCGACGGGATCGCGCCGGTGACCGAGCTTGGAAGACGCATATTCGCGCCGCCATCCGGGTGATCGTAGGCATAGACCGTGGCGTTTCGCGGCTCATTTTTCACCACGCCGGTCTCGCCAAAAAAATCGCCCCGGCCTAAGTAGCTCAGAGTCCGCCGCGGCCCGGCCGTCGCACTTCGCTCAGGCATGTTGGCGAACAAGTGCTCCAGCAACAGCCGATGAAAGGTCCGCTGTTCCAGTGCCGACCACTCTTTCGGCTTCTCTGGAAAATCGCCAATGGCCAGACGCAGGGGCGGGCTGTTGATCGCGTCCTTGATGTTGCCGGTCGTATTGCCGAATTGCGTATGCAACGTCCCCTGGACGATGAACTCATTCAATCCCGCCAACAGCGCCGCCTGATCGGACTCTCCGGCCTCCTTTGCCGCCGCGATGCGGCCCGCGGCCTCGCGAACACCGGGTGGCAATGCCGCCGCCACTTTCCGAAAATGCTCATTGTCGTAGCCAGTCAGAATTTCGTCGGCCAATCCGGTCCACTGAGCGGCCGAGAATTCCGCGGCCCGAACCTGAGTCCAAGCATTCGCCACCACTTTCACCAGTCCGCTGCGAATCACATACAACGCATCGGGATCGTCAAACTCCTCGAAGATCAGACCACCCGTTGGAATTTCAATCAATTCGATCGATGCTTGCAGCGTTGCGTACTCCGCATCACTCACGTCCTCGAAGATCGACAACCGGCGAATGTGACCTTCCAGCACTCGCTGACGGTAGATGTTGTCCATCCGCTGCTTGTAAACCGGATCCTTGTGCAGAATGTCCAGGAAATTACGAAGCATTTCCAGCATGTAGCAATTTTTATCGGCAATGACTCTGGCCGAACGGGGCCCCCGATTCAGGCAGCTCATTTCGCCGAACAAGTCCCCCTCGTACAGAACACCGATCTTTGTGACCGAATTGACATTCGCGCCGTCGATCGCGATCGACTTCGGGTTCGTCCGAGACTTCACCGGCCGCTGCCCCGTCAGCCAGCGAGTGGTCCGTTGCCATAGCGTTCCGCGCGACTCGTTCCCTTCCAAATTCACGAGCAAGTGCGCGGAGGCTCGGTGGCGCAATTCCATATTGTCCTTGTTCTCCGGCAGTTCCAGTTCCGCAGCTTGGGGACGGAGTCGTTCGACTTCCTTGCGATACTCCGTCTCTCGCTTGAGCAACTCGGCGAGCGGCAGTTGTGCGAACTGCGGATGCGGATCGACACACGAACTCCCCCGCGCACGAGCCTCCAACTCCTGTTGGATCGCCTTGACCTGAATCTCGCGCAGGGCGATGACGTCCTGAGTCGTCAGAATCGCGAACGCCGTTGCCCCGGCCTCACCCTGCTCGCAAAGCATTCGCCCCGGTTCGCATTTGCGCAGCAGAGTAAACCCCTGAAGCTTCTCAAAGCTCGGCATCTTATTGAGCGACGCGAAGATCGAGAGGGATTTCAATTCTCCGGGAGTCAGCAACTCATCTTCCGGGCCAATGGCTGCCGCAACCTGCTCAAATTCTTCGGGAATGATGGTGACAATTTTCGCCATGGGAGACCCCAGATGCTCCTAGCCTGGATTATTCATGGCCCAAGTCAATCGACTTGTGCCAACGAATCAACTTGACCATGAATCATCCCGGCTATCTCCCGATGCAGCCGAGCTTGCCAGCGTGCTCCCACCCGCGTTCTGGCGAACGCGGCTACGGTCAGAATCATCCCGCCGTTCGAGTTACAGCCGGCCGGCCGCACGTTGTTTTTGTTCGCGGTTCCACATCCAGAGCAGGATTGGACTGGCGATGTAGATCGTGCTGTAGCAGCCCACCAACGTGCCGACCAACATGCAGAACGCAAAGCCGTGAATGCCGTCGCCGCCGATGAAGTACAGGATCGCCACGGTGATGAAGACGGTCACGGCGGTCAGGATCGTGCGCGACAGCGTTTGATTCACGCTGTCGTTGACCATCTGTGGCGTGAGCATCGGATTGCGGCCGCGGATTTCCCGGATGCGATCGAAGATCACGATCGTGTCGTTCAGCGAGTACCCGATAATCGTCATGAACGCGGCGATGATCGACAGGTTCAGCTTGAAGTCTTCCAGTCCCAGGATCGGGCCGAGCGGCGTCTTGGACAGGTAGTAAGCCATCGGCAAGCAAGCCAGCGTGAACAGCACGTCGTGGAACACGGCGACCACGGCCGCGATCCCGAAGTCCGCCTTCGTAAACCGGAACCAGAGATAGATCACCGTGCCGACACCGCTGGCGAGCAACGCCACGATCGCCCAGAACCGCATGTCTTCCGCGACCGACGAGGCGAAGTTGCTGACCTCTTCAAAGATCGGTGTGGACTTGAGAGTCTCCTGCATCGCCCGTAACGCCTGGGACAACTCCGCCTCATCGACCGTATTGCGGACTTCGAGCCGCATCTTGTCGAAGGTCTTAGCCTTGTTGTCCGCCGACTTCAGCCCCGAACCGGAAGTGCCCGTGGTTCGGAACAGGACTCTCGCGTCGGTATACGCGGGATTGATTTTCTTGAGTTCGGCCAGCAGATATTCCTCCGCCGTGGACGTGGAGATTTCGTTCGCCTTGGACGTGGCGATTTCGCTGGTGAAGGTCAGCTCGGTGATGTAGGGATTCGCGAACGGGTCATCATTTTCGATGCTCACGTTACCGGGAGTCTTCGCGCCGGAAGTCTTCTCAGCGGGACTCTTCGCGCTGGGACTCTTCGCGCTGGGACTCTTGGTCTCGGATTTCGGTTTGGCCGACTCGTCCTTGGGAGGGGCCGTCTTGGTCGGCGGAATTTCCGCTCCAGCATTCTCGTCCTTCAGGGACTCGTCCGGCTTCGATTCCGCTTTCGGATCAGTTTTCGGTTCGGGTTTCGATTCCGCTTTCGGATCGGTCTTCGGCTCCGGCTTTGACTCCGCTTTCGGATCGGTCTTCGGAGCAGCGGTCGGCACTTCGTCGTCACCTCGGGCACCAGACACGGGATCAGAATTGTTGGTCGTCGCGCTGGCCGACTTGGTGATCGGCTTGAAGTCCACGGTGACACGTTGCAGTTCGTAGTTCGGGACATTGAGGAATGTCGCGGCGATCGCCTTGCGGATGGCAGTGATGTCGGTCTCTTTCGTGCGCAACCGGAACTGTTTTCCGCGTTCGGCGGATTGAGACTCTCCCGCTTCCGCCAGCCGCTCCAACGAGATGGCATTCAACTCTTTATTCTGCTGCCCGCTGGCTTGCAGCTTGGCGCGCACGTCGTCGATTTGCTGGTCGTGAACGAATCGAAACGTGAGCATCGAACCGCCGGAAAAGTCGATGTCGAGGCTTTCCGTTCCACGAGCGATGACCATGGCGACGCCAATCACGATGAACGCGATCGAACCCGTCAACGCGATCTTCAGCTTGCTGATGAAGTCGAATTTCGTGATGCCGATCAGCTTGAGCATCGTCAGCTTGTCACGAATCAACCGCTTGCGTTCGGCGATGTCGAACATCAGCCGGCCGAAGGTCAGCACCGAAAACATGCTCATCGTCAGTCCGATGAAGAGGCTCACGGCAAAGCCTTTGATTTGGTCGGTGCCAATAAAGTAGAGCACGACGGCGGCGATCAGCGTCGTGACGTTCGAGTCCACGATCGCGGAGAGTGCCTTATCAAAGCCGTTGTGGATCATCATTCGCAGACTGCTGCCCCGTTCCATTTCTTCCCGCATACGTTCATAGATCAGCACGTTGCTATCCACCGCCATGCCGATCGTGAGCACCATGCCGGCCAGTCCCGGCAGCGTGATCGTCGCGTTGCAGATCGCCATCGAGCCGACGATCAAGATCATGTTCAACACCAGCGAGATGTCGGCGACCAATCCCGCGAAGCGGTAGTAGGCCAACATGAAGACAAACACCGCCAGCGAACTGATGTAGATCGCCAACAATCCCTTGCTCTGCACGTCAGCACCCAGCAGCGGGCTGATGGTGAATTCGCTGATCGGTGTGGGGTCGATGGGTAGGTTTAACGCACCCGCGTTGAGCACCCCCACCAGCGGCTGAATTTCGTCGGCGGGGACTCCCGTGATTTGTCCGTTCTCTCGAATGGCCGAGTTAATGTTCGGGGCCGAGTGGACCTTGCCGTCGAGAATGACTGCCAACTGACGTTTGGTGCCGTCGGGGGCCGGCCGGTTCTTGCTGGTCAATCGGAAGAACTTCATCGCCCCTTCGCTGTCGAACGAGAAATTGACGCAGGGAGAACCATCGTCCGAGATGCTCGGACTGGCTCGGCGGAGATTAGTTCCGGTGACCAGATCCTCTTCCGCATCTTGAACGATCAGCACTTGCTGGATCGGTGCGTCTTTCCCTTTCTTGTCCTTGCGGAGCACCGTGCGCACCGAGGAGGCGGGCATCGAGTCCGCCTTTTTATCCAGTTCACGCCACACGGCGACAACTTGGTTCCCCTCAATCAGGTTGTCTTGAGTGGTCGGCAACAATCGCGCGGCGGCAATCCAACTCCGATGATCCTTCTCGTTCGCAACGATGCCAAATTCCAAGCTGCCCAAGCGGACCATCGCCGCCTTCTTCTCGGCGACAACTCCCTGATCGGCACCCGGAATGATGATTTCAATCCGGGACTCCCCCACTTTTCGGACGGTGACTTCCTCTGTGCCCGACGGATTGATCCGTTTTTTGATCGTGGCGATCATCTGGTCCATCGCCTCGGCGACCGTAATGTTCTTGCCTGAGACGGGCTTCGTATCGACCTGGTAAATCAGGTTCGTGCCGCCGGCGAGGTCAATGCCCCAGCGGAGCGCGTTCTTCCAGCCGTCGAAGTTTCCGGCCTTGATGATGTGGTATCCGAACGGTGCCAACCCCAACGCGAATGCCAGCAGCACCGTGCCGATGCGGTTGGAGTATTCCTTCATCCGCAACGCGCGAGCCAGAAGGGTGCCGATGATGTACGGCACCACGAAAAGTGCGAGCAACACGAGCAATCGGAAACCGAGATCCACTGTATCATCCACCGGTTGGACCACGACCGGTTTGTCGGCGGCATCCGCCAACACAGAGAGTCCCATCGAGAAATCGAACATCGAATCTGATTCCTGAAAGTCTGGTCTGAAGTCTTGCGAAACTCGCCTGAGTCTCGCTCAGAGGGGGCTTGTAGTGACCCCATTTATGGGGTCGGGTTGACCCCATAACCGGGGTCGGAGTTGACCCCCAAAATGCGGTCGGGGTTGACCCCATAAATGGGGTCACTATGAGCGGTGGTGTTAGCTGGCTCCCGGCTTCGGAGTCTCCGTGGCCGCCAATGTTTCAGCCAGTGGCCCTTGGATCGCGCTCCGTAGGAATCGGAGCTTGACGTTGTCATCCACGCGCAGCGTCACTTCTTTATTGTCATCGGAGAAGCCGGTGATCGTGCCAATGATGCCGGAGTACGTCACCACTCGGTCGTTCCGCTTCAAGTTCGCGAGCAGTTGCTCGCGGAGGCGACGCTCCTTGGACTGCGGCTTCAAGATCATGAAGTAAAAGAGGAACGCGATCACCGCGAAGTAAGGGACCATTGGCCCCAACGCTTCGCTAAAGCTGGGGGGAGGGGCTGCATTGCCCTCAGCGAGGGTCGCGAATTCCATGAAAGACTCCGTCTCTAAATATCAGTGTCACAGTTTTTGAGTGTCACAGTTCTGAATGCCGCGGCGGACGAGCGATTCGCGGCCTCACGAAGAACGCCCGGACCATAAGCCACGCAAGGCATTCCGTTCAAAAACCAGCCGCGAAAAGGAGGCGTATGGTAGAAGCGGTCCCGCACCCCGGCAAGTTGCCCGGTGACGCCTCTCAGTCCGATCCACATTTGATAGGCGGACGGGTCTAGCTCTGTGATGACGGTGACTCTGGCAGCAATTCATCAAGGCGAGGGAACGGGAGAGTTTCAAAGGGCGGCGGTGGAACGATTCCTGGAAAGCTTTTCTTGGCCAACTTGCCCGTGCCTTTGTCGGCGTCTTCTGTACCGATTGGCTCGATCATAAACCTTGAGCCGCGCGGTTCCTTGGAAAGCTCCAGTATCCGATACCACACCGAGATGATCGTCAGCATTTTTTCAAAAGCGCGTCGCTGGCCAACGGTCGGACTTAGCAGAACATGGGTGATGCGATGCTTCACGCAAAGTCTCGGAAGTGGTTCGCCTTTGCCCTTTTTGAAACGAGACTTGTCGGACGTCATCAGAATCCAATTCTCATGCGCCACACGGGGCACCCATACCTCGTCTAGAACGCCTTGATCTTGAATGGAGAGGAGATGCTCGACAATCGGTCGGGAATCTGCGGCTTCCAATGAGACCAGAGACTTGAGAATCTCGATGTGTGGTTTTCCCAAGCATTCATCAAAGAGAAGTTTCAGGAGCGTCACGCGGCACTCGCGAGGTGGTCGTAGTAATCACAAGCGGCGGTCACTTCTTCGATCTTGACTCCATAGGCTTTTGCGGCGGCCTCCAGACCTCCCTCAACAATGCTGGCGTCCCATAGCGTTTGCGCGGTATAGCCGCAGGAAGCAACAATCGGCTCTCCGAATCGACGTTTGGGGTCCATGACGATTGGGTTGCGATTGTCGCCCCAGGCCACATATTGAGCGGCAAACCCGTCTTCTCCAAAGTGGATTCTCTTCAGGTAAAGCTCGGCAATTGGGCCGATCATCAGATTGCCGGAATTGATTCCAGAAATCTGAATCAGTTTGCCATCCACTTCCAAAGCAATCTCTCGCTCGTCATAGATGAACGACTTGTGCTCTCGGGCGAACGGGCACTTGATCCCCAGCCGTTCCTCAACCAAGTCCACGGCCTTGCGAATCTTATGCAGGCTGATCTTGGGATATTGCGTCCGGATTGCTCGAATCGCCAGAGCCTGAATGAAATCCAGAAACGTGATGACGCGGTCATCATCGTCCGGCGCAATCTGAGGTTTGACGACCGAATCGCCATGAGCGTCACCAAAGACCCAGCGGTTGAGAGTTTGTGTACGCACCCGCGCATAGAACGCCGCTTCCGCAGGCGAATAAATACCAATTCCAAGAGTATCTCGCGTCGCGATCATTCTTCGACAATTCTTGGCCAGACAACTAAGCACTGATCGGCATCGTCGCCACCTGGATCTCTCGTGCGGTCGGATTCTCTCAAGTCATTTCGCAAGATCAAGCGGTCACGCGGCGTTTGAGCCGGCAGCCGGCAAGACTCGGAAGTGGCCGTCGTCGCTGACGTCCTCGAAGCGGACGGACATCCGTTTCGAGACGCCGCTTTGCTCCATCGTCACGCCATAGAGGATGTCGCCGACCTGCATCGAGCGTTTGTTGTGAGTGATCATGATGAATTGCGTCGTCTCGCGGAATTCTTTGACGACGCCGCTGTAACGCTCGATGTTCCCTTCGTCCAAGGCGGCATCGACCTCGTCCAGGATGCAGAACGGGCTGGGCTTGCTGCGGAAGATCGCCATCAGCAGGGCGATCGCGGTCATGGTTTTCTCGCCCCCGCTGAGCAGCGAGATGCTCCGCAGTTCCTTGCCGGGAGGACGAGCCACGATGTCGATGCCGCAGTCCAGCACGTCGTTCGGGTCTTCCAGGATGATGTCTCCCTCGCCGCCGCCGAACATCTTGCGGAAGAGCTGTTGGAACTGCAGCCGGATCGCTTCGACCGTCTCCAGAAACATCCGCTGACTCTCGGCATTGAATTGGCGAATGATGTCTTCCAGCGTTGCCTTGGCCTCTTCGAGGTCTTGCAACTGCGCACTGAGATGCTGGAACCGACCATCCAACTCGTCGAGGTCTTTGAGGCTATCGGTGTTGACGCTGCCCATCATCTTGAGCTTGCGGCGCAGGCGATTGACCTTCTCTTCGAGTTCCGGGCGGACTTCGGTGAAGGAGGGGTCGGGGGTCAGGGGTCGGGGATCAGAGAGCACATCAGATACCGCCTGCGTTTCAGTGTTCGACCTCGGATCGCCTCCTTCTGACTTCTGGCCACTGCCCACTGCCCACTGCCCACTTTCTTCCTGCCATTTCACGAACGCGGACGCTCCCGACGCGACGACTTCGTCGAGCGTCATCTGATATTCCTCTTCGATGCGTTCCGCACAGACTTGCAACTGGTGTCGAGCGTCCCGCGCGGCGATCTCCTGCGCGTGCAGGCTTTCGGCGAGTTCACGGCGAGCGGCTCGCAAGCGGGCCTCGTCTTCGGCGAAGGAGGACTTTTGAGTCCGCAAGAGGTCTTTGTCGGTCAGGACGGACGCGACCTCGGCGGCGAATTGTTCGTCGAACAATTGCAGCTCCCACAGCTCGGCGTTCGTGTTGAGCAATTGCAAATTGAGCTGTCGCATCTGAGCGGTGGCGGCATTCAGGCGACGTTCGGCCTCGTCAAATTGCTCGTTGCGTTGGCGCTGCTCGTCTTGCAAGCGAGTCACGGCGGCTCGCAACGCTTGCCAGCGTTCCTCGTGCTTGGCGAGTTGCAACTGCTGCTCGACCTGTCGCTGAGTCAACGCTTGCCGCTGCGACTCGCGAGTCGCGACAGCCGCTTCCAGAGCGACGAATGAATCCCGCAAGCTCAGAAGATTGTCCTCGAACCAAGCGTGCTCGGAGACCGCTCGTTCAATTTGCAGTTCGAGTTCCGTGGCGAGCGATTCCCAGCGGGCGGCTTCGGACAAGATGGCCTCGCGGTCGCGATGGAAACGTTCCACCTCTTGCCGTTGAACGGTGACGTCCGATCGCGCGTGAGTCAGCCGATCGGCGAGTTCTTGTTTTTCGCTCGTCGCGTTTTCGATCAAGCGTTCGAGGCTTTTCAACGACTGAGTGACGTCGGCCAACTGCCGCTCATCGTCGATGATCGCTCGGTCGAGCCGCAGCAGATCATTCTTCAACCGACGCAGTTCGCTGCGGCGAGTCATCAAAGCCGTCTCACTGCGCACCGTGCCGGCGAACAGACTGCCGTCGTCCTCCAGCAATTCCCCCTGCAAGGTAACGAAGCGGCAACCGCGACCTTCGCCGTCGGCCAGTCGCAACGCGGTGTCGAGCGTATCGACCACCCACGTCGTGCCGAGCAACGACTCCGCCAAGCCGGGGAGCGCGGACTTGAGACTGGCGAGTTGGTCGGCCCGTTGGATGACGCCGTTCGGAGGGGGGGAGGGGAGGAGGGGAGGAGGGGAGGAGGAAGCGCTTGGCGTTTGAGGAGGGATTTCGAGAAAGCCGACTCGCCCGGACAGTCGGCTGCTGCCGCTGTTGAGGTATTCGATGAGCGGGGCCAGTTCGCGGACGACGATGAGTTGTGCTCGCGCACCCAGAGCCACTTCGAGGATCGCGGCTTCATCCAGGTCCGCTTCGAGCAGATCGGCGACGCTCCCCAGAACGCTATTCCACGGCGCGTAGTCAGAGGTTTGTGCTCGGCTGAGGATTTCCTTCACACCGATACCGAGTCCCTCTTGCCGACGTTCGAGATCCTCCAGAACCGCTTGCTGCGATTGCTTTGCGCTGCGGTCTTCGCGTTGTGCTCGGAGTTGAGCCTGACAGCCTTCTTGATCGCTGACGAGCTGCTGATGCCGGTCACGAATCTCCCGCACTCGCCCGTCGAGCGACGCGACTTCCGTCAGCACCGACTCGACCACCGCTTGCCGGCGCAGAACTTCCGCCTGAGCCGTAATGATCTGAGCATCGCACTGATCGAGTCGTTGCTTGGTCGTGACCAACGCGGACTGCGCGGCGGTTTGCTGAGATTGCAAACTGCCGACTCGCTGTTTGGCCGAGCTGGCTTGCTGCATCAGTTCGACTTGTTTCTGTCGTTCGCGTTGCAGCATCGAGTGATCCGCTTTGAGCTGCGCGATGACTTCGGCCAATTCACGTTGAACGGCGGCGAGTTCCGCCTGCAATCGAACGTGCTGGACGTCGCTGTCGGCGAGTTCGTCCGCGGAGCGGCTCAACTCGGCGGAGAGTTCGGAGGATCGGCCGCGCATGATCGTTCGCTGCCGGCGCAGTCGATCCAATTCCGAGCCGAGTTCTTTTTCGCGAGCAGTCACATGTCGCAACGTCGCCTCTTGCCGAACGACGCTCTCGCGATTGCCGGCGGCGGTGCGTTCGGCGTGTCGCAAGCGAGTGTCCACCTCGGCAATCTCCGCGTCGAAGACCGAGAGCTTCTGTTCGAGGACTTGTTGTTGCGCGGACAAGTCGGCGAGTTCCGCTTCACCCGCTTGCAGGTTGGCGTCCACGATCGTCAACTGCGCGGAGAAGTGTCGATGATCGTCCGCCGCCAAGCCGAACCACCATTCGCGCAGCTCGGCCGAGACCTCGCGATACTTCGCCGCCTTTCCCGCTTGAGTCCGCAGCGCGTTGAGCTGCGATTCCACCTCATCGACGATGTCGCGCAGTCGCAACAGGTTTTGCTCGACCCGCTCCAGCTTTCGAGTCGCCTCTTCCTTGCGAGCTTTGTAGCGTGAGACACCGGCCGCCTCTTCAAAGACGTGTCGCCGAGCCGCCGCGTTCGATTGCAGAATTTGATCGACTCGGCCTTGCTCGATGATGCTGTAGGCCGACGAACCGGCTCCCGTGCCGAGGAACAGGTCTCGGATATCTTTCAACCGCGCGGGCTGTTGATTGATGAGGTATTCCGAATCGCCGTTGCGCCACAAACGGCGACCGATCTGCACTTCGGCCGCATCGAGCGTCAGGCAGCGCGAAGCGTTGTCGAACGTCAGCAGCACTTCGGCGAACGCCGCTGGCTTGCGGCCCGACGCGCCGTTGAAGATCACGTCCGTCATCTCTTTGCCGCGAAGACTCTTCGGACTTTGATCGCCGAGCACCCATTTGATCGAGTCAACAACATTGCTCTTCCCCGACCCATTCGGCCCGACAACGCAGGTGATCCCGCGCGAGAAATCGAACCGCGTCCGATCCGCGAAGCTCTTGAAGCCGAACATATCCAGCGACTTGAGCATGGCAGGCCGTGAGACAAAAAAGGGATGTCGTGAAAGGTCACCGAATGACGAATGAATGACGAAGTCCGAATGACAAAGACGATGTCAATCGGGCTTCGTCAGTCGTCATTCGTCATTCGAGCTTCATTCGTCATTGATTACTTACGTTTCCAAAACTCAAACCATCGTCGATCAAGCTCTTCTTCAACGGCGGGTGCGGTGCGTGCGTCGGCGACGGAGGCGTTGCCCCTCGAATCGGAGTCGGACGGCGATTCCGTGATCTCTTGCGGGGCGGAGGTCTGTTTCTCGATCGACTCGCCCAGCGACTCTTTCGAGGTGCCGTCCCCTTTGAGGTTCGGGACGAAGTTCGGACTGAGGTTCGCATTGCCGACTCGGACCTTCTTGCCGTCAGGTTTGCCAGAGCCTTCCTTGCGGGCGTACTCGCGACCTCCTTGAGGCAGCGCGTCGATCTCGATGTGACCGGTGAGGTTCTGTTGCTTGGCCGCTTGCAGCAGCATCTGAGCCACGTCGGGATAACTGGCTCCGAACTCGACGGCGGTCCGGATGACGTCCGCGACTCGCAGCGAGACTTCTCGGCGTTGATCCGGCTGGCCCGCCTGATACTTCGAGAGGGTGATCCGATCCTTTCCCGGCTGAGCCGTGACGAGAATGTGATTGCCCGCTCGCACGGCCATCGGCGTTTTGAACTGCTGGTCCGCTCCGAAGAGCACGACCTCTGAGCGGCGATGCTGCGTCAGATGAATGATCGGCTCGCCGGTGGTCGGCAGCGTGTGCAGCGCGAAGATTTCGCGATCGGCGTTCGGCTCTTTCATGGCCTCGCCGCTGAGGTACGGGTCGCGTTTGTCGAGCGTCCACAAAGCTCGGAAGGCACCGTAGCGCAGCTCGGCGCTGTCGATGCTCTTGCCCCCCACGTCTGTCTGCGCGTTGGTCAGCTTGCGGAGCAGCAGATGTGCCTCGGCCGCGTCGATCGTGGAGAGTGCCGCCAGCGCATACACGCGAAAGGCACGCTCATTCACCGCCGCTTCACCCAGCGCGGGGACCGCGTCCGCTTGGCCGAGATACGCCAGTGCCATCGCCGAGTTGAACTGGACCAACGGGTCCGGATGCTTCAATCCGGTTTTCAAAATCGGAATCCCCTCAATGCCGATCGCCTCCAACTGCAACGCGGCCGACTCGGTCGTGTCGGGATTGAGCAACTGTGTCTTCAGCTTCTCCATGCGAACGTGCCGAGCAACCTGCGACTCGCGAAACGCGATGTTACGGATCACCTGCAGATAGCGCGGATAGTTGTCTTTGTAGCGCGCGTAAACTTTCAGCTCGATGGTCTGATCGGTGAGAGCCTTGGCGAGTTTCTCGCGCAGGCCGCTGTCGCTGTACGCGAAGAATCGCTCTCCGATTTTGTCGGCGATTCGTTTCGATTGCCGCACGCTGCGATAGTCACTGCGGAGTTGCACTCGCAGATCGCGATCCTTCTTCGAGGTGCCGCCTCCCAGAATTTTGCCGCGGACTTTCAGACCGGTGTTCTCGGACTTGCCCTCGCCGGAGGTGATCAGAATCGAGCCTTTCGCCTTGGCGAGAACGTGCCCTTTCATAATGCCTTGGCCGGGGACGATGGCCGCTTCGGACAATTCTGTTTCGAGCAACCAACCGCCGTTGAGACTGGTGGTGGTGTCCCCATCGGGAACTCGGACATCGACGTCGAACGCTTCCCCTTTGCGGATCGTCGGCGGCAACAGCGCTTGAATGATGACCAACGCCGTGTCGCGCGAACGCAGAATCGTTTCGGGATCGTCGATGCCTCGCCGCCGCATGTCATCGGCGAGCACCTCGCGATAGACCGACGGCGGCGGATCACCACCGGTTCCGTCCAACCCGACGACCAACCCCACTCCTTGCAGCACGACATAATTCAAGCCGGCAAACGAGGCGTAATCTCCCACGAACGGCGTCTCGACTTTCGTCTCGAACTCTTTGTCTTTCTCATCGTCCTTGAGATCACTGAGCTTCTCGGCCTCGTCGTCCAATTTGTCGGGCGACTGCGAGCGCAGCATCTTGGAACTCAGAAGTTTGAATTTCTGGCAACCGACAAGCGGGCCGCACAGCAACGCGCCCAGCAACAGCGCACGCCGATCGAAACGCTTCATAACGTCGCTCCCAAACGAGAGGGCGGAACGGACGCAAGGCGTTCGTCGCCGAGAGGTGGGAAAGATTGGAACGGTGGGAAATGAAAGAAAGCCGCAGAGGGAAATTCAGACAGGAAGAGGCTCGACCAGATCGCCGAGCGGCAGGAATGGAGCGGGAAACTACGCCCGCTCGCGAGAAAGGGTCAAGGTGAGAAACCCCTCGCCGATCGCTTGCGGGTGCATCCCAGGTTTTGTTGTTTTGATAGCGGTCGGAAAACGTCAATAGGAGAAAACGAGATTTCTGGTTTAAGCTGAGCGCGATGGGGGGAAATGGAGAACCTTTGGGAGGTCAGCATGGAT
>JBJXEX010000459.1:0-2513 GCA_046156195.1 Planctomycetaceae bacterium | reverse complement strand
AGGCGGTCGGCCGAGTGATCCGCAAAGCCGCCGGCAAGCAGCTCGGCACGATCGTGATTCCGGTCTTCATCGACGAGTCCGAAGACGCCGACCACGTCCTCTCGCAATCGGCCTTCGAGCCAGTCTGGCAAGTACACAAGGCCCTGCGAGCACATGACCGCCGCCTGGCCGACGAACTCGACCAACTGCGTCTGTCGTTGGGAAAGCGGTCGAAATCCGGAGTTCGTCGATGCTACGCGGCGAGATTCTTTGCCGGGAGTGATCCCGCGCCTGACGCGGTCGGATCGGCCCTCAAGAAAGCTTTGGATGAAACACATTCCTGTTGCTGTGATCGAACGGGGGCGGCACAATGCGGGCATGAAAACGATCTCGATTCACGAATTGCACGAAGAGACGGATCAGTGGGTTCGTCAGGCCGCTCAGTACGGGGAAATTCTCGTGACCGACAGTGGCAAGTCCGTGGCGAAGCTCGTGCCCTTGAACGAGTCACCGAAGAGGTCTTCGTTCAAGGACTGGCAACCGAGTCCGGAATTCGCCGCCATCATGCACCGGCCCGTGGGTGGAACAGATAGCACCCAGATCATTTCCGAGGATCGCGACCGGACATGATCTATTTCGATTCCGCCTACGTCGCAAAGTTCTACCTCAACGAACCCGGCCACGAGCTGGTTCGAGCCTGTGCGATCTCAGCGGGTGATGTCGCAACCTGTGAATTGGCACTCGCGGAAGTGACCGCCGTCTTCCACCGCAAGCTGCGAGAAGGTTTTCTAACACTGGCTGAAGCGGAAATTTTCTTCGCGGAATTTGACCGTGACGTACAGCAAGGTCTCTGGAATCTGCTCCCCCTCAAGTCGGAGTTGCTCGAACAAGTCGCCGGTGCTTACCGGACATTACCCACATCGGTCTTTCTCCGTTCCGCAGATGCTTTGCACCTGATCTGCGCCCGCGAAAATGGCTTCGCCGAAATCCACACGAACGATCGCCATCTCCTGGCCTCAGCCCCGCATTTCGGGTTGAAAGGCGTGGACGTGATTGCGAGCACGCAACCGTGACCTTGAGTTGGGCGGTCCATCAAAACCGATGCACGGCAAGCATCGAGTCGTTTTAAGGTGAGAGGCAAGCCATGTTGCTGTGGACCTACCAAGGGGTTGGGCACTCGCTGACCGATGGGCATATTGATGTGTTCCAATCTCCGTACTTGGCGAGCGTCCGTGGGTACTTGGACGCCATCAAGGAACTTGGAAACTGGATTGGGCAGCCAAGTGGGCAGTTCATTTGGTGTCTCACCCGCGATACCGAGTGGAAAGAAACCGCAGTTCCACGGATCAAATACACGCTTGAGGTCGCATCGTCAGATTTTTTGGCGGTCCTTGATGGCCCAGTTTGGGAACGAATTCTTGGGACAACCTCCGTTCCAGATTCATGCCGTCATCGCTGGGACAGCGAATGGGATTGTCAGGGCAGCTATCGCGACTTCGTCGAAATGAAAGAACGCGAGTACCACTCTCGTCTACCACCGCATGGTTCCTGGTGGGAAAGTCTCATCATTGATGATCCAACGGCGGAATCAACGGTTCTGCTAAAGCATCCAATCCCCGCCCACTGGATAATTTCCTACGAACCACACCAACGTCTCCGCTGATGACAAATCGTTGACCGCTTGGCTTGTGACGGTCTGACGGCAGGAATACGGTGGTTCGCATTCGTGGGCGCGGCGGAGCACCTGAGCACGCTTGGTTTGTCGAGCGTCTGTTGCCGCCGGTCGCTCACGTTTAGGAAACAATCATGCGAATGGCACCGTGGTTTGCGTCGCTGCGGAGACGGCTCCGCAGCGTGAAGTGGGCGAAGACTCGGCGAAACGCGAGCAGCGGGACTCGGCGGCAGGCGCCAGCGTTTGTGGAGTCGTTGGAAGATCGTTGCTTGCTCGCCGCTGGCAACCTTGATCCGACCTTCGGAGCTGGAGGCTTGGTCACGACCGGATTCGAGGCTAGGAGTGTCGCGATTCAAAGTGACGGTAAGATCGTCGTCGCGGGAACCACAACCTTCGACGGTAAAGATGCTTTCACATTGGAGCGTTTCAATAGCGATGGGACTCTTGACTCGTCGTTCGATGAAGATGGCAAGCTCATCACGAGCTTTGGAACATCGAGAGCTGTCGCCGCCAGCATGGCGTTGCAAGCGGACGGTAAAATTGTTGTCGTGGGATACGCCATCGACGGTAGCAACTACGACTTCGCCTTGGCCCGCTACAACAGTGATGGTTCGCTGGACACTTCATTCGATGAGGACGGCAAGTTGACGACGGATTTCGGAACGCCGAATGATTACGCCAACAGTGTGGTGATTCAGGGGGACGGCAAGATCGTCGTCGCAGGATTGGTCTCTGGCGGGTGCATCCCAGGTTTTGTTGTTTTGATAGCGGTCGGAAAACGTCAATAGGAGAAAACGAGATTTCTGGTTTAAGCTGAGCGCGATGGGGGGAAATGGAGAACCTTTGGGAGGTCAGCATGGAT
>JBJXEX010000456.1:0-26805 GCA_046156195.1 Planctomycetaceae bacterium | reverse complement strand
TTGGCTGCCCGCGGATGGCAAAGCCGAGCCGCGGATGAAGAACAACATTGTCCTTCCACCGCTCTGCAAGCGGTGAAAGTCTTGTTACCGCGAGAAGATTTTCGGTTTTCGCTTTCACATCATTCTGTTCACCCATCGTTCTGCTCGCCGGAATTCAGCAGAATGATGGGTGGGCAGAACGATGTGAGAGTGTTTGGCGTCTCCCCAATCGGAACTCGCCAATGTTTTGGTTGCGGCTACGAACGTGCGCAGTCGGACCCAAAACGGTATTACGGCTGTCGGCATTCGGCGAACGGCATTCGGCCGGACAAAGTTCGGGCGAATGCCGTTCGCCGTTGGCTGCCCGCGGATGGCAAAGCCGAGCCGCGGATGAAGAGCAACATTGTCCTTCCACTGCTCTGCAAGCGGTGAAAGTCTTGTTACCGCGAGAAGAGTTTCGGTTTCTGCTTTCACATCATTCTGCCCACCCATCATTCTGCTCGCCGGAAATCAGCAGAATGATGGGTGGGCAGAATGATGTGAGAGTGTTTGGCGTCTTCCCAATCGGACCTCGCCAATGTTTTGATTGCGGCTCTGCCGGGCCAAGCACTTTCGTAGCCGCGTTCCCCTGTGCGTCGGCGAGATGCCGGCCGACGCTCCGTTCCAACTCGGCCCACGCACGCTGCGAATCGGTTTGCAGTTGAGCTTCGCGCAGCCGCGTTTCAATCAACTGCCGTGAGTTCTCCAGCACGACGACATAGGGCGTGTTCCCCGCGCGATACGCTGCCTCAGCCCGCTCGATCGCCTCTTCGACTCGCGGTTGCACTTCACGTTGCAGGAGGGCTAACTCCGCTTGAGCCTGCGTCAGCCGCTCGTGAGCGGTTCGGACTTCCCACACGATTTGCTGATGCACAGTCTGCCGTCGGCGAGCGGCTTGTTCGAGTTCCGCTTGCGCGCGGGCAATCGCACCTTGGTTCTGATGAAACAGTGGCAGCGTGACTCGAAACGCCGGGCCGAATTCGTGTCCCGATCGACGGCCGCTGGTCGCATCGAGCACTCCCAAGAATCTCAGCCAGCCGACTTCGGCCAACTCCAGCCGCTCGACCGCGGCCTGCGTCGCCCGCGCGGCGGCCTGAGCGTCCGGTCGATACGACGTCGCTTCGGCGGTCAACGTCTCCACATCCCATTCGCTGCGAGTGGCGATTTCGACCTTCTGGAATTTCAGCGGCAGTCGCACGTCCCCCAAGCCCATGACTTGTCGCAATCGTTCTTCGGCGAGCGTCACGTCATGCTGAGTGCGGACTTCGTCCTGTCTCGCACGCTGAGCATCAATCGCGGCCGTGACCGCTTCCTGCCGACTGATCTCTCCGGCTGCGAGTCGCTTGTCGCTGACCTCGGCGATTCGCTCGCGCAGACTGCGAGCTTCGGCCAACACCGCCGCTCGACGTTCCGCGAGTCGCAAATCGGCCACGGCCTGTCGCACGTCTCGAATGAGATCCAAGCCACTCTGAGTTAGCCGCTCGGTGACGCGAGCCACTTCACGCTCGGCCGCCGCGACGCGAATCGGTCGCAGCCACAACGCTTCCAGCGGAAACTCGAAGGCGTACTTGAACGGCTTGTTGTCCATCGGAAAGAAATAGATCGCTTCCGGATTCGGCAACAGCCCCGCTTGAACGAGGTCCGCCTGAGCCAATCCGCACTCGACCAGAACTTCTTGAAACGCGCCGTTGTTCCAAAGAGCCAAGACCACCGCTTCCTCTTCGGTGAGTCCATCCTCCAAGGAGGCTCCGTTCGGCCATTGAATCCCCTCCAAGCAGGAGGTCGCACTGAGAGAAAACCCGGTTCGCTCGGTCAGACGACACGAAACATCGGAACGACAATGCGGCTCGGTCGTCGTCGCGCAACCGACGAGACTCACCAGCAACATTTCCGCAACGACGCTCCACTTCATGAGAGTCCCACTTGCGCCACCCGTTCGATCCGATCGACCAGTCCGAACGATACTATCGGCAGACTCTCGCCAGATAACTTCATTCATCACAGAAAAACATCGATCCCGAATCACCGGTGGCTCGCGCCATTCCGCACAAAGCGAGTGCCATTGGGCTGATGCCGCTCCGCTCGCCGGGAAACGAGAACAACGTGAGCGGTTGGCTCGGCAATCTGGGTCGCCGATGGCGCTCACGCTGAGAATGCTGAAAAGTCCGGCCATGTGTAGCCGATCCCAAAGGAAGGCGAACGGCTAGAGAACGTAGACCGGTCACTCGGTGGCGTGGAATTCAAAGACGCGCCGGCGAGGTATCCGGCGGACTTCGTGATTCATCGCACATCGTGACTATCGAGGGCTGACGCCCCCCGCTCGCCTGTATTTTGCGGAGGCAGCGATGTTGTTTGCTCGCGTCCTCAGTACCGGAACTCTGCTGGCATTGCTGTCGGCCGGCTGTCGCACGCCGAACGTGGAACAAGTTTACGAACTGCCCGTGCCCCACTCGGCGACCGCTTCGCACGCGACGAGAAATGACTCCATCGAGCCAGGTGGCTCTTTGCCTCGCGTGGTGCCGACATCGTTTGAAGAGACCTCATCCCAATTGCTGGTCAACGATGCCGATGACCCGTTCGCCGGACGGGACGAATTGCCGCTCGATGAATTGGTGGCGGCGGTGAAGGCTCGGAATCCGTCGTTGCAGGGGGCGCTGGCAGCGTGGAATGCGGCGGCGAACAAATACCCGCAGGCGATCGCGCTCGACGATCCGATGTTCCAGTCGATGTACGCCCCCGTTTCCTGGAGCGGTGCTTCCAACGTGCAAGGGTCGTACTACTTCGGAATCGCTCAGAAGATCCCCTGGTCCGGCAAGCGCGAGCTGCGAGGCAATCAAGCCAATTGGGAATCAGCCGCCGCGTCCTTCGATGTCGGCGAAGTTCAACTGCGAATCACCGAAGCGGCGCGGATGGCGTTCTTCGATTACTACCTCAATCAGCGCGAGCGCGAGTTGAACGACAGCAGCCGCGAAGCGCTCAGCCGATTCCGCGACGTCGCGCGGGCGAAGTACGAGGCCAATCAAGTCTCGCAGCAAGATGTTCTGCAAGCGGACGTCGAGCTGGCTCAGTTCGAGCAACGTCAGATTGAGTTGCAGCAAGAGCAGACCGTCGCGGTCGCGCGGATCAACACGCTGCTGCACCGCCGCCCCGATCATCCGTTGCCTGCGCCGCCACGAAAGCTGTCCGTCGCCCAAGAGCTACCGCCCGTCGCGGGGCTGCGCGAATGGGCGGTCGGCAATCGCCCGGAACTGCAAGCACTGGCGGCTCGCGTCCATGCCGAGCAGTCGGCCGTCGAGCTGGCCTGCAAAGAGTTTTATCCCGACTTGGAAGTCATGGGCCGCTTTGATCGCTTCTGGATCGATCGCGAACAGCAACCGCAGATCGGCTTGAACATGAACGTGCCGCTGAACCAATCGAAGCGACACGCCGCGGTTCAAGAGGCGTTGTGGCGAGTCCACAAAATGCAGGCCGAATACGATCAAGCTGCCGACACAATTCGTGGCGAGGTTCAGTCCGCGTTCGCTCGCGTGCAAGGGAGCCGCCGCAAGGTCGAGGTCTTCGAGTCCAAAATCCTGCCCGCCGCGCGAGACAATCTCAGCGCGGCTCAATCCGGCTACGAAGCGGGGACGGTCGATTTCCTACGGCTGATCGAAGCTCAACGTCAAATCCTCGAACTGCGCGAGAAGTACCAAGTGGCCGTTACCGACTTCCATCGCCGCGCGGCTGAACTCTCAAGAGCGGTCGGCCAAGACGTGCTCGGCCAGGATCAGCCCGCGTCGGCTCCCTGAATTCGTCGGGCTTTTTTTCCCTGAGGTTGATTCACTTGCATCAGGTTGAGGAATCAAGTGGGTGAGTACTCGCGGCCTGTGCGGCTATGGCTTGAGGGCATCCAAGTTCACGACCTTCGTCTCCGTCGACTTGGGAGCCGACGCTGCGACCTGCGACGTGAAGTACGACTCGATCTGCGATTCCAAATCTTTCGGAGCCGTGGGCTTGGTTTCGATGGGGATCAGGTCGGTCAGTTTGCCGTCGGTGGCCATGACTTTTTCGCGGACGTCGATTTGCTTGTTGAGGTCGCGAATCAGCTTCTTGGCGCGAGTCAGTTCGCTGTCGTCGATGCTGACGGTGCTGATGGTCTCGGCCGCTTGGACCGCTTTGAGCCGGGCTTGGAGTTGTTCCAGTTGGAGTTCCAGATCAGTCTTGGCAGCGAGCATGTTGTCGAGCTTCTCGCGATTGGCCGTCAACGCCGCTTGCCGAGCATCAAGAACTTGCTGCTCCCGTTTCACGGTTTCCTCCGCGATCTTGAACCGCTCGAACCGCTTCGCCAAGTCGCCGCGAACTTGCTCGGCCGAGTAGGTCTGGCCGGCGTAGACGAAGCTCGTCTGGCCCGACTTGAGTTCCGAGCCACGCCACTGAATGGCGTCCTTCTGAGTCGCCAGTTCCGCCTGCTTGCGAGCCATCTCGGCCGTGAGTTGCTCGACATCGACCTCTTGTTCGGCGATGACGTGCATGCAATTGCGAATGTCGGGGACGAGGTTCTCGACCATCTCGCGGGCACGAGCGACCTCGAACTCAACCGGCACCTCGCTCTTCACCGTGTCGCGAACCGAATTGCTCCAAGTCCGCGCATAACTCCAGACATCCCGTCCAAAGACAAACGACGTCAACACTCCCAACGCCGCCACGCCATAAGCCGCTTGCTTGATCATCGCCAAGTCTCCCATTCACCGAGGCCAAAGAAATTTCGCAGGCCAGCACGGCCTCAACGGGCGTAGTTCGGCGGTCGAGGGAAATCTTTGGGGCGAATGTTCAAAAAATGAATTTGGCTTGGACGAGTTCAGTCACGGTACGTCGCGAAGGCGTTCGGCGTCTCCCACAGAGAGACTTCGAGCACCGGAAAGCCTTGGGACTTCGTGAACTCGAAGATCGTCTTGGCGATGTTCTCGGCGGTCGGGTTGACCGGCAGGATGAACAACGGCTCGCCGAGTTGCTGCAAGTAGGGCAGGGCGGGATCGTTCTCATGCAGGATCATGCGGTGATCGAGTTGCTCGTCGATCCAAGTGCGGACGACTTTTTTGATGTCCGAAAAGTCCATCAACATCCCGCGAGAATCCAGCTCTTCCCCAGCCAGGACGATGACCGCCGTTCCGTTGTGCCCATGCAGGTTGCGGCACTTGCCCGCGTAATTCAGCAGCCGGTGGCCGTAGCAGAAGTCGATGTGCTTCGAGACCTGAAACATGGTGTGTGTCCCTGTGAAGTCCGCAGGCCAGAGTGTGCCAGCGATTGATTGTCGTTCGAGCGTTGTTCAAGCAGGCTCGCACACACTAACCCGCTGCGCCAGCGAGAGCGAGGGAATCGAGAATCGACTGAGGTGTCACGCCTACCGATGAAGGAAAGCAAAACGACCATCATTCTGCTCGCCGGAAGTCAGCAGAATGATCGGAGGGCAGAATGATGTGAAATCGGTTGGCATCTTTCCAACCGAAACTCGCCAATGTTTTGGTTGCCGCTCCGCCGGGGCAAGATCTGCCGCGCTAGCCATCGGTCTAGTGACGTCGATGTCTCGCACCAAAAACCGGCGGCTAGCGCCTTGTCGTTCAGTTGCGTGGCGACAACGCTTCCACGACCTGTCGCGCAAGTTCCACATGTCCGCGGACGTTCGGCAGTTGTCCGCCGCCGGACCACCAGTCGGGTTCGGAGTCGGCTTGAGCCAGCCGTTCCTCAAACAGCGACCAATGGTCGATCAGAGCAATGTCTCGTTCGGCGGCGATGTCGCGGACGATCTGGGCATACGCCGCTTGGCTCTTGGCGTCGGCCTTGCGATCCGGCCGAGCGGTCGGTGGCGTTTGCAGAATCAACGCCGTCTTCGTTTCCGCGAGACCGTCGATGATCTCATTCAACAGTTCGCGAAATCGAGCACGTCCCGCCGAACCGCTCGCGGCATCCGCCGAACCGAGCATCAGGAAGACCACCTCCGGCGCGAATCGAGTCACTCGCCAATCCAGCGTCCTCCAGAAATTCTCCGCGTGCGAGTCCGGTACTCCCGTGTTGATGACCACATCCAACAGACGACGCAGTCTGTTTCGCAGGTGATCGCCGAAGTGCTCCGAAAAGGTTCGCCCCGCACCGGTCTGACCCGCTCCTTGCACGACCGTGTCGCCCGTGAAAACCCAGGTCGCCGACCGAGTCCCTTCGAGGATCACGCGGGCCTTCTCCAGTCCGCCCCGAATCGCTTCGGCGTTCTCCAACTGATTGGAGTGTTGCATCACCATCAGGTGCCGTGGATCAACGGCTCGGCGGGAGATCGGCATGAGGTTCAGTCGCTTTGGATTCGGGGACAAGCAGCGTCGCGGGAGATCAACCGGGAACAGTCTAAGTGGGTTCTCTGGCAACGCAAATCGCCCGGCGGCTGGGTCGCTCGAAAGGATGTTGCACTTTGGCAACATCCCCGCAAAGTTCGCCAATTGGGCTGTTGAAGTTCGACCAGACACCTCCTAACGTCCCCGCCTTTGCTTAGGCGAACGGCAGGACTTAACTAACCCGAAGCGTCAGCGAGGGCGAACGCTCCAGGAGGCGACAAATCCCGGATTCCGAATCCTGTGGAGTGCTCGCCCTCGCTGACGCTTCGGGTTACTTATCTGTTGCCGTTCGCCTCACCGCCGCCAAGGTTCTCCCGCCATGCAACGACTGACTGCTCCCCCGTTCTCCTATGAATTCAGCCGGTCTCGCGAACCACGACTCCGCATTCCGTCGGGCGAGACCATCGTCGTCGAATCGGAAGACGCGCTCTCTGGGCAACTCCGCAAAGCGGGGGATCGCCGAGATCGGACGACCGTCCCTTACAGCAATCCGCTGACAGGCCCCATCTGGATCGAGGGAGCCGAACCGGGTGACTCGCTGGCCGTGACGATTCACGACATCCAGCCGAGCATCGGGCAATGCGCGACCTACACCGGCAACCCCAAGCAACTCTGCGAATGGCTGGGGAGCGACTGCCCGCACCAGGCTCACATCATGCCGATCCGCGACGGCGTGATTCACTTCAGCGATGCGATCACGATTCCGTATGCCCCGATGCTCGGTTGCCTGGGCACCGCCCCCGATTGGGGATCGCCGACAACGCTGCCGGCCGGACCACACGGCGGCAACATGGACATCATCGAAGTCTGCCCCGGCAACACGATTTACCTGCCGGTCTTCGTGCCGGGCGGATACCTCTATCTCGGCGACGCTCACGCCGCGATGGGGCATGGCGAACTGTCGGCCACCGGACTCGAAATGCCCGCCGAATCGACCATCACCGTGAAGCTCATCAAGAACAAGCTGCTGCTCTCGCCGCGCATCGAGTCGCCGACCGAGATCATGGCCGTCGTCAGCGGTTGCCCAATGGAACGCTCGGCCGCCGAAGCGTTCGCGCGGCTGATCCTCTGGATGGAAGAAGATTTCGGCTGGAACCGCTGGCAAGCTTACGACCTGCTGACTCACGTCGCTCGCTTGTCGATCGGCTACTACGGCATCGGAACCATCGCCGCGAAAGTCGAGAAGCGATATCTGAAGATGCCCGCTTCCAGTTAAACAGTCGCGCCCAATACCGGTTTGTTCGCGAGCAAACATTTGACGTTTCTCTCCGGCCTTCATTTTCCGCCCTCCATTTTTCGCCAGCCACTTCGGATTTTGGAAAGAGCTGGCGGAAAATGAGGGGCGGAAAATGAAGACAGAACACGAAAGTTGAAATCGGCTCATTACATGATCGCTTCCAGTACCCAGCTCCGCGAAATCACCGACAAGGTTGAAGCCGGCGAACGCCTGACCTTCGACGAGGGCGTCTTCCTCGACAAGCAAGTCGATGTCCTGACGCTCGGCCGTTTGGCCAACACGGTGCGCGAGCGGAAGAACGGCAACCTCGCGTTCTACAACACCAACATCCATCTCAATCCGACGAACGTCTGCGTTTACCGCTGCGTCTTCTGCGCGTTCCGATCGGACTTGAAAGCCGAGCGCGGCTACACGTTCACGGACGACATGATTCGCGAACGAACGCTCGAAGCGAAAGCGGCCGGAGCCACCGAGATTCATGTCGTCGGCGGCCTGCATCATCAAAAAGATTTCGACTGGTACGTCAACGTCGTCCGAGTCATTCACGAGACGTACCCGGAGATCCACATCAAGGCCTGGACCGGAGTCGAAATCAACTGGTTCGGTCACATCACCAAGCAGCCGTATCGCTGGGTCTTGCAGCAGTTGATCGACGCGGGTCTGGGCAGCATGCCCGGCGGCGGCGCGGAGATCTTTCATCCCGACGTCCGCTCGCAAATCTGCGAGCACAAAGCGGACGGCAGCAACTGGCTCGAAATCCATCGCACGGCTCATGAACTCGGCCTGCGTTCCAACGCCACGATGCTCTACGGCCACGTCGAACAGGCCGAGCACCGCATCGATCACCTCTGCAAACTGCGCGAACTGCAAGACGAGACGCACGGCTTCCAAACCTTCATCCCGCTGGCGTTCCATCCGGAGAACACGAAGCTCGACTACATTCAAAAGCCGAGCGGCATGATGGACCTGAAGGTGATGGCGATCTCGCGGTTGATGCTCGACAACTTCGACCACATCAAAGCCTACTGGATCATGCTGGGCGAGAAGACCGCCCAGATCGCGCTGAACTTCGGAGCCGACGATCTCGACGGCACCGTGGTCCACGAACTGATCTACCACGACGCCGGAGCGAAGACTCCCGAGGGCCTGACCGTCACCCAACTCCACCACCTCATCCGCGAAGCCGGCCGCGAGCCGGTCGAACGCGATACGCTGTATCGCCGCGTACTGCGTGACGGAGCGAAGTGGGAAATCGGCGAGCCGGTCACTTCGATGCAATCGGCCGGGAAGATCTGAGCGATGTCCTACGAAATCCTGATCTCGGATGAAGCCGAAGTTGATCTCGCGAAACTGCGAGCGGTTGACCGAAAACGAATTTCCGAGGCCATCGTGACTCAACTGACGCATCAAGCCGAGGTCGAAAGCCGGCATCGCAAGCGGCTGCGAGAAAATCCGATCGCGTCTTGGGAATTGCAAGTCGAAGACTTTCGAGTCTTCGACAATGTTGACGGCGAGACGGTCACGGTGATTATCGTGGGCATCGGCCAGAAGCGGCACAATCGACTTTACTTTCGCGATGGTGAGGTTCAGTTATGAAAACGATCAATCTCCAAGATCAACAACCAAGCCTTGCCGAGTTACTTCAAGTCGCGCGTAATGAGCCTGTCTTGCTTGTCGAACCCACCGGCGGAGAATTTGTGTTATCGGCAGCGGACGATTTCGATGCGGAAGTTGCGGCCTTGCGGGCTAGTCCTCCCTTTCAAGCCTTTCTGGATCAACGATCTCATCAGACGCGGACACGCCCCTTCAGTGACTACGTCCGAGAACTCGATGCGGAGCTGAATCGGGAATCGCTCGGCCGCAAACCGTCCGCGACAGAGGTTTGACAATCGTGTAGGGCGAAAAGACCGCTCAAATCGACGCTGGAGCCAAAACCCGATGCCGTTGTCTTTCTCTGTTCTGGCCCGAACTGCATCATCGAACGCTGGTGAATGGATTCTCGGCAGCGTTGGTGCGGTGGTTTTGTTGTTCATTGCGTGGGCCTACAGGAGTTCGACTCGAATTCGACGCCGGCTCGCTTGGATTTTCGGAGGGACTTATCGCCAACTGCCGGTCGTTTCCCGGCCGTTCTCTCTCTTGGATATCCCGAATGTTCGCCGAGCCGTTGAAGCATTTGCGAATGACAACAAGACCACGCTTGAGATTCTGACCGTTGGAGCCGGATACAATTTGCAATCGGAAAAACTGAGTCCAGCGTCGGCTCAGCACCGGCAAATGGACATCAATATGGATGGCCTCGACTCGGATATCGAAGTGTTGTTCTTGCTCACGACGAATCAGCCCGAACAAATTGAGCCAGCGCTGGCCAATCGCCCTGGCTGAATTGACCAAGCCATCCACTTTCCCATGCCGGACGAAAACTGCCGACGGCGTCTGATTGAGCTTTACCGCTGTGGTTCGACACTCGCGATCACGAATTGGCCGAGCTTGCTGCGGAAGACGGATGGCTCCAGTCCGGCGTTCATCAAAGAACTAGTCCGCAAGGCGGCTCTGATTGCGGTTGAAGAATCCGAAACGATCGACGGTCTCATCGCGATCACCGATCGGCACTCCAGGTCAACAATCACCGTGCTGGTGCCGCCGCCAGCCAGGCGCGGTATTCGGGGCTTTTCACGAATGTGGCGTAGTCGGGAAGTTTCGTCAGATCTCCAAACTGCATTCCGAATTCATCGCGGAGCTTTGTCAGGCGTTTCGAGGTGTCGGCGAAGTTTTGTTCTTGCAGCGAGAGCGAGACGAACTGCCACTGGAGTTCGACGGACTTTGGCTCGCGAAGTTCGGCGGCGGTCAAATGTTCGTGAGCTTTCGGAAAGCGACCGGCCATCACACAGACGCTGCCGCGCATCACCTCCCAATAAGTGTCGGTCCCGATGGCCTTGTCGATGCGATCAATCGCAGCCAGCGCCTTGTCGTACTCCTTCTTGATGATCAAGCCGTCGAGCGAGACCATGTCGATGCAGGCGTCCGTCGGGTGGTACTTAACGAAGTCCTCCATCGTGGCTTGGTAAACGGCATCGTTGCCGATGTTGCCGGCGGCTTGCAGACGCATCATCAGAAAATTCTTGTCGCGCTTCAGCGAGTCAGGCAGCTTCTGGTAGGCATCCAAACTTTTCTGATGCTGCCCGGCCTGAGTGGCCTGAGTGATCTCCAGGAAGAGCGGCAGATTGCGGACGAACTCGCTCTCACCCTGAGTCAGTCGCTCGATGAGATTGCGATTTTGTCCGGCGACACCCGCGAGATAGGCACGTCGCATCGTCGTGGAAATCAGCTCGGCGGAAAGCAACACATACATATCCACGGCTTTGGTCTGACCGTTCGATTGGCGTTCCATCAACATGTCGTGGTAGTTGACACCGCCTCCGGGCAAGGTCAGACGGAACAGGACTCGCTTGCCGCCGTCGGTGACGTGAGTCCGCAGGTAGATGTAATCGCCACCCTCATTGATCGCTTTGGTGATCTGCTGCCCCAGCGCGGACAGGCCCGATTGTTTCGCACCCTTGATGAAGTTCATGCGAAATGAGGCGTCCGCATCGATGCCGGTCGTCACGCGTTCCATCAGAGCGTCGATGTCCAGGAATTGGTTCATGGCGGATGGATCACCCGCCTTGAGCTTGGCGACGAATTCGGTCGCCACCTGTTGGCACTCGGCGTCACTGGGAACAGCCGCTGGCGAACTGGAAACCGGGGTCGGAGTCACGGCTGACCCAGACGGAGCCGCGGGATTATTGGGCTGACCGCAGCCAACGAGTGTGAGCCAAGTCACCGCCAGCACGCTCCAAGTACGACTGTGAAAGCACGGTTTGTTTCGCATCACACACCTTTGTTTGAAATGAGTTCTGTGGAAAACGGGCGACGATCGCCGACGTTATTCCTTCAACTGGTATTCCTTGATCTTGCGGTACAGCGTCCGTTCGCCGATGCCCAGCAGTGTCGCGGCCTCTTCGCGGTTGCCTTTGGTCACTTCCAGCGCCCGCTGCATGTAGTACTTCTCGACCTCGTCCAGCTTTTTCCCGATGAGCTGATCGGCTCCAAAAACCGTCTCGCCGAATTCGGTTTCGGGGATGGAACCGGGAGCGGGGCGAATCTCTTCCGGCAGGTCATCGACATCCAGCAGGCCGTCGTAGTCGCTGACCAACATGCTTTCGACGGTGTTCTTCAATTGCCGGATGTTGCCGGGCCAGTCGTAGGTGACGAGCGCGTGGCGAGCGGCTCGCGAGATGTTCGGAACTTCGCGGCCATGATTGTCCGACAGCAGCTTGCGGAAGTGATCGATGAGCAGCGGGATGTCGGCGACTCGTTCGCGCAGCGGCGGCAGCGTGATGCGGACGACGTTCAGGCGGAAATACAAATCTTCGCGAAACTTTCCGCTGGAGACCGACTCCTTGAGATCGGCGTTCGTGGCCGCGACGAGTCGGACATTGACATCAACTTCGTCGTTGCTGCCGACGCGCGTGATCCGGCGGTTTTCGAGGACGCGCAGCAGTTTGATCTGCGTATCGACCGGCATCTCGCCGACCTCGTCGAGGAACAGCGTGCCGCCATTGGCGTACTCGAATTTGCCGATCCGCTTGCTCATCGCGCCGGTGAATGACCCAGCTTCGTGGCCGAACAGCTCGCTTTCCAAAATGCTTTCCGGCAGAGCCGAGATATTCACGGGGACGAACGGCTTGTTCTTGCGGTCGCTGTTTTGGTGCAACGCGCGGGCGACCAGTTCTTTGCCGGTGCCACTCTCGCCAAGAATCAGCACCGTCGTGTTCATGTTCGCGACGTGCTTGAGTTGGTCGATGACTCGTTTCATCGACGGGCTGTTGCCGATGACTCCCTCGAAGCCAAACTTCTCGTTGAGCCGCCGCGCGAGTTCCATGTTCTGCCGCAGCAGCCGCACGCGCGTCGAAGCCTTCTCGACCGAAGCGCGCAGCTCGCTGATATCGAGCGGCTTCGTCAGATACATCGACGCCCCGGCCTGTCCCGCCGCCAGCGCCGACTGCACCGAAGCGTGACCGGTCAGCAAGATGACTTCCGCATCGGGCAACTCTTCTTTCGTGCGTCGCAGCAGCGTCAGCCCGTCGATCTCGCCCATCCGCAGGTCAGTGACGACGACGTCGAAGTTTTCTTTTTCAATCAGCTTGAGTCCGCTTTCACCGGAGCCAGCCACGAGGCATTCGTAGCCGACCCGCTCCAAGCTTTCGCCGACTGCCTGCGCATGAGCTTCGTCGTCATCCACGATCAAGACGCGGATGCCGGTGCCGGGGAGTTCGGGTTTTTCGACGGGTTGAGCCATAGTTGAGCAAACGATATCGGCAACGCGGACTCCCCCGCAAATCACGCCGCCTCGTAACACTGGCGACTCACCTGTCACCTTTGTGGCCATCGCAGGCGAGACTCATCGCTCCGGCTTCGGAACCCGGCGATCCGCTGAGCTGGAACCGCGACGGCCTCGGCCCCGTTTGGGTTTCTTCTGGGCCAGCGTGAAGCCAGATTGCTCGGATTCATTGGTCGCGACCGGCTGCCCCAATTGTTTCTTGAGTTCCACGATGCGGTCGCGAAGTTGAGCCGCTCGTTCGAATTCCAGATTCTGAGCGGCGGCGAGCATCTCCGATTCAAGCTCGTTGAGGAATTCCTGAGTGACGTATTGCGTCTCGCTGAGTCCTGCGGATTCGGTGACGACACGCTGAGCGGCGATCTCCTCTTCGATGCCCCGACGAATCGCTTTCTTGATCGTCTCCGGCGTGATGCCGTGCTCGGCGTTGTAAGCCAGTTGCCGTTCGCGACGGCGACTCGTCTCGTCGAGCGCCTGCTGCATCGAATCGGTGACTTTGTCGGCGTAGAGAATGACTTCGGCGTTCACGTTGCGGGCACTGCGGCCGATGGTTTGGATGAGGCTCGTCGCGCTGCGCAGGAAGCCTTCTTTGTCGGCGTCGAGGATTGCGACCAGCGAGACTTCTGGAATGTCGATCCCCTCGCGGAGCAGATTGACGCCGATGATCGCATCGAACTTTTGTTCTCGGAGTTCGCGGATGACCTCGACTCGCTCGACGGCGTCCAACTCGGAATGCAGCCACTTGCAGCGGATGCCGTCCTCCACGAGATAATTCGTCAGGTCTTCGGCCAAGCGTTTGGTGAGCGTCGTGACGAGCACTCGCTCATTGCGCTCTGCTCGTTTGCGGATGGCTTCCTTGAGATGCGGCACTTGACCTCGCGCGGGCAGCACATGGACCAGCGGATCGACGAGGCCCGTCGGCCGAATGATTTGCTGCACAACTTCGCCGCCAGCTTGCTCCAGTTCCCAATCGTTGGGAGTGGCCGAGACGAACACCGCTTGGCCGCGAATCTTTTCAAACTCGTCGAATTGCAGCGGCCGATTGTCGAGAGCCATCGGCAGCCGGAAGCCATGCTCAACGAGCGTCGTCTTGCGAGATTTGTCGCCAGCGTGCATCCCGCGGACTTGCGGGATCGTGACGTGCGACTCGTCGATGAAGATCAAGAAATCCTTCGGAAAGAAGGCGAACAACGTGTCGGGCGGCTCCCCCTTTTTGCGGCCGGCCAGTGCTCGCGAATAGTTCTCGATGCCGGGACAGAAGCCGGTCTCGCGGAGCAGTTCCATGTCGTAGCGCGTTCTCGCCGAGAGTCGCTGGGCTTCAAGCAACTTCCCCTCCTGCCGCAGCAGATCGAGCCGCTCGGCAAGTTCCGCTTCGATCTCACCGACCGCATGCGCGATCCGCTCTTGAGGCAATACGAAATGCTTCGCCGGGTAGACGTACATTTCCGTGAGCCGCTTGGCTTCCTCGCCGGAGAGCGGGTTGATGATCGACAGCCGCTCGACCTCGTCGCCCCACAACTCAATGCGATAAGCATACTCTTCATACGCGGGCCAGACTTCGACGACATCGCCGCGCACCCGGAACTTGCCGCGCGATGGCTCGAAGTCGTTGCGGTCGTATTGAATGTCGATCAACCGCAGCAGCAGTTCGTCACGATCGACGGTATCGCCCGGCCGCAGCGTGACCATCATTTCCAGATAGTCCTTCGGCGAACCGAGCCCGTAGATGCACGACACACTGGCGACGACGATCACGTCCCGCCGACTCACCAACGCGGACGTCGCCGCCAGCCGCAGCCGGTCGATGTCATCGTTGATCGACGAGTCCTTCTCGATGTAAATGTCGCGAGCCGGGATGTACGCCTCCGGCTGGTAATAGTCGTAGTAACTGACGAAGTACGACACCGCGTTGTGCGGGAAGAACTCTTTGAACTCGCCGTAGAGCTGCGCGGCGAGCGTCTTGTTGTGCGACAGAATGAGCGTCGGCCGATTCATCCGCTCGATGACGTTCGCCATCGTGAAGGTCTTGCCGGAGCCGGTGACGCCCAGCAACACCTGATTCCGCTTTCCCTCGTCGAGTCCTCGGCAGAGCGACTCGATCGCCTGCGGTTGATCGCCGGCGGGCTGAAACGGCGCAACGAGCTGAAAGCCGGACATCTTTCCCTCGCAGCTCACACGACTGCGCACTCTCGTAGTCGCGTTCGCCAGAACGCGGGCTTCGAGACCCCGCTTGCCAGAAAGTCTTCAGATCTTTCCGAATGGCCGTGCGTAAGAGAGTCGGTTGACACCCCAAAGGCGTGGACTACCATGCTTCGCGGAATTGAGATTCGATCTCACGGGAGCGGCAACGCTCGTAAAATCATGCACGATGACGCCAATTGTTGCGACGACGTGGTTTGTCACTGCCTGAAGGTAAGTCAGGCCGAGGTGGAATCGGCCATCGTGACCTCAGACGAACCGTCATTGCGTTGCGTGATGCGGATGACCGGAGCCGGGACTGGCTGTACCGCTTGTCATCGGGTGATCCGTGAGCTGATTCGTGCTCAGTGCCCGCCAGCCTCAGCCTCGCCGACTTGCGTCATGAGATAGTTCTGCAAGCCCAACTGCTTGATCAAGTCGATCTGCGTTTCCAACCAATCGACGTGCTCTTCGGACTCGACCAGAATTTTTTCGAGCAAGTCGCGGCTGCCCCCGTCGTTTTCGGCGATGCACAATTGAACGGCCGCGTTGTATGCCCTGACGCCGCTGGTTTCGAGAGCGAGGTCATACTGGAACTGCTCCGGCACATCGGTGCCAACTCGGATGACGTCGTACCGAGCGATCTCCGGCACTCCCTCCAAGAACAGGATGCGGTCGATGAGCATCTCGGCATGTTTCATCTCGCCCATCGACTCGACGTAGTGTTTGGCACCGAGCTTATTCAGGCCCCAATTCTTGCACATCTTGGCTTGAACGAAGTACTGGTTGATTGCGGTCAATTCGATGGTCAGCCCGGCGTTGAGGGCGTCGATGACCTTCTGGGAACCTTGCATGAAAGAGTCTCCTTTGTGAAAGCGCCGATCTTCGGCGGGATTTCGATTGAGGGTTGCGTAACGAGCGGCGGATTCTAGTTAGCATCGGCGAATGATCTACGGCCGATGCCTACCAAGCTCCCAAAATCGTCGAACTGAGATGTGATCCCGGCACGAGAGCCGATCTCAGTGGTCTGGCATCGTGGTCGCTTCAATGATCGACAGCTCGCTGGCCGTCGGCACGGCTCGTCGCCAAGCGAAGCCGCAGTTGTCGAGCAATCGACGATACTCCGATTCCGTCCGCTCTTGCCCGCCGGTGACGACCATCATGGCGAGGTCGAACCACTTCCCATGAAACGGTTCCGGCCCATCGGGCAGGACGAACTCGGCCAACAGCAACCGACCGTCGGCAGGCATGGCGGCTCGGCAGTTTTTCAGGATCGTGGTTGCTTGCCGGTCGTCCCAGTCGTGAATGATGTGCCGCAGGAAATAAGTGTCCGCTCCGCTGGGAATGGATTGGAAGAAGTCCCCCGCGATGAACTGCACGCGGTCGGCAACGCCCGCTTGATGCAGGTTGATCTGCGCGCGATCGACGACGTCAGCACGGTCGAACAAGATCGCTCGCAGCGATGGGTTCTTGGCGAGCACCGCCGCGAGCACGCTGCCGTTGCCTCCACCGATGTCGGCCAGCACGCGGATGCCTGAAAAATCAAACGCGGTCAGCATGGCATCGGTCTCGCGACCATGCACGCCGACCATCCCTTGGTCGAAGATTGCAGCGTTCTCTGGGGTGTGACGCAGGAACTCGAACAGCGGTTCGCCGAAGACGTGATCGAACGCGGTTTCGCCAGTCTGCACGTTGTGCAGCAAGTCGCCCCACGCGCGATACTGCCAGTCGCCGCGCATCCAAGCCAGAGACGAAAGTGAGCCTGCGTTGCTGCTGAGCAAGCATTCGGACAACGGCGTCAGAGCGAATCGGTGCTCGACATCTTCGTGAAACACTCCGCTGCTGGAGAGCGCTCGCAGCAGTCGAAACAGCGACCGCGCGTGCGTTCCAGTCTCGGCCGCGAGTTCGTCCGCCGTTCGTGCCCTTGACGCCAAAAGGTCGGGGATTCGCAGTCGCACGGCCACATGAATCGCCTGCGTTGTCCAGAAGCCAGCGATCAGGCGATACAGCTCATCTCTCGGCGAAGTCATGGCAATCCTTTTTTCGGCCGCGGACGCAAGAGGCCGTGCTGGCTTTGAAGATTCTTTTGAATGCTCTGCCGAGCCAGCTTCTTCTGCAACTGCGGAAACTTCGTCGCGGGACGCCGAGCGCCCCCTTGACCGCGTGGCATGATGGATTCTCCTGCATCGAAAACAGATCGTTGAACGGCAAGCCGAAGGCGTCGGCGTTGCCCGCTGGATTCGAGTTTAGTGCATCGTGCAGGCCCGAAAGCTGGCGATCGTTTGCCGCGCGGCAGCGTTGGAATCCGGCAACGGCAACACTTCGGCGGACAAATAGCCGTCGTAGCCGAGGCGTCGCAATGCGTCGATGATCGGCGACATCGCTGTGTGGCCGAAGCCGACCGCTCGCCGATTGCTGTCCGCGAAATGCACATGGCCGACCAGCGAGCCGGCCTCGCTCAAGGCACTGGCGATGTCCGGCTCTTCGATGTTCATGTGAAACAGGTCGCACAGCAGCTTGACGTTGCTGGCCTTCAGCGAGCCGATCAACTTCGCACCGTCCGCGACCGAGTTGACCAAGTTCGTCTCGTACCGATTGAGCGGCTCGATCAACAGCGTTGTGCCGTGCTCGGCGGCGCGTGGCGCGAGTTCGTCCAAGGCTTCGGCCAACCAAGCCAAATGTTGCTCGTGACTGATTCCAGCGTCCGTCCGGCCCTGCATCGAGCCGATGATCGCGGGCGCTCCGAATGCCCCGGCCACGTCGATGATCTCGCGAATGAACGCTCGCGCGCGTCGTCGCACCGATTCATCGTGATCGGTCAGCCGCAACTTCTGCACGACCCAACCGGCTCCTGTCCCCATCGCCGCCAACTTCAGACCGTGTCGGTCGAGACAGCTCCTCAGCAGCGTCACATCCAACTCCACCGCCGACCGAGGAAACACTTCCACGGCATCGAACCCCAATTCCGCCGCTTGAGCACAGCCGCTCGCCAGGTCGTGCCAAAACACAAACGGCCCCCCCGCAGCTTCCGGGACCAAAGAAATCGTGATTGCAGATCGCATGAAGCTGGCCCGTTGGTTGAGTAAGTTCGTTGAACGGTGACGCCCAATCCTGGCGGGCGAGCATTGTGCGAATTGACGCCCATTTGTCGAGCAACGCCTTGTCGTGCTGTCGCTTAAATCCTCGACGACTGGCGTGGTTCTCCTGTGTGCCCTGTCGCGTCTCTTCGTAGAGATCGCCATTAAGCCCTCGCGGATTGATGACGCACCGCAAAGTGCTCCGAAACAGCAACCGATCAAATCCCGACAAGACACCCCTGGCACGCTGCCCCTATTGACGCACAAAGTTCAACATGGCGTGGCTTCTGAAGAAGGTCGCGTTTTTCAACACAACCAGCCTGACGTAGTGAGCAACGCTTTTCAAAACGACTCATTCGACGTCCCGTGAAGCCTGCGAAGATCGCGCGATGCCGGGCCAGCGAGAATTCGTCTTGCCGAGTCTCATCCTGCTTGCTCCATCAACGGGACCGACTTCGAGGGAAACAACCGGCTCAATAACAAGTGGGTCGGAAAGTACAGGCACGTCGGCAGCACCAGCATCATCAGACCGAGATAAGCCAGCGGGGGCATCGACTCTTGAGGCTTCAAATCACTGAAGCCTCGCACATAGTTGATGTTGACCGGCAGATTGGGATTCTCGACCGGAGCCGGCTGAGCGGGCATCGCGAAGAAGCAAATCAGAACCAGTCCCCAAGCCAGCAACGTCCACGCGACAAACGCTCGCCGGTCATAGCCCAATCGGCGCAGCATCCACAGCAACAGAATCGGCAACCAGAAGTGAAAGAACGACAGCCCGCGTGTGAACAACGTCAGATTCGGATTGAACATGTATCCGGTCATCCCCGTCACCGGCAGACCGACCAGCAATCCCAAGAAATCCACTTGCCAGAGCAATTGGGGTAGCAGAATTCCGACGGTCGGCATCGACGCGAGCAACGGACTCTCGCGCCAGATTGCCACCAGCGTCATCAGCAGCGCGACATCGCAGAAGTACAGAAAATTCGTCGGCCCGTAGGACGCCCAATAGTACGGCACCAGCACCGCCACGAACGCCGAGTACGCCAGCTTCACCCACAACGGAATCCGATTGGTCTGGGAACTCATCCGTACTGCTCCTGCTCTGAAATGTCGTGAAAGGTTTGCGTTCGGCGAAAAAGTTTAAGGCTGGCGAATCAACGCTTCGGCGATCCGCTTGGCAAGCATCTCGTTTCCGGTGCCGTTGAGATGGCAACACGCGTCGCGATAGGTCGGCTCTGCCGTTTCCAGAAACAGTTGCGTGAGATCGTGAAACTCAATCCCCTCGGCAATGAGTTCTTCGCCGGCCTGTTGGAGCAGTGGATAGCCGAGTTCGACGGCCATTCGTCCGGGGTAGTTCGCTTGGACGGAGCGTCCCGATTCCTCGTGGTTCATCCGCGGTTTTGAGCCTGGCAGGTACTGATTCGGCTGCAAGAAATGCAGATACCGAATCGACCGTTGTCGACAAGTCGCGTGCAACAACCGCGAGCTATTTTTCCAGAGAGCGGCACAATGCCGAAACAGCGAGTCTTGGGAACCAAACGACTGTGTTGGTCCGAGCGCGACACGAACTTCTTGACGCTCCCCCGCAGCTTGCAGTGCGGCATACGCTTGCTGTTCCTGTTCTCGGGAATGCCGATACAGCACCAGCCACAAGACGTTGGCTGTCGGCGACCAGCACCAGGGAGCACGGCTGAAGAACTGGGCGCGAATCTGATCCGCTTCTTGAATCGCCGTAATATGGCCGACCTTTCGGAGCACCTGTTTGTCGTTGGTGTCCATCACGCGAACCTGCCAGCCTCGCGGAAACGCGGAATAGACGTGGTTCGGAACATTCTCCACATCCGGCAAGGCGACCTCATTGAAGCCGTCCAGATTCACCACGACGTCGAACTCCGCACCCAGCGCCAACAGATAATTCACCAGCAGTAACTGCTGCGGCTGCTTGTACCCCGACAGTCCCAAACGCACGATCCGTAGTCGCTTCGCACGGTAGGCTTCGGACTCCTGAAGCTGATGCTGCAATCTCTCCCATCCATGCCGAGCGAACTCCTCCGCCACCGAGCCACCCAGCACTGCGATGATCAATTCATCGGGCTGGCGAGCGGCCAGCGGAGATTCATTGTCGGGAAAGCCGAACTCCGACACTCCGAACGGCAACCGCGCTTCGCTCGCGGAACGAGGCCGACGCACGAAACCCAAATACGGATGCACGATATCCTCAGCCAGTTCCAGACGTGAGGACGTGTTCGCAGGGTTGGCCACTCCCTCCCGCTCCGTCGCGACGCGGTCCCAACCGGATTCCAAAACAATCAGTCCGATCCACGAGATTCCTTCACAGGTCAACCATACGCCTCCGGCCAGGAGCGCTGGAAACAGCCAGCGCCGCCGGGGGGAACGTCTGAGGCGGACGGCGGTTTCCGTCGAGTCGGTTTTGCTCAAGACAAGGACTCAATCATGGGGGATGAGGTTGGAAGAACTCGCGAGGCGGCATTGAACTTCAGTGGCCATTGAATTGGAATCGTCCGTAGCACGGGCGGCTCGCCTGTGCCAGTTCTGTGATCTCATTTTGAAACAAAGCCAAGCACAGGCGAGCCGCCTGTGCCACGAAACACGAAAGAGGAATTCATGTCGAGTTTGTCTGGCCAAGTGGCCGTCGTGACGGGAGCCAATCAAGGGATCGGCAAGGGGATCGCGCGAGTGCTCGGCCAAGCCGGGTGCCGGTTGGCCCTCTGTGCTCGCAACGCGGCGAAGCTCAGTGCGACGGCCGACGAGTTGCGCGGCGCGGGGGCGGAAGTCCTGGCCGTGACGACCGACGTCTCGAAAGAGAAGGACGTCGTCGCCTTTTTCGCCGCCATCGACCGGCAGTACGGCCAAGTCGATGTGTTGGTCAACAACGCGGGCGCGTTCGACGGTGGGCCGCTCGATGAGTTGTCGATGGCCGCGTGGGAGAACGTCATCGGAGCCTGTCTGACCGGAGCCTTCCTGTGCAGTCGCGAAGCGTTCAAGCGGATGAAGCCGCGACGTAGCGGACGCATCTTGAATATCGGTTCGATCTCCGCTCAGCGTCCGCGCGCGGGAGGTGTGCCGTACGCGGCGGCAAAATTCGGAACGACTGGGCTGACTCAAGCCGCCGCCATCGACGGCCGAGATTTCGGCATCACCGTCAGTTGCCTGCATCCCGGAAACGTGCTGGTGGAACGCCGCGCCGACAGCGGTCTTAAGAGCGACGACGAACCGATGATGAGCATCGAAACGATCGCCAACGCCGCGCTCGCCATGTTGAGCGTTCCGCCCGACGTCAACTTCCTGGAAGCGATCGTCCTGCCGCGAAATCAGGAGTATCTCGCTCGCGGGTAATGACGCGGCTCCAACATGTATTGCTCGGCGACCGTCGCTCGCGCGTGAGTCGCCACGCAGACGTGCTCGCAGAAGATCTCGACCCGATCCAGATAGCCCCAGATCCACCACACGCTGACTGAACCCGTCACCCCGCACCTTTCGCCGAATCAATTCGTACTGCGCCACCATCAACATCCTTCGATCCCCCCAAGAGGCTGGTACACATCACCAGAGCTCTCGGTTCGGATCGCTGCAAAACGGTGGCTCCCTTATTCAACGCTCATTCGCCCCTCACGCCGGCCCCGTTTCTGACGCTCATCACCAAGTTCCGGGTGGCGGAGGCGGTGCCGCAAACTGCAAGAGTTCCGCGAGGGTACGAACCTGAAGTCTCTTCATCAAACGGGAGCGGCGGTCTTCGACTGCTCGCAGGCTGATGTGCAGATCGGTGGCGATTTGCTTATTGCTCTTGCCCGCGCGAACCAGTTCCAGAACCTCGCGTTCCTTGGGCGTGAGTTGCGCCCACAGAGCTTCGGCTTGATCGCGTTGAGCTTGTGAGACACGCGACTCGGCATCCCGTTCGACCGCGCGGCGAATGTGGGCGAGCAACTCGTCCAACCGAAACGGCTTTTCCAGCAGCGTCATCGCGCCGCGCGACATCGCCTCCACGGCGATCCGCACATCGGCGTGGCCGCTGATCATGATCACAGGCAAGCGAATGCCTTCGTCGATCAATCGTTGTTGCAACTCCAGGCCGCTCATGCCCGGCATCTTGATGTCCAGAATTAAACAGCCCGGTTGCGAGCGGTCATAACATCGCAAGAACTGGTCGGCCGAGGAAAACGACAACACCGGCAAGTTGAGCAACTGCCCCGCACTGGCCAAGGCGCGGCTGATGGCCGGATCGTCATCGACCAAAAACACGGTCGGTTGAGGCTTCATGGCGGACTACTCCTGAAAACTGGCAAGGTCAAAGTAAACGTCGCACCGCGGTCGGGATTGGACTCGCCATGCAATCGTCCGCCGTGGGCCTCCACGATCGAGCGGCTGATCGCCAGTCCCATGCCCATGCCGTAAGGCTTCGTGCTGTGAAATCGCTCGAACACGCGCTCGACCTCGTCGGGGGCGAACCCCACACCGGTGTCGGTGACGCTGACAGTGATCTGTTGCGAGTCCTCGCAGCGCGTCTCTACCTGCACGAGTTGCGGACTCGCCGTCGTCGTCATGGCTTCGATCGCGTTCTGAAGCAAGTTGAGCAGCACCTGTTCGAGCTGAATGCTGTCTCCCAAAATCGGCGGCAGCGCTTCGGCCAACTTCGAGCGGATCGTGACACCGGCCCGTTCGGCCTGCGGTTCGATCAATCGCACCGCGTCACGCGCGACGTCATTCACAGACACGGTCGATCGAGACGGTTCCGGTTTTCGGACCTGCTCGCGCAGACTGCGCACGATGACTCCTGCACGCTGCGACTGCTCGGTGATCTCTCGCAGTGCGGACAGCAGCGCGTCTCGCGAACCCGCTCCGTCCTGCTGAACGAGTTGCGTGGCAATCTCGGACTGCAACGAGACCGCCGCCAGTGGCTGATTCAATTCGTGAGCCAAGCTCGTCGCCAATTGCCCGGCGGTCTTGAGCCGTCCGAGATGAGCCAGGTCGGCCAGATGCAAACGCATTTGAGCTTCCGCCTGCTGACGTTGATCCTCTGCCCGCCGTCGTTGCACTCCTAACAAGGCTGACGTGCCAACCGCGAAGACCGCCAAACAACGATTGGTGATGACCTTCCAAAGCTCCGTCGTGCCCCGATCGGGAAACAACCCCATCTTCGCGAACGTCAGCACACAACAACCGACCGCGACCCAAACTCCAAACCGCGGTGACCGAGCCTTCAACGCCAGCAACACCGCAAACGTGTACGGCACCGCGCTGGCCACTCCCAGCGGCAGAATGGCATCGACGATGAAGACCACACTCACCAGCAAGACCGAGAAGGGGACGGCATGGCCAAGAACAAATTGATTCAACGATCGTTGGCCGTCCACGAGAGTTCTCTAAGCGCCGCGTGATTGAGCGAGTCGCGATGCTGGGTGATGAATAATGCCATCGGAGTTTACGGACGACACGATTTCCGACAAGCGGCTGATGCGACGCGGATCAATAAACGTGGTCAACCACGCTTTCGGCTCGTAGTGCAGGCGGCTCGCCTGCATCGTCGTCGCCAAAGACGACACGACTCAGGCGGGCCGCCTGAGCGACGAGTTGCCGCGCGGTTCAGCATCCCTGCTTTGTCGCAATCAGAGGTCCGGTACAGCCACCTGTGGTCTGCCCGGTGTTTTGCGGATCGCGTCCGAACGTCAGGCGTGACTTCCCACGCAAACGAATGGCAACTCGGCACTCAGCGTTCTCCAGGTACATCGCTTGCGATGCCGTCCTTTGTCGAAAGGACTTCATCATGGTGGCCACTCATCGCAAGCTTGTGACGCTCCCGACGTCGTTTGAGTTTCGTGTGCGATTCGCTCATCGAATTGTGGAAGAGATGCGACGCACTCATCAGGCGATGTGGACTCGCGACGATCTCGGCACGTTGCTGCTGGAGGTTCTCGAAGACGAGTTTGCATTCGATTGGTCGCAGCCCGATGCGGTGGCGAAGTTCAATGGATACCTCGCGCTGTCTGACGTTGCGGCCAGATATGTCTTGCCGGAGTCTCAACGCGCCTTTTGATGAAGCCGAATCCGTCGTAGCCGCTATTCAAGGAGTTTCAATTCATGTCCGTGATACCTCGTGAGAATCTGAATTTGCCATCAATAACAAATACGCCCGTCGGCGAGCACAAACCTCCGACGCGCGTGAGCGGTGCTCAGGGAGCATTGGCATCGCTCACCCGTCGGCGGTTTCTCGGTGCGGCGGCCGGCTTGGGAGCGACGCTGGTCGCCACGGGTTGCGGAGTCGAGTCGGTTTCGGAGGGAGTCTCCGCCACTGATGGCAAACCGGCTTGGCCAACTCCCGCGTCGGGACCGTTTCCCTCGGATGCGCCGGAGGTGAGCGATTTGAAGTTCGGCATCATCGCGCTGACCGATTGCTCGCCGATCGTGATTGCTCACGAGAAAGGGTTCTTCAAGAAGTACGGCATCAACTCGACGGTCTCGAAGGGAGCCAGTTGGGCCGCGATTCGCGATTCGCTTTCCAATGGCGATCTGCACGCGACGCACATGCTGTTGGGAATGCCGATCGCCTCGACGATGGGGTTGCTCGGTTCACCGAAGAAACCGATGGTCGTGCCGTGGCTGCTCAATCGAAACGGACAAGCCATCACTCTTAAGGCCAGCTTCAAAGGGAAAGTCGCCAACGATCCGAAGGCTCTGAAGCCGTTCGCGGACGAGGCTAAGGCGAAAGGGACTCCGCTTACCTTCGCGATGACGTTTCCTCCCGGCACGCACGCGATGTGGATGCGGTATTACCTCGCGGCCGGCGGCATCAATCCCGATACCGACGTGTCGCTGATCACCGTGCCGCCGCCGCAGATGGTTGCCAACATGAAGGTCGACAAGATGGATGGTTTCTGCGTCGGCGAACCGTGGAACGCGCGAGCCATCGCCGACGGCATCGGCTTCACGTCGTTGGCCACTCAGGAGATTTGGCCCGATCACCCGGAGAAGGTTTGTGCCTTCACCGCCGAGTTCGCGGAAAAGAATCCGAAGACCGTCAAAGCGGCGTTGAAAGCTCTACATGAAGCGAGCGTTTGGCTCGACAACATGGACAACCGGCCGGAACAAGCGGAGATCGTCTCGAAGGCGACGTACATCAATTGCCCGAAGGAGATCATCCTCGGTCGGATGCAGGGCCACTACGACATGGGCGACGGCCGCTCGATGCAGGACAAGAACTACATGACCTTCCACGACCGCAACTGTAACTACCCGCAACTCAAGTACGCGACGTGGTGGCTGTCGCAGTTTCGCCGCTGGGGCATGGTCGAAGGGACTCCCGATTACGAGGGCATCGCCAAGCAAGTGATGCGGCCCGACCTCTACGAAGAGGCGATGAAGGAAATCGGTTTCGCTCATGGAGGAGCAAACTCCGATCCCGAAACATTCTTCGACGGTGTCACGTTCGATCCGGCTGATCCGGAGAAGTACGCAACATCCTTCGCGATCAACAGTCTGAAGTGATTGGCCGAACGCCGACAGCCGATAGCCGACAGCCGCTATCCCCTTTTTTGCGAATCACAAAAAACGGTATGACGGCTGTCGGCAAACGGCGATCGGCTGTCGGCCGGGCATGAATCCATCAGAAGCTGAATTGGTGCTCTTATGAACGAACGCAAATTCCGAGGTGACTGGTTGCTGCTGCCGCTTGTCGGCATGGTTGCCGTCGTGGTGCTGTGGGCCATTTCGAGCAAGACGTGGGCAACGAATCTGCCGACGCCGTGGAAGACGTTTCAAGTCAGCTTGCCCTATCTGACGCAGCCGTTTGAGAAACGGGGCGAGTTGGATCAAGGGATTCTGCGCTTTACTTGGTACTCGCTGATTCTGGTCGCGAAGGGCTACACGATCGCACTGGTGATCGGCACGCCGCTCGGCTTTGTGCTGGGGATGTCCAAGATGTTCGCGAAGACGTTCGATCCAATCATTCAAATTCTGCGCCCGGTCTCGCCGTTGGCATGGCTGCCGTTGGGACTGGTGCTGTTCCAGAAGTCGGAACCGGCCGCGCTGTTCACAATCGCTCTCTGTTCGATGTGGCCGACAGTGCTCAACACGGCGGTCGGTGTGCGAGCGATCCCGCAGGACTATCTCAATGTGGCTCGCGTGCTGAATCTGTCTCGCACGCAGACGCTGTTGAAGATCCTGCTGCCCGCGACGCTGCCGTACATGTTCACCGGCTTCCGGCTGAGCCTGGGCATCGCCTGGCTGGTGATCGTCGCCGCCGAAATGCTGACGGGCCGGCCCGGGGTCGGCGGTTTCCTCTGGCAGGCGTACAACGCGCCGAGTTATCCGCAAATGATCCTCTGCATCATTGTCATCGGACTGGTCGGATTTGTGCTCGACCGGATGATGAGCTTTGTCGAAGCCCGTTTCAAATCGGCGTTCTGAACTCTGCACTCCCCGCATTTTGGCACTATGGGTTTTCTCGAAATCAAAGGCGTGAGCAAAGGCTATGGAGCCGCCGGCCGGCGCTCGGAGGTTCTTAAAGATGTGAACCTCTCCAACGAAAAAGGTGAGTTCGTCGCC